>JAYFQH010000049.1:0-8865 GCA_034927265.1 Paludibacter sp.
CATTAACAGGATGCGATGTTTGAGCAAAGTGGGAGCCACGAAGAGTTTTTTAAGTTCCGCTTTATTGAGAATATCAGGCAGTCGGGCATCCTTTTTAAGCGAAGGCAGTTTTACGGCACGCGTTGGGAGTCCCACGTAACGGTAGTAATATCGAAGACCATAAACTGAATGCTTGAAAGCACTTCGTGAAGGAGATTTGGCCGACAAAGCCAATCCGGCAAGATAGTCGTTAAGCTCATCTTCGATTACCTCTTCGGGCAGGCAGTTGAAATGCAGACAGACCTGAGCGATGCGATGAATGTAGTTTTCGAAGGTGCTTTTAGCTTGTCCACGCAGCACAACCTGCTGTTCAAGCTTTTGATACACAAGGTCGAAGCCTGGAATAATGAGCAGTGCCTGACCAATAATAGAGAATTCTGATTTTTGTTTCATGATGCTGAAAAATTAAAATGAATAAATTGGGAGATTTAGAATTTTAAAGGAACTGGTAATTCCTCTTTCAGCATCTTGAAACGAAAGTTTAAAAATAATGTTATAAAAAATGAGTTATTTAAAGCCCTTCCCGGAGGGAATTTAGTTCAACACACGCCTATATTACAGGTCTGACAGTGTGCGATTTATGGGCTGTTTTGCCCGCAAGAATATTGTGCGTATATTGCAGTGAAGACTCCTGAATGTCGCCCCGAAATATAGGCTCTTCCGTTAAGCGGCATACTAGAAAAAAAGACAAGAATAATTATATGAAGAATCACTTAATAATTACAACTTTGATTTTTGTTTTTGTGCAACTTTCATGCAACAACTCGAAAACATATGACAAAGAAAATATAAACAATACAACAGCTAAACAAATTAATTTATTCGACTCAATCGACAATAATACATATATCGGATTTGTAAACAAATACTATTTCCAGAAAACAGACGAATTTTATATTGAATTATATTCGAATGGAAATAACCTGAATTTTGAAAAAGTATCAGAACTTGCTGACTCAGTGATTTATAAAGACGATGAAAACACTAGAAGTAGAATTCCTTTGAATATTGCAAGCAAAGGATTTGATTTTAGAGGAATTGAGGAGTTGACTCTTTTGGACGAAAAACATAACGTACTGACAAAAGCTCATTTTGTTCGAGTTGAATTTTTAGAAGGGAATATATTTTCATACTTTACTGCTGTTTATAAAACTCAGAATTCTAAATTATTAGATAAAGCTGTTTATTGTATTGGAAATCTTAAAGAAAAACTTACTAAAGCTACATATATAGAATTTGAGGACAGCCTATTAACATATGAAATAGCAAACAAGCTCAACTTGACGCATACTCATACTTTAGAAGGTAAACATTATATTAACAGAATCAAGAATGATACAATTTCGGTGATTAATCTTGACAATTCGGTACAAATCATTGAGAAATTGAATTCAAGATATAAATGCATTTATGAAAGCAAGGTGAGTGAACAAATTCTCAAATTAACATTTATCCCAATAACAAGAAACTCGAAACCGATTTTGTTGACAGAAAGCATGGAGCCTGAGACAGATAATGGTTGGAATTCTGTTTTAGTTTATGACGGAACGAAATATATAGAGACAGATAAACAGCGAATTAAAAACTAAACCTTCGTACCACCGGAATGCTGGCTCACTTTTATCGGAATAATCAGATAAGTAAACTACCCTCAGTTTCACTCAGATAATTTCTATGAGAAATGAAATAATGTCAAATAAAACATGAGAAATATATTCAACATCACTTTCATATTTGTTTCCTTTTCCTTATTTGGACAAACAGTTAACATGACGACAGAATGGCAAAAGAAAGTTTTCAGTAATCTTTATGAAACTGAGTACAAAGACAGCCTGAATAATTATGACTATGGTAATCTGTGGACAGAAACTGAGAATAAACATATTTACGGCATTATAGGAGAGAACTATCAGCGAATTAGAATTAAAATTCTCCATGTAACAAGACAAAAAGCAAATAATAATGTATTTGAAGTTACGGGGAAGTCGATGGTTAAAAATAATATTTGCGACTTTCATGGAACAATAACAATAAATAGTATAAGAGTTTATAAAGTCATGCATTGGGGAGTTGACGATGTGTATAAAAACAAAGGAATTAAGCAACAAGGCTTGTTAATCGCGGAATATCATTTTGAGGAAGACATAAACCAAACTCATTCGGGTACTTTTGAGGGGACTCTTTATACCTCATGGTTTATTGACAAATTAGGAAAACTGAAATACGACAGGATTGAAAAAAGTTCAGACAACTATAGAAATAATCAGTTTATCGGAACCTGGACAGAATACAAAACAGAAAAGAAAAAAGTTTGTAACTGGGCAGACTATCGGGTTCCAAACGGTGGAGACCTTGACATTGGTGCAGGTGAATTCTCTCCGGATGACAAGTATTTGAAGTTTGGTTGGCAAACATATCGCGACGCTTACTTTAACGGTAATAAATCAGCTCGACAAGTGGAAGAAAAACAGTGGTGGAAATAGGGCTTGATCGCCTATCCAGTAGATGTGATTGAATAAAAATAATTTAAACAGATATGGATTATAAGAGTTTACTTACATTAATTATTATAATAGTTTTTGCAATAGGCTTAATTTTATTTAGATCATGGTTGTTTAAAGTAGAGCGTAAACGACGTAGAGATTATTACAGGAGTTATCTTCAATCTGACGATTGGAAACGAAAGCGTTATGTAGTTCTTAAACGGGATAACTGGCGTTGTGTGTATTGCGGTGCTCCCGCTACCCAGGTTCATCACAAACAATATGCAAAAATAAATATTGGTAGAGAGCCTATTGAGTGGCTCGTGTCTGTTTGCAAGGACTGTCATAACACTCTACATCATTAAATTCACAACTTTGAAGGTTCTGGATTAGATTGAGCTGAATTTCAAACACTAAACCTCATGCCACCACTTTCACCCCCTTCCCATTCACCCTCACAATAAAAACATTGCCCGTAATACCTTCCAAACTAATCGAATGCTCGCCAAATCCCCTTTCCTCACGTATCAAATTCCCCAGCAAATTATACACTTTGATCTCCAGCGGGGTATCCGGAGCGTTTATCAGTATAGACCGACCTTTGGTATAAACACGCATATTGTTTTTCACGGGGATATCAGTTCCTGTGCCAGTTAGGTCGGACAGGTCAACCGTTACACAATACGGCAGATGGTCGGATACATCTTTCAGTACCACACCTGCAGGAGGAGCAGGGATGCCTTTTGAAACAACGTTGTACGGTTTGTCGGTCGCGTTTTTACGGAAGCCCAGGATCATGTCGATGACCGAGGTGGGCGAACTGCTTGGATAGGTGTTTTCAGTCAGGGTATTGAGTATCTGAAAATTGTTGTTTTTGAAAGTAACCATAGCACGATAAGTAGGTTGGGCATTGAAATCACCGCCCACGAACACGGTTTTACCCGTTTTGTTGGCATAGGTGATAATACGGGCAGCCATGCTGTCGCGGTCGATGGCATTCAGACTGAAATGGGTAGAGATAAAGCAGAAATCAGTAAATTCGGCGATAATAAATGCACGACTTTCCGAATCGGTGGAGCCGCTGGTGGGAGCGATTTTTACATTGGTTATTTGCGGTGTCCCCATGGTCGATTTCCATAAAACCCCGATTCCATATCCATTCCCGGCAATATCATACCAGGCTCCCGAAAGACCCGATTTTTCTTTCAGATTGTTGAAATTGGAACTTCCTACCACTTCCTGTACGGCCACCACGTCGGCATCGCTTTCCGAAATGACCTGAGCCAGTTTTGCGATCCGGAACGATTGCAGATTCAGCCCGTTGTTCGTCAACAGGTTATAGGTCATGAAGTTGATGTTTTTGGCTGTGGCTAGCATTACTGTGGTCGTCAATGCTATCAATATGAAGTATCGTTTCATATATTGAGTTAAAGGCCCCCCAACCCTTTTCAGGAAGTTGGGGGCCTGTTACTTATTTTTTTGTATCGAACTCACGTTATTTTAAGAGTAATTTAAAGCTCTGATGCTGTACTTTCACAATTACAACACCAGCACTGATGTTTTCAAGAGAAACCGCCTGGTTATTGCTCACCACCGATTTGTGCAGTAAATTACCGGCAAGACCGTAGATTGCCATTTCAGCATCGTTTTTCAGCCCTGAAACTGTTAATTCTTTGCCTCTTACCGTCAAATCGATAGAACTATTGTCGTCAATACCCGGGACAGCAGTTCCCAGCAAATATTCAACTGCGCCAATGGCAGGAGTTGCAGGTCTTGCTCCGTTTAACTGGTCAACTGTAGGGATGGTATAACCTGCTAATGTGGCAACACCGGCATTCTTGGCGATACTACCCGAAGAAATCAGGGCAATTGTTTGACCCATGGTATCTGTCAATACCGGACGTTTTTTGTCGGTAGCAAAAGTTTCCATTTCATAGAAAACGTTCGCGGTAGAAGGATCAGTCACCTGAATGCAGTTACGATCGGTGGTTACAACCGTTTCGGAAGCTACCGAATAAATTACATTGTGCGGTTCGATGAGCACCACGGTAGTTTCGCTGGTTCCTTTTGTTTCCAGAAGATCGGAATAAGCTGATGCTGCTGCATTCACATTGTTAACCACAATAGAATTTACCAGAAAGACATTTGCGGTTCCGTTTGCAGTGGTTAAGGCGCTGATAGCTCCATCACCCTTATTTCCGGCAAAGGTACAGTTGATTGCTTTAATATTGGCTGTAAAAGCACTGCTGCTTTGAACGGTAGACAAAATAGCTCCTCCTGTTAATCCCGATACATTGTTGGCGAAGGTGGAGTTGGTAATTGTCACATTGCAGGCGCCAGTCACTGTAGCTCTGGCGACAATAGCACCGCCACCGTTTTTATTGGCAGCATTAATGTTGACAGTATTACCTGTGAAGCTACACTTGTCGATTGTTACACTGGCTGCATTATAGACGCATAATGCTCCGCCTCCGTATCCGCCACTGGCGATATTATTTTCAAACAAAGAGCCGGAGATATTGGCTACTCCCTGAATACGGGCAGCTCCTCCATTGTTCAACTGAGCATTGATGTTTTTAAACTCACAGTTTTCGATGTTGAGTGTTGATCCGTTTGCCGCAGTAAGTGCTGTGTTTCCTAAAACACCGGTTCCGTCGAACACTAAATTTCTGAATGTTGCGGTAATGCCACTTGCTAAGGTGAAGAAGCTTTTTGAAGCAGTGGTTTGTTTCAGAATGAGTTTCTGATTGTTGAATGCATTCAAACCGTCGATGGTGATGCTTTTCATTGCCACTGCATCCGTTAAGCTGTATTCAGTTCCATCAAAATTAAAATTGATGACATCGCCTGCTACTGCATTTGTATAGGCTTCGGTGAATGATCCTGCACCTGAGGCGTTCCCGTTTGTAACGGTAAGCGTTGTTGCCGAAATGGTAGATACCAAAGCGATTGCTACCCATAAAAGTAATGTTCTTGTTCTCATAATAGTAAAATTTAAATTGATAATATAATTGATTAGAAAGTTTGCTTATTCAATAAGTACTATCATCATATCCATCACATTGGTTTTTGTTGATCCGGTGACGATATGTCCGCCCATCTGTTGAAAAAAATGATAGGAATCAGCGCTGTTCAGATATTCCTGAGCATCGATGCCTGCTGATTTTGCTTTTGCTGCCGTTTCTCCATCTACGACAGCGCCTGCGGCATCGGTCGGACCATCGCTTCCATCGGTTCCGGCGCAAAGCAGGGTAATGCCTTTCGTTCCCCGAAGTTGTAATGCGCAGTAAAGCGCCAGATGCTGATTACGTCCACCCAAACCGTTTCCCATAACTTTTACGGTAGGTTCTCCTCCGAAAAGCAGGCAAAGCGGTTGCTCTTTATGATAATTTCTGAACTTCTCAATGGTCATCAGGATATATGCGGCCACTTCGGTGTAATCTTCCTCCAAAGCGTCGGTGATCACATAGGGGGTGAAGCCGAGCGACTGCGCTTTGCTGGCAGAGGCTGTCAACGCGATGCTGTTGCTGCCGGTGATGAGGTTTTTTATGTTTTCAAAAACTTTGTCGCCGGCTTTCGGAGTTTCGGGAAGCCATCCGGCTATTCCATCCTGAAGATGCCGCATCATTGTTTTCGGAAATTTATTCCCCAACCCGTATTTCTTTATTACGGCAAATGCACCGGCGAAAGTAGAGTTATCGTAACAGGTAGGGCCGGAAGCAATCACGTCCAGCGGGTCGCCAACCACATCTGATAAAATAAGACTAACAGCTTTTGCCGGGTAAATGGCGCGTGCGAGTTGTCCTCCTTTGATGTGTGAAAGATGCTTGCGCACGGTGTTAATCTCTTTGATTCCTGCTCCGCTTTTTACCAGCAACTCATTGGCGAGTTGCAAATCCTCCAGACCTGATCCTTCGGGAAAATCGGCTAGCAGCGAAGAGGCGCCGCCGGAAATAAGGCAAATCACCAAATCACGTTCGTCGGCACTTTGTGCGATCTCAAGAATCTGTCCGGCAGCTGCTACGCCATTGGCATCGGGCAGGGGATGCCCGGCCTCGGTGATGGTGATGAACTTAAGGTCGCAACCATGTCCGTATTTTACAACAATATGTCCTTTGGTGATGCGTTTTCCGAGGATAGACTCCATCTCACTTGCCATGAGGGCGCTTGCCTTGCCTGCTCCAATCACATAAATGTTTTTGATAGAAGATAGGTCGTAGTTGTTTCCGGCGACGGATAAAATATTCCCATTCAGCTTTACCTGCGACCGGATGAGCTGGTCGGGTAAAACGCCTGCGACTCCGGCAAGAAATATCTGTTCTGCAATGCTGTTCCTGTCCATAATTCTAAAGCATTATGCGTGAAGTTATCCATACACAAAGAAAAACCGTCAGTCCCATGACGATGGTTGCGGAAGAATAAATCTTCAGCGTCGTATTCATATTGATTCCCGAAAAACGGGACACTACCCAGAAATAGGAGTCGTTGGCATGAGAGATCATCATCGATCCGGCACCCATCGACAGCATGGCGAGTAATTTTCCCGTTTCCGAACCGAGCCCCAGTAATGGCAGCATAGGCGCAATAAGCGATGCTGCGGTGATGATGGCCACCGTCGACGAACCCTGTGCAGTTTTCAGAATGGCGGTGATGAGGAAGGGAATGGCAATGCCTAATCCCGTTTTCAGCAATATCTCTCCGGCATAACTACCGACTCCCGTTTCTTTGATCACCAGTCCAAACATGCCTCCTGCTGCGGTAACAATGAGTATGGGGCCGGCCTTCATAATGGCGCTTTCGAAATAACTGTTCAGCGATTCGATGTTTATTCGCTTAATCAGCAGGAATGACAAAAGTACACCTGCCAGCAGAGCGATGATGGGTTGACCCAGAAATGAAAGTACTTTTACCACAATATTGGTGTCGGCATATCCGATGACTGTGAGCAACGAACCCAATGCAATTAACAGAATGGGCACAACGACCGGAAGAAGGGAAAGCGATACCGGAGGCAGTTGAGTGGTTCTTTCCGGAACGGATTCTTCTTCTGTTGGCATCAATTGTTCTACCGGTTCTTTACGGGTTTTCCATTTCACCCAGAAGAATGCCGCTAATGCTGCAGGAATGGCAAACAAAGTCCCGAATAAGATCAGGTGGCCTATATTGGCGTTCAATATACCTGCGGCTGCCAGGGCTCCGGGGTGGGTGGGGATCAGACAGTGTACGGAATAGAGGGAAGTGGCCAGTACAAAGGCAACGAAAGGCAAAGCGATTTTTGCTTTGGAACTGAAGGATTTGGCTAATCCGCTTAAAATAATGTATCCGGAATCACAAAAGATAGGCATACCGGCCACAAACCCGGTGAGACCCATGGCGGATGCTGCTTTGCTTTTTCCGGTGATGGATAACATGAAATCTGCGATGCTAATGGCTGCGCCGGTTTTATCGAGTATCACTGCAATGATGGCGCCCATGATGATAAGGAAACCGATGGAAGCCATGGTATTGCCAAAGCCGGTTTTGAGTATCTCCACGATATTCTTGTCGGGCAGCGCTGCTACTGCCAGTAACAGCGACACGACAAATAATGAGGCAAAGGCATTCAGTTTTACTACTGATGTGAGAAATATTATTAGCAGGATACTAATGAAAACTAAAATTGAAATTGTGATGATACTCATAGATATTTATATTTTAGCTGGTTGGAATTTTTTTTTAATATTGTCTGTGTCTCATTTTATTTACATTCTCTATTTTTCATCTCTATTTCCATTTTTCCATCTACATCTCTATTTTCCATCTCCATCTCTATTTCCATTCTCCATTCCCCGGGTTAAAACCCGGGGCAATTGATAATTCATTTTCTGGTTTAACCGGGGGCTATTGATATATTATATTCCCCGGTTAAAACCTGCATTATCTCTTATTTTATTCCCCCGGTTAAAACCGGGGGCTATTGATTTATCACTTACCACTCATCACTATCTTTTGATAGTATTTTTCATGCATTTTATTGGCCATTTTTACAGGATCTCCCTGAGGGAGGGTGGTGTAGGTTTCGTTGCTGTTGATCCATTTCCACTCCCAGTTTTTCATTTGCTCGTCGAATTTCTTCTGATTGAAGGTTTTCTTTCTGAGCATATCCTTGTTAACCTGATCGATAAATGCCTGCCAGCGCACTTTGTAAAATCCGTTCAGCATGCCCGACCATTGTTTGCAGGCATATTCATGTATCCGGCAATCTTTATCGCCCCAAAGGGTAATCAGGTTGCGGGCATTCTTTTCGTACAGCGCGCTTTCCTGTGCGGTTGTGCCCCATTTTTTGGCATCTTCGAGCCAGTTA
>JAYFQH010000023.1:0-23563 GCA_034927265.1 Paludibacter sp.
TTCTCTTTCGTCGTACCTTACCAGCATTCCCTGCATATTATAAAGATGTGCAGATAACTTTTCGGCATATGCAGGAAGTGTGATCTTCAAATCAGACTTATCGAAATATGCCCTGAGTCCAAATAATTCAGCATCATCCAGACCTGTAACCGACTGCGTAATACGGCACGGAACAGCATTGGCCATCCGGTCGGAAAGGGCTACACGAACAATTCCCGGAGCATTGCCGTACAATTCGGCAAGCTTGTGGCTTCCTGCCGGCAAACTTTTTCCTGTCGGAGAGAAGATGATGAAACGCGAGCCGTCAGCAACATTCTGAACGATCATCTGAAAATCAGCAGTATTCAGCAACATCCTGATTTGATTCGCCTTTACATTCTTAAGACTGATGTCCATCGCCGAAACAGCTTCGAGCACATCCAGCATCAGGTTCCCTTTATCAACACTTAAGGTACTGCGTGCCTCTTCTTCTATTCCGGGCACTTTTGCAGGCATCCCGGCAATTGTTGTATCTCCTTCAGCAAGTAAGATAATATTGACTGTAGAAACAATATCCTGTACCGTCATACTATTATCGGTATAGGTATCCGCCGCCCTGAAATTATAGGGTTTCGGGTTTTCCCTCAGAATATGATTCAGGGTATGTTGCACGTCGAGGATATTGATTTGCTGATCGACATTGGCATCGCCACTACTGAAGAACAGTTTGAAAGGCGCCGTCGACCAGGCTGCCGGACCCTGATCCTGCCGCAAGGTGATCTGTTCACCCGACGGAATCATCCATCCTTCATTGTTCCACCAGTTGAGCCGGTAGCTACCGCTTGAGTAGTAGATATATCCTATACCATTATTTCCACTCATCAGTGTAAAGGACGGATTATAATCGAACAACTGAGTACCATGATTATACCTTGAGATCATCGGCAGATTCAGTACCGGATTCATTTTCAGAGTGATAGAATCGACCATTATTTCCTGATACTGAAGATTCAGACTGGTAATGAGGGGTGACAAAGCTTTAGTTAGACAGAGTTTGCCATACGATAAATCCAGGGTTTTCAACAGAGGAAATTGATCAACAAAGGCAGAAATCTCACCAGTAAGTTTGTTTTTACCGAGATTCAGGGCAGACAAACTATCCGCAAAAAATGTCATTTCGCTCAACGAATCAGCATAGGCCGTAAGATCAGCTATCAGTTGGTTATCATACAAATCCAGTGTTCTCAGTTTGGTCAACGTGAAAAGCGATTTCGGAAGATTTCCTGTAAGATGATTACCGCGAAGCGAAATGCCCGCAACATAACCACGGTTGAAAGTCACACCCGGCCAGTTTGCCGCAATAAGCACATTGGAGCCGGTTTTCCACTTGGTATTCCAGTAGCTTCCTTTGGTCAGCAGATAAACTTCCTTCAACACCGCATAATCGTGGTCATCGATGAGCGGCTGCACGATGTGCATGGAATCACTGATCAGCATATTATTCAACTCATTGCTTTCCAACAGGTAATTCTGAATATCTGTTTTAGCCACAAAGCGGGTGTACCGGATGGTGTCAGCAGGAATATTGATATTGAAATCAACAAAATAGCTACTGTCCTTTTCCACCGATCTCCAGTTGGATTGTGCGGTCAGCGACATGAGTCCTTCCAGTCCGGCATTTTTTGCCAGCAACAATTCATCGCGTATCCATGTAGCAGGAGCACGGTCACCCTTATTGGTAACTTTCACCCTGACAGTAATCGCATCGGCAGCATACATTTCCTGTGGATAGGAAATCTGAGTGACCTGCAAATCAGGCAAAGTACGGATAATGAATGAGTCGACGGGACTTTCAATGCTGTTGCAACTACCTCTTGCCACCACTTTCCAATAATAAGCTTTGCCGTATTTACAGAATGAAGCGTTGGTATAAGTACTTCCTGTAATGCCTGAAAGCAGGGCCTGTGTTGGAACCTGTGCTTGTTTTTCCCAGATATACAAGTCGTACACAGCATTAGGAACAGGTGTCCACCCAAAATTCACCGAGAGAGATTCCATCAACTGATTGTTTTTCGGTTGAGTGACCGTCATCACACCTTTCAACTTCGGCTGAATATTAAAAGTATAAGTCATCAGCCGGAAATTACTTTTCCCGGTACTGAAAACCGCATATACAAGTTTATTGGCCTGAGTAGAATCGTTGGTAAGTGTCATGGAAGGTATCAACTCATTTCCACTGATCAGGAAACTACCTTTATTATCGGTTTCCTCAGGAATATATTCCCAACGGAAAGCGATGGCCGTGCTGATAAGCTTAAAATCAACCGAATCCGTTGCCATTTCACTGCACACCAGTTGCGAAGTCATGGTATTCAGCACATTGATATCCAGCGGATCATCGAGCAACTGAACCACTACCCCGGTAGTCTGCATTTTCTTCCAGAGTTGCAGTACATCGTCCATATGTGCCTGCGTAAAAGTTCCTGTGAAATTGATTATAGGAGCTGCCCCCTGACCATCGGCAGAGAATAACAGGCGGTAATTATTATTTTGCATTTTAGTTTGCAGCGTTTTCAGCATGGTTGTTGAGGCATCATTCACACCAAACACAAAAGTCTGACCGGCTGCCACCTGTATTTTCAAATCACCCGTTACAGAAGCCTGAGAAAACACACGGAACATTTCCGCCACATCCGTAAAGTTTTTAACTCCGGACTTATTCTTATCAAGGGTAAAAGTCCCGGAGGCTTTCCATGTCGACTGTTCAGCAATATCAATGGTTTGCTGAATAGAGTCAGATTTGTTGCCCGACACCACTTTCAGTTGCACTGTGTACTTTCCCGATTGGGCATACTGATGCAGCGGATTGCGTTCATTGCTGAACGAGCCGTCACCAAAAGTCCAGTGATAGGCATCCGCATTTTCGGTCGACAGGTTATGGAAATACACCCTGTTAAGGAATATATCAGGGAAGAAGCTGGCAAACACCGAACTGGTATCGGCCTGTACCCTGACAGCTCCGTTTTTGGCCGGACAATCAAGCACATTAGTTCCCGATCTCACTTCAGTATTATTAAACAAAACCGGCTGACTTGTTCCTGACTCCCAGGCTTCGGTCAGTGTCACGGGAATGGTCATCAATATCCCCGATGATCCGAAGAAAGCTGCATTCGATGGTTCCGAAATATTATAACGAAAAGTATTGCTTCCCAGCGTATCACACATAAAAGTATGACCGTTTTTCCGGCTCGACAAGGTACTGTTGGTATAATCCACCGCTATCCCGGCAGGGAAAGTAATGTCAAATACCGCCGCATTGATATCGATGTTCTGATTGGTCAGGTACACCGGAAAAGGAATGGTTTTACCCAACTCGGTAGTTTGTGTTAGCGCGGTCAGTTGATATTCCACTTCAGTTCCGGTATTCGGTTCGCCGGGAGCTCCGGGTTCAAAACTGAACTTGCCAACAATGGTGTCATTCGCTTTTCCGATGGTAATATAAAGCGGCGAGTTGGTTTGAATAAGCGTATCAGCAGCATACCAGCCTTTGAACACGAAGCCGCTGGCAGGATATGGATAAGAATAAAACCGGTATCCCTCTACATTTTCATAAGTACTATAACTGAAACTGCCTCCTTCAGATGGATCAGCCAGAAAAGTGATAGTATGTTTCGGATTGATGGGGTTCGGTTCACCCGGGTTCGAAGGATCGTAGATATAATAAGCCGTCAGCCGTATCCGGCGTGGAGGCATATAATAATTAAATCCTGCAGAAGAGGAGACGATGGAATCATTTTCCTTCCAGTACAGAAATCTGAATCCTGTATTGGTATAAGCCTGAATCCATATCCGTGTCGCTTCGGCATAGCTGCCTCCTCCCGACACACTTCCGGCCGACTGTTCGCTCACTCCGAGCGTAAGCATAAACAGATTTTGCGGTTCCGGAGGATTATTGGGGTCGTAATCCGGTGATGTCTGTGCCCGCAAACTCAGTTGGGTACACAACATCAACAGCACCCCTATGGTTAACTGTTGTAAGTGTTTCATGGTCGTATGTATTAGAATACAACAGACTTATAGATATCAGCTCCAATTTTTACCAGATAAACACCTTTGGGCAGAGGTATCAGCGTATTTTCACTTACCGTGATTTGTCCGGAAATCTTCACACCATTGAGCGTGTAAACAGCTACAGATCTGCCTATTTCAGTGGTAACTGACAGTTGACCGTTGACTGTTGACACAAAAGTCTTAATTTGTTCAGCATCCTGATTCCCTGTCGGGGCTTTCTGAACCCTCAATTCGAAACGATCGTTGAAAGTACCGGCGTTGGTTGTGAAACTATAGCCTTGTACCTGCAGATCCGTTTCAACATTCATCATTTTATCAAACAGTACAACTGTCCATGTTTCATCCGGCAGTAACTCTTCAGCACTTAATTGGTAAGTTCCTGCATTTCCCGAATAATACCCGAGCCGGATAATGCCGTCGGTCAACGGCCGTTCATTAATCGCATAACGATTACTCTCAGCATCTATGGAATAAAGTTGCGGCACCTGCATATCGTCGCTCAGGAACTTAGAGGCGTCACATTTCATTTCATAACTTACCGAAGCCAGTTCATTGATTACCACACGGCTTTTATCGGTAAACTGATCATTGGCAATGCTCAGGTTAATGAGCTTTCTCGGATTTTCGGTGACTCCCTTCATTTTGGTAGGTACACCCGAAGGACCGGTGGTCGGCAAGGTAGCCGTATTGATTCTTCCTGCCGGAACAAAGCTGATTTGCGTCAGGTCTTCCGGTTTCTGAACGAAGAATGCTTCATAAGGCTTCACAGCATATTTATCATCCACTAATGAAATAGCGCTGTAGGTATTGTTGGAAGTATTCCACACCGTAATAGGCGCCGTACATTCAATATAACGGGAGTCATAATAAGAAGGATAAGGATTCCCCGTAAAATTCCAGCTTTTATTTGCCTGAAGAGCAGCCGGATAATCGGTCAGCTTCGTGGCACGGGTATCATAAATGAAAAGATTATTTTTCGTTGTAGCTGTGGCTGGAACAATAAGTTGGGTGGTGGCGCTGGCATTGAAAATATATCCTTTCCCGGCATGCAGGATGCTGTCGTTGGTCAGGTTCTTCCAGTTCCCGCTTCCTCCGTTGAGGGCACGGGTGGCTCCATCATAAGTTCGCACTACAAAGAGCGCTCCGTTAGTGGCACGGATATCAGCCACTGCTACATCAAACGGGAAAGAAAGAAAATACCATTTATTCCCGTTGATTTCAAATTTCACCCTGATATTATTAGCCGACATGGCCGGACAATCGTTGATGATACTTCCCCATGCCGGAGTGCCGTTCAACCTGTTCTCCATAATAAAATTATCCACTACAAAAGGAGCATTACCTCCAACAATCAGACTTCCGGAATTAAGTATTGTCACGTTAGGAAAACCGGTGGGGCGAACATTGAAATTAAG
The DNA here is from genome assembly GCA_034927265.1 of Paludibacter sp. Lineage (GTDB taxonomy): Bacteria > Bacteroidota > Bacteroidia > Bacteroidales > Paludibacteraceae > Paludibacter. Next base: position 5,466 of record JAYFQH010000023.1, read on the forward strand.
CGAAAGAGCACCGCTGATAGGAATTTCCTTCATTTCAGTATTGTAAGAATTGATGGTAGCAAAGAAACTCCATATATTGGCTTGTTTGTACATGGTGGCCGACCAGAAAGGCACTTCGAGCACACAAGTAGTTTTATCCACCCCATCGAAAGGATCATTGGTTAATATCGGAGGCGTGGGCTGCTGACAGGTAATTTTTTTAAGGGCACTACAATTATCAAAAACATCAGAATTGATATTACTCAATGCAGGAGGCAGTACAAGTTCCATTAGTCCGCTACGATAGAAACAAGCATATCCCAGACTAACAAGTTTCTCCGGCAAATCAATTGTTTTCAACGCATAACTGTTGTAAAAAGCGTAGTTTCCTATGGTTGTCAGACCATCAGGCAAGTCCACATAAGCCAGTTTGTAACATTCAGAAAATACATCATTGTTCAATACCGTAATTTTAGGAGGAATCACGATAGAATCAAGTGAAGTGCAATTATAAAGCGTCTGGTATCCCAAATAGGTGAGTGAATCGGGCAGATGAATGTTTTCCAGCGCGTAATCATACATGAACACATAATTATTGATGTTGGTCATGCCATCAGGAAGCATTACATCCTTCAGGTAGATACATTCGTAGAAAATATAGTTATTAAGCACTTTTACCTTTTTTGGAACATTAATGCTCAGGAGATTGTAACAACGGTAGAAAGCCTGTTCTCCGATGGTTTGCAAACTATCGGGAAGAATGATTTCCTTTAGAAAAACTTTATCTCTGAAATGGCTGTTCGGAATATCGGTAACATCCGTTTTCGAGAAGTCAAGTGAGATCAGGTCGGTCAGATTCGTCTTCAGTAAAGCCATGTCGTTACTATTCATCGGTCCCGTAATCTTCAGGATATTCACATCCTTCAGGTATTCTGTTTGTTGCAGGAGCATATCACCCAGCGTACCGGCGGTGGTCAGGTTGATGGTTATTGAAACAGGAGTGTCCCCGCCAATCAGCACATAACGGTTCCAGTTACTGTTTTCACGGTAAGCCGTTTTCGAAGCCATGGGCACATAAAATATCCTGAGGTTGCCAAAAGAATTATCGAAAGCCGGAGGAACGGTACATTCAACTTTACCTTCAATAAAATGATTATTATGAAATGCCTGATAGCCAATGGATGTTACATTTTCGGGTATCACAAGTTTACCAGTGGCTACCGGAATATTATAAAACGCATAATTCTCGATGGTTCTCAGACTATCCGGAAGCGTAATTCCTGTGATTCCGTTACAGTTATGAAAAGCGGCATAAGGGATATTCCGCATTTTAGAAGGCAAGATCAGATTTCCACTGTAAGCATAACAATCGTAGAAAGTGTAATTTTCCATTGTTAACAAGGACTCGGGAAAAGCTCCTACAGTTTTCAGATTATCGCAATAGGCAAATCCATGATAGCCAATGTGCGAAAGGCTATCAGGCAATACCACCTCCAAAAGTCCATCACAATTGTAAAAAGCATAATCATCGATAATAGTCGCTTTTGCTGGTAAGACTACCTTCGCCAGGCTTTGTTTTTCATAAAAAGCAGAATTTGGTACAACCTTATTGTTGATTTCAGCAGCAGAAAGATTTACGGTACTTATTACAGGCAGATAATTCCGAATAAAACTAAAATCGCTGCTGTTCATGATTCCCGTAACGGTAAGATCGGTAAGGGTGGCCCGTTCAGCTTCAGTAATTGCCGAACTTAATCCACCTTCATTAATGTCAACTGTTTTTGATGTTTGAGAAAAGCCAAACAGTGCGATGCACAAAAACACCGGGAGGAAGATTGATTTTTTCATGAGAATTCCTGTTAATATTATTAGATTGTAAGGATTTCTACGCAAATAATCAGGACAAGTCAGGTCAACAATGCTATACAAACACGACAAAAAAAATATCAGGCAACAAAAATTATATTTTGATGCCTGATAAAAAACAAATTCAACAGGAATATTGTTTATATATTTTTTAATAAATCTGAACCTTATTTCACAATTTAACCTTTTCTTATTCTCCCGCTTCCTGTCACACTGGAGTCAATTGAAGGATTACCGTAGTAAATTACACTGCCCGATCCGGAGATGTTTGCTCCCAAATTGATCACCACACTAACGTAAGTATTTCCGCTGCCCGAGATAGTACATTGAGCCGATTTCGCTGTGAGCTCTTCAAAACGGATATAACCACTGCCCGATATTAAAGTTTCAAGTTCCACGGCCGTTCCTGAGCCGGAAATTTTTCCACTGCCTGAAATAGTAGCCTGTAAATGTTCGTACTGAGCATCACTTTCCAGCTCAATATCTCCACTACCTGAGATTTTCAATATCTGTAGTTTATTAAATGCATCATTTACCTCCACATCGCCACTACCCGAGAGCAATATTGAGTTTAATGTATCAGGCATGGTAACTCTCACAGTAGCATCGCTATTGGCGACACTCACGTATGCCGGAGAAGTTTTAATAATAAGTTTTCCATTACTAACCCTGACATCCATATAGTCAATCAGGTTTTCATAATCCGAAATTTCAACCTTAAAGTCTACTCCCTTTTCGATGATAACATCAGCATAGGATTGTAGTTCTATTGCCGTAAAACCATCATTAACAGGCACTGTTTCCCGAACAGTTTCCCCTTCTCCTACCACCAGATTCCATTCGGGTATACAAGAGGATATCATAACAGACACTCCGATCAGTACCAGAAAAAGTTTAATAAAAGATGTCCTGATCGACCTAATTAAAATTGTGAACATCACAATGATCATGGCACCTACTCCCAGAATGTCATGCATCACATTGATTAAGAATCTTTTCATAATTATGCTGTATTTTTAGTTTATCACTAATAATGATTTAAAAACATGGGTATTCGTTGCAAACTCAACCTAAAAAAAGATGCGGATTCTTTTACCTTACAAAATTAGTGCCGATAAAAAATGCCTGCAAAACAAAAAGGATCAACCGGCAATTTTATATCCTGAATGTTGAATTATGCAGGTTGAATGAGAATATCTCATGAAAAGAAAGTTGAACATCCTTTTATGACAAGTTGATTAATTTTCAAATAAAATCTACCCCATAAATTTGTTTTTAGTAAAAAATAGGTAAGTTTGCACTAAAAATTTTGAGAATGCCCGATTTCGCATCCATAGAAAAGCAATATATTCTCGAATTAAACCAGGGTTCCTATCGTGCTTTCGATGCCTTGTATTCGTTGTATTCACGACGACTGTATGCTTATGCTCTCAAATTAACGAAATCTCATCAGGATGCAAAAGAAATTGTTCAGGACACTTTCGTGAAATTATGGTTGAACAGGGAGCATGTGTTACCCTCGGAATCTTTTCAGTCCTATCTTTTCACAATATCAAAAAACACCCTCCTGAATAAGGTAAGAACAGTTGTCAATGCCCCTGTTTTTGTTGATTATCTCGCCTTTATTAATGAACAGGGCATTTCAGAAAACAATATTACCGAGAAACTGGACTTTGATGATTTCAGGAAAAAACTGAATGACGCTAAACAATCACTAACCGATACACAACTCCGGATTTTCGAACTCAGCAAAGAACTCGGTTACAACAATGCGGAAGTTGCCTCCCGCCTGAACCTGAGTGAGCAAACTGTTAAAAATCAACTTTCACTTGCCTTAAAAACACTTCGTAAAAAGTTGCAGAACCATATTGCTCTTTTTACAATTTTCTTCCTCTAAAAAAATTTTATCCTTACCTTCTACTCTGTATTGATTTTATGTTTTATAACATAAAAAATCTTCGGTACGAATAAACAATCCACGTGTATTACTAATATACAAAAGCATGAAAACAGAAAACATGACAGACTTGTTGCAAAAATATGCAGGCAACCAACTTTCGAACGACGAACTTTCCGTTCTGAAAAAAAACATCAATTCTTCGAACGACGAAGAACTGGAGACTTATCTCCTGGATTTATGGAAACATGAAACCGGCAAGCAGATTGATCCTGCGATTACAGAAATGATCAAGGAAGATATTGACAAGTTTAACGGACGAAAACAATGGTCGCATAAACTGATGATCCGTAAAGCCATGCAATGGGCGGCGATAATTGCAATTCCGTTATTTGCAACCTTTATGTACTTCCTTTTTGACAGGATTCCGGAACCTGCGGCCAGCGACATGATCGTATCTGTAGGAAGCGGTGAACAGGTAAGCATTGTATTACCCGATGGCACTAAGGTGAAGCTGAATTCCGAAACCACGCTGAATTATAATATCAATGATTTCAACAGAAAAGTGAGAGAAATTTCACTGGGAGGTGAAGCATTTTTTGAAGTCGCTCATAATGAAAAGATTCCTTTTATTATCAAAACAAAACATATGGATGTAAAAGTGCTTGGAACCACTTTTAATCTACAGGCACGCGATGAAGAAGCAACTACTGAGTTAAGCCTTATTGAAGGGAAAGTATCACTCACGGCATGCACAACCAGTCAGAATGTTGTGTTGTATGCCAATCAAAAGGCGATACTTGACAAACGTACCGGCGACATCAGGGTATTGAAGGATGATCCGGAAATTACAACCGCATGGCTGAGAAAAGAACTGGCTTTCCATGCTACTCCGATCCGGAAGGTCTTCAGGGAAATCGAACGCAGTTACGGAATCAGGATTTCGATTGACGAAAATGAGATATTGTACAACGACTTATTTACGGGAACCTTCTCAACCGACAATCTGAACGAAACGCTTGAAATCCTGAAAATGCACTATCGTTTCAACTATACCATAGCCGGCAAACAAGTGGCGATAAAGGATTTCAGACTGAATAACAAAAAAGGAAGCTGATAATTAATTGCTAAAAAGAGTATCACTTATATCTAATAATTAAACTGAATAATAATGAACCGTATCAAAAACGTATGCTTGTTGTTAATGGCGATCTTATTGTTTTGTTGCAACGGAACGACTGTTGCCCAAAACAAACTGATCACAATAGAGGTGAAGAATGCCAATCTTGAACAGGTATTTGCAGTAATTGAGCAACAATCGAACTACAAGTTTTCGTACAGAAACAGCATTTTAGATGACAACCGGGATATAACCCTGAGAATGGAACAGGCACCGGTCGAAGATATCTTACGCGCTGTGCTGCCTGCAAAGGGATTACAATACAGTATCGCTTCAGAAACTTCTATTGTCATCACCAAATCACAACAAAAAAACACTACTCCCGTCACCAATCGGAAAATTACCGGACATGTAGCCGACAGTAAGGGCGAACCCATCATTGGGGCCAACATAAAGATAAAAGAATCCGGTCAGGGTACCATCAGCGATTTCGATGGTAATTTCGAAATCGAAGCGCCTGCCGGAGGTACCATCACAGTAACCTATATCGGCTATTTAACACAATCGGTCGAAATAGCAAATAAAACATCTTTCAACATTAAAATGCTGGAAGATACGAAAATGCTGGAAGAAGTGGTGGTTGTGGGTTATGGTACCCAAAAGAAAGTCAACCTCACAGGATCAGTTTCCATGATTTCTTCCGACGATATCAATTCAAGACCTGTTGCGAGTGTTTCGAGCGGACTGCAGGGATTACTCTCTGGTGTAACGGTTATCAACACAACCGGACAACCCGGCGCTAACAGCACCACCATCCGTATCCGCGGACTTGGTACTATCGGCAACTCCAACCCACTGGTATTGGTCGACGGAGTGGAAGGCGACATGAACACCCTTAACCCTGAGGACATTCAGAGCGTTTCGGTGCTGAAAGATGCAGCTTCTGCTTCTATCTATGGTGCCAGGGCTGCCAACGGAGTCATTCTCGTCACAACAAAGAAACTGAACACAAAAGATCAGGCGCCCACCATTTCACTGAATGCCTATTACGGTACCCAAACTCCTACCCGCCTTCCCGAAATGGCTAACGCAACTGAGTTCATGACCCTCGACAACGAAGCAAGAACCAATGTCGGCACCGGTATTGCCTGGTTAAAATCACATTTCGATCATGTGCAAAACGGAACGGCACCCAATTATTTCGGCAATACCGATTGGGTTTCTTCTGTATTGAACAGCAATGCTCCTCAACAGAATTACGCGCTTAACATCAACGGCAATCTGGGAAATTCAGGTTATCTGATGTCATATCGCTATTTTGATCAGGATGGACTTACCGTTGGAAATTCAACCGGAGAACAGAGACACAATCTGCGCTTCAAAGTTGATTCCAGATTACTGGACAGAGTCCAGATCAGCACCAACATCGGTTATACCGTTCGTAATGTAGTTTCACCTGTCGGATCGCTCACCAGTGGAGGCGGAGCCATCTACACCGCAATGCGTATCGCTCCCAATGTGCCGGTGAAATACACCGACGGCTCATGGGCTTATGGCGGAGGAAACACCAATCCTGTAGCTATTTTGTACGATGGAGGAAACACAAGCCTTGATGCCGATGAAATATCGGTAATGGGCGTTGCAAAAATTGATCTGACAAAGGGCTGGGATGTCACGGCAACCTATAGCATGGTGAACAAGAATTCTCTGACACAAGTGCTGAAGAAATCAATTATTTTCACGAATCCTGAAACACCGGCAACACCGGCATACATCTTCAACAATCCAAATAGTTTGAATAACATTGATTTACGCCAGAGACAACAAACGTTGATCGTACAATCAAATTTCGAATTTAAACTTGATAATCATACCTTCTCAGGTGTGGGAGGATTTTCTCAGGAATGGTCGGTATTGCGTCATTTTGAAGCCTCACGCCTCAACCTGATCACCGAATACAATCCTACCCTCAATCTCGGTTCAAAAGAAGGAATGAGCAATACAGGCAATGCTTCGCAATGGGCTATCCGCTCCGGATTCGGTCGACTGAATTACAATTACAGTGACAGATATCTTCTGGAACTTAATCTGCGGTACGACCTGTCGTCACGCTTCCACAAATCGAACCGTGGAGGATTGTTCCCTTCATTTTCTGGAGCATGGCGATTAAGCGAAGAATCTTTCATGAGATTCTCCCGAGAAATCTTTGACAATATCAAATTAAGAGGTTCATGGGGAATGCTGGGAAATCAATACGTAGGCTCAACGGATTATCCTTATTTATCGGTACTGAATGAAGTCAGTGGTCTTTCAGCCATTGGCACCATGGGTACTACCGGCTATACGCAAACAACACTGGCCAACCCTTTACTTACCTGGGAAAAAATCGACATGTTCGACCTGGGACTTGATTTTACCTTATTAAACAACCGCCTGAACTTCAGCTTCGACTGGTACAATAAAAACACCAGCGGAATTTTGCTGCAACTCAACTATCCAAGTCAGATCGGAGCAAAACCTTCGGAACAGAACGTAGGATCGGTAAATAACCGCGGTTGGGAAATGGATTTAAGCTGGCGCGACAAAATCGGTAAAGTAAAGTATGGCATCAGTTTCAATCTTTCGGATGTTAAAAACAAGATCACGGATCTGGGCGAAACTTCTCCCGACTTAAGTTCATATCTGATCCGCCAGGTGGGCAATCCTATTGACGCATTTTACGGATACATCGCTGAAGGACTGATGACACCTGCAGATTTCAATCTTTATGATGATACGGAAAAGAAATATTACAGTCCGAAAGTGCCTGTGGTTTTAGGTCCCGATTATCAACCCGGAGATATTAAATACAAAGATATCAGCGGCCCTCTGGGTGTTCCCGACGGACGAATTTCGCCTGAATACGACCGTGTAGTTTTGGGAAGTGCTATTCCAAGATATACCTATAGTTTCAGTGCCGATGTGGCATACGAAGATTTTGATCTGGCATTTTCATTACAGGGTGTGGGTAAAGCCAACGGTTACCTTACCGGTACCGCCCGCCACGCTTTTCAGGACATGGCGGCCTATCCGCAAAAAATTCACCTGGAACGCTACAATGTGGTTTCAAACCCAAATCCCAATGCCGCCTATCCACGTCTGACTTATAATACGGACTTCAATCAATCCACATTTTCGACTTTCTGGCTTGAAGATGCTTCTTATTTACGATTGAAAAATATTCAGATCGGTTATACTGTTCCGTTGAAAATTTCGCGGAAAGCAAAAATTGAAAAATGCAGAATATATGCTTCGGGAGACAATCTGCTTACATTGAGCGATTTCTTCTATGCCTATGACCCTGAAAGTCCTATTTCGAGCGGAGGATATTACCCTCAGGTAAAAACCTTTGTTGTAGGAATTAATCTTACTTTCAAGTAATAAATGAAAATATTAAAACAAAACCATTATCAAAAGATTTATAAGATGAAAAAATATATATTCATAGGTTTATTGTTCAGCGCATTGTTCTCATGTAACGACGATTTTCTGGAACGACCACCGCTCGATACCCTTACCAATGAGAATTTCTGGCAAAGCGAAGCTCATCTGATCAGTGGCACGAATGCACTTTACACTGCTTTGAAAGGAAAAGACATTCTGAACATGTTCGAATCGATGGGTGAAACGGCTCCATGGGCTATCACTACTGCTTACCGTACCATTGGCGGAGGAAATTACCCTACTGACATCTCTCAGATCAACAGTATCTGGGTGGGTGCTTACTATAATATCGGACGCTGTAATTACTTTCTGGCAAATTATCAACGTGCAACAACAGTGTCGGAAAATATCAGAGAACGCTACGCTGCTGAAGCCCGTTTTTTCAGGGCATACGACTACTGGTTGCTGACAACTCTTTTCGGCGATGTTCCTTATATCACCAAAGAACTGAACGTGTACTCAGCTGATGTTTATCGAGGACGTGATCCCAGATCCGAAGTCGTTGACAGTATCACTGCTGATCTTGAAAGCAGCTACAAAAATCTTCCGGCCTTCATTGCTCCGGCATCGGCTGAATTCGGCCGTATATCTCAGGCAGCTGCTCTGACACTGCTCTCGCGTATTTATCTTTACAACGAAAGATGGAATGAAGCAGCGAGCGCGGCAAAACGAGCTATGGGACTGGGTTACCAACTTTATTCCACCGGCAATCCGGCAAATGATTACCGCAATCTGTTCAATTTTACCGGAAGAGCTTCGCGTGTAGCTGCAAATAAAGAAACCATTTTGGCTTATGTCTACAATTTCGATCTGGGTGAAGATGCACGCACTTATCATAATCTTTCGCGCGAACTTTGGGTCCCGAACGATTTTTCGCGCTTTGCTCCTACCAAGACAATGATAGAAAAATGGCTTACCGCAGATGGCAAAATATGGAATCCATCGCTGGTAAACACTTATGAAGAGGTTTTCGAGAACCGCGATCCCCGTATGAAACAATCCATCCTGCCTCCGAATACTTTGTGGGAAGGCCGGAAAGATGGTAATCCGAACAATACCAACACTGCAATGTTTACCTATCCTAAATTCTCGAATGATAAGGACGGTTGCATGACTTATTCAGGATATTATTTGTATAAATACGTGGAACCGACCAAAGTGGGACAGGTAAGTCAGGACGATAACGACATCATTTTCTTCCGTTATGCCGAAGTACTGCTGAACTACGTGGAAGCCCGCGAACGTGCCGGAGCCGTTACTCAAGCCACGCTCGACAGTACCATCAATTTGTTACGCGATCGCGTGGGCATGGTGCATCTTGAATTATCGAACCTGCCTGTGGGTTCCGACATCCGTACTGAAATAAGAAGAGAAAGAACTGTGGAATTATTCTTTGAAGGTCACCGGTATACTGATCTCATTCGCTGGAAAGAAGGCGAAGTATTGGGACAGGATCTGCTGGGAGTGAACCGCCGCTGGCTCGATGCTTCCAAACTTGCACCTGATATTTTGAACACACTGAAATGGAAAAATGTAAATGGAGAACAATATCTGGTCATAGAATCCGGACGGACATTCAATCCTTCCAAGCATTATTTGCTTTCACTGCCTTTTACACAAATGCAACGAAATCCGAATCTGCGTCCCAATAATCCGGGATGGGATTGATTATAGCCTTACTTACTAGGGAAACAAATGGTTGATACGTTATTTTTCTTAATAAGATGAAATACCATATTACTTGAGATATTTGAAATTAACAACTCACTGATTAAAAAAGAATATGATTAAACCCAAATATATAATTCTCAATATCTTTCTGTTTCTGGCGACAGTCCTCAATGCACAATCAGTGACACTGAAGGTGATGTCGATGAACATGAAGGAAGGAGGCAAGCTTGCCGGTTTCGATGCAGAGGCGTATTGTGCCTGTATCCGTGAATACAATCCCGATGTGGTTGTGTTTCAGGAGATGGACAATTTCACCACCCGCAACGGCAACAAGGATCTGCTTTCGGAGATGGCGGTAAAATTAGGCATGTTCCCCTATTATGGCAAAGCATTTACTTATGCTTCCGGCGATTTTGGAAATGCGGTCTTATCAAAATATCCTTTTTACAATGCAAAAAACATCACTTCAAATCCTACCGGAGCAACCGAAGCCAGAGCGTGTGCCTGGATAGATATAATTTTGCCCTCCAAAAGAAAGGTACGTGTCGCGGTTACCCACCTCGACGTAGCAAGTGACGAACAGATTCGCATTACCATGCTGGCAACAATAAACAATAGTTTACTTACAAACAATAATTTACCCACATTGCTTATCGGAGACTTCAATGCCACTCCCGATTCGGATACCATGAATTACGCAAAAATAAAATGGCAGGATATCGGTGCGGGGACAGGAAATACCATTTCGAGCACCAATCCTACGAAACGTATTGATTATGTGATGGGCTATCCGAAAAGCTGGGTAAAAAAGAGTTATCAAATAGTTAGTTATCCGGCGCTTTCCGATCATTGTTTTGTGGTAGCTGAAGTAGAACACCCCTAATTATTCAAGATGAAGAACTACAAGTTAATACTCATTATAAGCATCATAGCAAACATCGCCATCTCTTGCAAGGATCCTGTTGTAGAAGCCGGCTACGAAGCTCCATTGCCTCCAACAGAGATTAAGCAGAAAAATCTGATGACCATCGAATTTTATTCCCGCCTCAACGAATCTTCATTGTTTGAAGGAACTGAATACCAATCGGTGATCAGTCACATTGCGGCTAATACTGCGCCGTTGGCTTATATCTTCGATCGCTCTGATGCTACTCCCGGACAAAAATCGCCTGTCGTGGATATGGGATGGCAAACGAAGACCAAATCGTTTTTTGTACAAAATACGGTCAGCGACAGCTATTTCCAGGGATCTGGCATCCTTGTACGACCTTTGGTCAATACTTTTGAAGGCACCGGAATTCCTGATACCCTGTTCGTTGGCGGATGCACCTTGTCGGCTCCGTTGGGACAACCTGTTGTGCTGACATTGATGACCTGCAAACTGACCGGAGAATACCAGTTCCCTGTGCTGGCACGTACGCTGGGCGATGGATTAAAAACCAACAAGATACTGATCGGTACCATCAAAAGTGGACTGGAAACAAAACTGAAGGAGTATCTGAAATTCAATATGAAAGATTTCAGATTATCCTTTTACACAGCCACACAGACTGATAAAAGTTATAAGTTGTTTTTTCTGACACCAATAGTTTTTGTAAACCGGGAAGTTACTGAACTTACAATCGGGAGTACTCCGATGTATCAGTGTAAAATTGAATATTTATATTAACGTGAGTTCGATATAAGAAAAATATTTTATGCAAACGATGATCAAACAGGTAATCTGCCCCGTATGGGGCAAAATATGCGTAACCCCATTCGGGGTTTTAACTCAATTGTGAATTATTAGCTTATATCGAACTCACGTTATATTAATTAAAAACCATATAAGTCAGATAAAGAACATATAAGTCTTTTATGATAAAAATTTATGATAAAATAAATTATGACAAAAATAAATCTCAAAATCAGCCTGTTATTTCTTCTCATTACCTTTAGCAGTGTACTTTTTGCGCAATCGCAGAAGGAACTGAAAGTTATGACCTTCAACCTCCGCTTTGGTGAATTATCGTCGCTTGAGCAAATGGCTGAGTACATAAAGGGGCAACAACCCGATCTGGTAGCTTTACAGGAATGCGACTGGAAAACCATTCGTCAGCGTGCTCCCAAACAGGCAGGCAAAGCTTTCGTAAACGAACTGGCTTACCATACCGGTTTGTTCGGATTGTACGGAAAAGCCATTGATTACGGTACCGGATATTACGGAGTAGGCATCTTATCGAAATATCCTATCATCAAAAGCGAACGAATATTTCTGCCGAATCCTGCTCCGCAAAAAGAACAGCGGGTGATGCTGATTGCTGAGATTGAAATGCCGGATAAATCAGTGCTTACATTCATTTCCACTCATCTCGAAGTTTCATCAGCAAAAACACGGGAAGAGCAGATTAAATTTATCAACGAAAAGATCAGGTCCATTAAAACCCCCATTCTGCTGGCAGGAGATTTCAATGCCATCCCCACTTCAGAAGAAATAAGCAAGGGATTTCCCGGCTGGTTCAACGCCACCGACACAAGCTATACCTATTCAAGTACAAAACCCGAAATAAAGATCGATTATATCTTCGGATATCCGAAGAAGTATTTCAGCCTGATTTCGACAAAAGTTGATACCAGTTGCCAACTGTCCGATCATTTTCCGGTTAATTCAGTCATAAGCATATCTTCCAATAAATAATAATTAAAATTCAATAGTTATGAAAAAAGCAAGTTTTTTATTTCTGACCGTTCTGTTAGCAATGGCTTTCAGTTTTACCTCTTGTGATAAAGATGAAGTTGAACAGGCAAATGTGCAATTCACTTTAAATCAAACCAGTTTTGATGCTTTGACCTATGCTGCACCCGTTCAGATTAGCGGAAGTGTGACATCAGACAAAACGATTACAGGATTAACATTTACCGGAGTTGCTTCTGAAGGAGGCGTCTATGTAGCAAAAGGCGATGCACAGGCTTATACCGTCAATGGTACCAGCAGCATCAATTTCAACATGGAATACTTTGTCGACAGCAAAGCCATCACTCATATTGAAGTGAAAGCAACAGTCGGCACAGCAACAAAAAGCTCCTATATTCCTGTCAGCGCTGTTACAGGCGAAGCCAAAGGATCGGCATTCATCGGACAGGTAATTATGAAAGCCGACTCCATCGTTTGGAATGCGGAAAATCATCCTGAAGTTTATACAACTCCCAACACCGGTGCGGAAGCAAACACACCTTCGTTTTTCTCTATCCACGGAGTTGACATCAACGGTACAGTAAAACATGTTCTTACCGGCGACGAAATTCGTTCGGTAGAAGGACTGAACGGTAGTTTCTGCTTCATTAATGTATTGCAAAATACGGCTAACAAAGCCTATATCGGCGGTCAACGCGGATATATGTTCTCAAATATGTGGCCATCACAACTCGGAGGAGGAACCACCGGACGTCAGTGCGACTTATATGCGATCGGAGGAAAAGCCATTCGTCAGGCCAATATCGATACTACGCAATTTAAGATTGTTCCGGGATCATGGATCGGTACTGAATGGAAGGAAGAACAATACAAATTTGTGGATTCTCTCTTCCTGGTCATCAGCAACGAAGCCACCACTGAGGCTGCAAAATTAAAAGCCTACTATTTACTGGGTAAAATCCAGAGTAAGCTCGACAACGCGACACTCGGCGAAGCCAACAATCCGACCAATCTGGGTGCACTAAACTATGCACGCCGTCGTGCCAATGCCGGAACTTCCGGAACCACTGCCATGGTAGAACAGTACCGTGCCGGCGACTATATTATCCTGAAAAACGTTAAAGGCGGAAAACTATACTACGGTATCATGCAGATCACACAGATTTTCGACGACACACAGGCATTCGTGAATGTTGAAGGTGTCGGACAGAAAATCGGTCAGGAAGAAGCTAAGATGCTTTTCCACAAGCCACTCATTCTGAACATCAAGGTTCAGACCCAACTGTAATAGTTGTTAGTTAACGACGCGATGCGTCAAAGCTCCTGTTGCCGGGAGTAACTTCTTCCGGCAACATTTCTTTTAAATCAGTCTTAAATTTAGATTGGTCGCTAATTCCCTGTAAATAATTTATACCTATGAGGTTATTTTTCTTCTCAATATTATTACTGATTTTTCAATCAGGATGTACTGCCAAAGAGCATAGATCAGATGAAAACGGTAACAAACCGTCACAGGACATTGTGGCTCCTGCCCAAGCTGTCATCCATCGACTCATCGGAGATAAATCCGGCGAAATAGAATTTTACACCCTTCCTTCGGCCGACGGTCACGAAACGTTTGAAGCAGAAGCAAAGAACGGCAAACTGCGCATCGGAGGAAGCAGCACGGTGGCCATTTGCTATGCTTTTAATACTTATCTGAAAGAAGCCTGCGGCAGTATGAAAACATGGAGCGGACAACATTTGAATATCCCTCAGGAATGGCCGGATTATGAAAAGAAAAAATCAACTTCACCCTATCTCTTCCGTTATTACCTGAATGTAGTTACTTTCGGTTACACCACTCCCTATTGGGACTGGGCACGCTGGGAAAAGGAACTCGACTGGATGGCACTGCACGGCATCAACATGCCCCTGGCTACCGTTGCCAGTGAAGCAATTGCCGAAAGGGTATGGCTGCAACTCGGACTCAGTAAAGAAGAAATCCGTGAGTTTTTTACCGCACCGGCACACCTGCCCTGGCACCGTATGGGCAACCTCAACGGCTGGGACGGTCCGTTTTCCGATGCATGGCACGAAAATCAGATCAAACTGCAACATCAGATTATCGACAGAATGAGAGAGCTTGGATTTCAACCCATCGCTCCTGCTTTTGCAGGCTTCGTTCCCGAAGCTTTCATGAAAAAACATCCCGAGTTAAAAGTAACACGACTCAAATGGGGCGGCTTCCCTGAAGTGAACAATGCTTTCGTACTTCCTCCTGATTCTCCTTTCTTCGAAGAAATAGGAAAACTCTTCGTACAGGAATGGGAAAAGGAATTCGGAAAGAACACTTATTATCTCTCGGATAGTTTCAATGAAATGGAACTTCCGGTGCCTGAAAATGACGATGCAGCGAAACACAAACTACTTGAAGGCTACGGCGAATCGATTTATAAGTCGATTGTTGCCGGTAATCCTGATGCCGTGTGGGTAACCCAGGGATGGACTTTCGGTTATCAGCATAAATTCTGGGACAAAGCGAGCTTACAGGCTTTATTGAGCAAGGTCCCCGACGATAAGATGATCATCATCGACCTGGCCAACGATTATCCGAAATGGATATGGCACACCGATCTGACCTGGAAAGTACACGAAGGATTTTATGGTAAAAACTGGATTTACAGTTATACCCCGAACTTCGGAGGAAAGACTCCTCTGACCGGCGAACTGGAAATGTACGCCACCTACTCTGCCGATGCCCTGCGTTCACCCTACCGCGACAAATTAGTGGGCTTCGGTTCGGCTCCCGAAGGCATTGAAAACAACGAGGTGATCTATGAATTGCTGGCCGATATGGGCTGGCAGGAGAAAGAAATGAACCTGGATGAGTGGCTCGCGAAATACTGCACCGCACGTTACGGAGCTTATCCTGAAGAAATGAAAAATGCATGGAACCTGCTCCGTAAATCAGCCTACAGTTCGCTCTATTCCTATACGCGCTTCTTATGGCAAACGGTCGTTCCCGATCAACGGAGAAAAAGCCTTATCGATACGAGCGATGACTTCATGCACTCAGTAGAATTATTTCTATCATGCTCCGATAAGTTGAAGGATTCGGAACTATACCGCAACGACGCCATTGAACTATCGGCGCTGTACCTATCAGCCAAAGCTGATCAGCATTACGTAAAAGCGCTGAAGGCCGATTCGCTCGGACAAAAACAGGTAGCAACAGCGGCGCTGAAAAAGACAGTAGATCTGTTGAAAATAGTCGACCGCCTGCTCGAATCGCATCCGTCGTACCGTCTCGAAACCTGGGTGGATTATGCCCGCAAACAGGCAACGACACCTGAGGAGGCAATCAAATATGAAGCGAATGCCAAAAGGCTGATCACTACCTGGGGAGGTTTTCAGGAAGATTACTCGGCGCGCATCTGGAGCGGACTTATCCGCGACTATTACATCCCCCGGATACAGATTTATCTGACCGGCAACAGAGCGGGGTTGGATCAGTGGGAAGAGAAATGGATCAATACGCCATGGAAATCTGCCATCAAACCATTCGACAACCCTGTTGAGAAAGCAAAAGAGTGTATTAAGGCAGAAATGTAGCATAAATTTAAAATTTCAAAATGATGACATCTATAAGAACAACTTTCTTCCTGCTGATACTGCTGCTACTTCCGTCAGCCTTACTGAATGCTGAGAACCTCTCTTCTGATCAGAACAGAGAGGCTGTTGCTGCATTGATCCGACGCGTAGTACCAACACATGCTTCTCAGTTTGAGATTGAATTGATTACCAAAGACGCTGATGATAAAGACTTTTTTGAAATCGAATCGGTTAACGGTAAAATTGTTTTGCGTGGAAATAATGGCATTTCGGTGGCCAGTGCGCTCAATTATTATTTGAAGCATTTCACGCATAGTTCGATTACATGGAACGGTACGAATCTGAATCTGCCTGATCAACTGCCGGTTATTCCTGATAAAATCAGAAGAAAATCTCCGTATAAATATCGTTACTATCTCAACTACTGCACTTTCAATTACACCATGAGCTGGTGGAACTGGGAACGTTGGCAAAAGGAGATCGACTGGATGGCGATGAACGGTATCAACATGCCGCTGGCGGTGACGGGACAAAACTCGGTATGGAAAAGAGTGTACAACAAACTGGGTTTCTCAGATAAAGAACTTGAAAACTTTTTCAGCGGACCGGCTTATTTCAACTGGTTCTGGATGGGCAATCTCGATGGTTGGGGCGGCCCGCTTCCTGCATCTTTTATGGAAGGTCACGAAGCTTTGCAAAAACAAATTCTTGCGCAGGAACGGGCTTTCGGCATGACTCCTATTTTACCTGCCTTTACGGGGCATGTACCGCCTTCATTCAGCAAAAAATTTCCGGAGGTAAAAACCAAGAAAACGACCTGGGTAGAATTCCCGAAAGTAAATATCCTTGATCCCAACGAAGCCATGTTTACGGAGATAGGCAAACTTTTCATGGAAGAACAAATCAACACCTACGGCACCAATCATTATTATTCGGCCGATACTTTCAATGAGAATACACCACCGACTACCGATTCGATGTACCTGAACAACATCAGTCAGAAGGTGTACCAGTCGATGGCGCTGGCCGATCCGAAGGCAACCTGGATCATGCAGGGCTGGTTGTTCTACCACGACCGGGATTACTGGAAGGAAAAGGAAATCAAGGCTTTGCTGAACGGCATTCCGAACGACAATATGATTATTCTGGATTTATGGAGCGAACGTTTTCCGGTCTGGAGTCGCACCGATGCTTATTATGGTAAACCATGGATATGGAATATGCTGCACAATTTCGGACAAAACACCAATATTTCGGGACTGATGAGCAGTGTGGCCACTCATCCTGCAAAAGCGCTCAACGATCCGGCTTCCGGCAAAATGCGGGGCATCGGTCTTACGATGGAAGGAATCGAACAGAATCCTGTGATTTACGATCTGATGCTCGAAAATGTGTGGCGCGATACTCCCATTGCTTTGAATGAATGGTTGAACGATTATGCCTTCAGGCGTTACGGAAAAAGAAATGCCAATGCCGAAAAAGCATGGGACCTGATGAGCCGGACAGTTTATGCCGATTCGGTAACCAACGGAGGAGCGGAGTCGATCGTTACCGCACGTCCCACTTTTAAGGAAAACCCCGGTGGCACAACCACCACCAAACTGCCATATGACCCGATGGAACTTGTAAAGGCATGGAACCTGATGATAGGGTCGTCGGCTGAATTGGCAGGGAGCGAAGGTTTTCAGTATGACATCGTGGATATTACCCGTCAGGTAATGGCGAATTATGCTTCAAAGATTCAGCAACAAATGGCAGCCGCTTACGGGAAAAAAGATCTGAAATCTTTCCAACAAAGCAGCCAGCATTTTCTT
>JAYFQH010000042.1:0-3819 GCA_034927265.1 Paludibacter sp.
AATAGCGTTACAATAAAAAGCGTAATTTTATGGAAGAGATTAAAAATCAGTACAGGAAACGAAGTCAAAAGGATTACACATTATCCTTCAAATTATCGTTAGTATCAGAGATAGAACAAGGGAATCTATCAGTTACAAGTGCACAAAAGAAATATGGAATTCAAGGAGATTCCACAGTTAGAAATTGGTTGAGAAAATATGGTACCTTTGACTGGGAGAATCAAACGCCAAGTAATATGCCAAAAAGTAAAGACCAAAAGATCCTTGAGTTGGAACAGCGCATCAAGGTTTTAGAAAAGCAGAAAGCATTTTTGGAGAAGCAAGCGGAGCGATCAGATATGAAAGCAGCTTTCTTTGATATGATGGTTGATATGGCTGAAAAAGAGTATAAAATTTCTATACGAAAAAACTCCTTACCCGATCAATCGACCAATTTAGTCAACAATACCAAGTGAGTAAGAGCTCCACCTGTGGATTGCTCGGGGTAAGCAGACAGGTTTATTATCGTTCCTGTAAGTCCGTAAAGCAAAAACAAAGTAAAGCAGAACAGGTTTTAGCTTTGGTTCATCCTATACGCATGAAAATGCCACGTATTGGCTTCAGAAAGTTGTATTATCTTTTGAATGAGCCTTTGAGAGCATTGCATGTTGGCAGGGATAAGCTCCTGACGATATTAAAAGCAAATCATATGCTGATAATGCCCAAACGAAATTATCGTATCACCACAAACTCTCATCACCGATTCCGTAAGCACAAAAATCTGGTTACCGACATGGAACTGAATCAACCAGAACAGGTATGGGTTTCGGATATAACTTACATTGGTGGAAGAAGTCGCAACTGCTATCTGGCTTTAGTTACAGATGCTTACTCTAAGAAAATAATGGGGTACGACCTCTCATCCAGCCTGGAAGCTGACGGCTCTCTCAGAGCACTGAAAATGGCCGTAAAACAACGAAAGTATAAGAATCAATTGATTCATCATTCTGACCGAGGATTACAGTATTGTAGTAATGCATATCAAGAGGTTTTAAAGGCCACAAAGATCATTCCAAGTATGACCGAAAGTTATGATCCGTATGCCAATGCAATAGCGGAAAGAGTAAATGGAATTTTAAAGCAGGAATTTTTACTCGAAGAGTATAACTTGGATATGGACACAATGAAACATTTGGTGAAAGATACGATACATACATATAACACACAAAGACCTCATTGGTCATGCCATATGAATACACCTGACCAAATGCATCTACAACGTGAAGTGAAAATAAAAACTTATAAAAAAAACAACCGTATCAAGGCTAGCCTTGATACGGTTGAATAAATTGTCTATTTTTGTCGAATAAAAACCTGTAACGGTTATTTAGGACTAGTCATTCTCATAAAGCTGTGTATTACACGCGTCTTTCTTTGATTCTGGCTTTCTTACCAGTAAGATCACGTAAATAATACAATTTGGCACGACGTACTTTACCATATTTATTTACGGTAATTTTGTCGATAAAAGGAGAATCTAAGGGGAAAATACGTTCAACTCCGATGTTTCCAGACATTTTACGTACTGTAAAACGTTTCTTACCCTGATGACCAACAACTTTGATCACGTCTCCGCGGAATTCCTGAATACGCTCTTTGTTACCTTCTTTAATACGATAAGCAACAGTAACAGTATCGCCCGCTTTGAACGCAGGATGGTTATTTTCCACCAAAAATGCCTGCTCGGCAACTTTAATTAAATCCATTGTTTGTTCTTTTTTCTGATTAAACCTTTCGCGCAATATTCACAGTTCACTCTTAGCTGTCAGAGATTGGGCGAAAAATCGGACTGCAAAGGTAAAACATTTTTTTTAATACACAAAGTGATAATTATAATAATGTTATGGTTAACAAAGCTTATATTTGCTCAATTATTGTTCATCTTAACGGGAACAAACAATTCATTCATCGGGAAAATATCTCAGTTCATCGATTTTAATTTGCCGGCATCACGAATCAACCCTACTTTTGCATCAGAAATCATAAAACATTATTTATTAATTATATGGAAACTATAGACAACAATTCTTATTCGCCCCACAAATTCAGGGGGCTTGGCTTCGGCATACTATTAATATTGATCGGAGCTGTGCTGCTTGGTATTAATTTCGGATATATTCCGGTAGCGTTTCGAAGCATCATTTTCTCATGGCCTTCGCTGCTTATCTTCATCGGCATTATGCACATGCGAAAGAAACATCAGATCGCATGGGGAAGCATCTGGATCATCGTCGGTATTTTCTTTTTAGTCCCGAAAATTGTCAAAGCATTCCCGGAATCTTTCCCGGGCATAGGAGATAATTTTGCCGCAGTTTACTGGCCGTTGCTGCTAATCTGCGCAGGCCTGGTCTTTATTGTTTTCAAAGTACTTATTCCAAAAGACAAATACATGATGTACTGGAAAGATAAAGTGCATCATCACCGAAGATCTTCGGGTTATACGGGTGCAGGATTTGAAAAAAACAGTATCTTTGGAGGCGGTGATCATATTATCCTTGATGAAGTATTCAAAGGTGGAGAAGTGAATGCCATTTTCGGAGGAATGACCCTTGACCTTCGCAGGACCTCGCTGCCTGAAGGCGATACTGTCCTGGAGCTGAATGCTGTGTTTGGAGGTATTACTTTGTATATACCCGGCGATTGGATGGTGATTTCGCAGGTCGACGCTATTTTCGGAGGCTTTGAAGACCGCAGAAAAGTTATCGAACCGGTGGATAATACGAAAAAACTCATCATCAAGGGTGCCTGTGTCTTTGGCGGAGGAGAGATCGTTGGTTGACCTTGTTATAATTCGGTTAAGTAATCCAATTGTTATCAATTTACAATGCTGATCAGATTATTCAACAATAAGATATGGTTATACCTGGCTGTTGCCCTGGGGTTTGCTTTATTGCAAACCCTGTCGCTCGGTTCACTGGTGCAGCTTCCGTTTGGCATTTTGCTGATCGACTCATTAATTTACGCTCTACTATATTTTCTCATTTCTATTCCATTATTGAGCGTTCTCAGGTTTGGTAAACTGGAACTTCTCACCCTGCCTCTGCAAATATTCAACTATTTCATTCTTACGGCAATCACTCTCGGAGCAACTTTGGGCATAGCTTTCCTTATTGAGACATGGGCCATTGATAAAAGTCTTGAAGCTTTATTCATCTCCATGCTTCCCATCAGGGGATTGTTATCACTCATCGCCTATTTGTTCGTGATTATTCTGCTACGCAAAAAAAATTATGAGGAAGATTGTGATCATGAAAGAATAATACTTAATGAAAAAGAAATCCTTCCTGTTGAGACGGAAGTAAAGGAACTTGAGCGCTTTGCCGTAAAATCGGGCACTAAGATTCATGTCGTACTGGTTACCGAAATCATTTGCCTGATGGCCGACGGCGATTATGTACAGGTAGTTACTGAAAAAGGAAAGTTCCTGAAGGAACAAACCATGAAGTATTTTGAGACCAACCTGCCGGGAAATCGCTTTGTCCGCGTACACCGTTCATGCATTGTTAACATTGAGGCTATCTCTCGAATCGATCTTTACGAGAAACAAAGTCAGCAGCTGATGCTAAAAAGCGGAGATAAGATTAAGGTCAGTCAGAACGGTTATAAAATGCTCCGCGAAAAGCTCAAACTTTAATTTTCAACCACATTAGTCACATAAGAAAACATTAGTTTACATAACGCTAACTCTTAACTTTCAACTCTTAACTCTCAACTTATCACTTTTTTCCGTTTTTTTCACTATCTTTGCGCCCTCAAAAAAGATTGTGTTACATGCAGAAA
>JAYFQH010000082.1:0-17550 GCA_034927265.1 Paludibacter sp.
GTTATCCCGAATGGCAGCATCCCTGTCGGAATAATTCATGAAGGTAGCTCTGGCCGGTAAGCGGTTGATTTGAAACACTGCGGGATTTTCCCAGTCGTTCGCTGCACCCTGTACCACCACTGATGATAATGCGAATATCACGAGGGTCGTGAGGAATAAAATACGTTTTTTAGTCATATTATTTAGTTATTTCAATTTATATTTATTTCTATTATAAAAATATTTGAATCACATTAGTCAACGGAATATACATATGCCGGATTTTTTGTCGGCATCTTTGCCTTCACCGATTTTCTCCAGGCATTTAACTGCTTAGCCATTTTATCCGCCCGTTGCTTTTCTTTCGATGCCAGATTGTGATGTTCACCGATATCGTTTTTCAGATTATAAAGTTCCAGTTCTCCGGTATCATAAAACTCAATCAACTTATAATCCCCTATCCTGATAGCGCCACCCGGTCGTGACCCCTGATTGGGATAATGCGGATAATGCCAGAAAATGGCACCTCTGTCCTGCTTCGCACCCATAAATGCCGGCTTAACACTTTTCCCGTCGATGATATGTTTTTGGGGGAAAGGAACGTTTACCAAATCGAGAATGGTCGGATAATAATCGACTGAGGAGACAACACTTTCGTTCACTGTATTGGCAGGTACATGTCCTTTCCAGAAAGCTATGAGCGGCTCTCTGATACCTCCTTCATACAAATGTCCCTTGCCGGCCTTTAGCGGAAGATTGCTCGTGGGCGTTCCTTCGGAGGTCGACAATCCTCCGTTATCGCCTGTAAATATAATGATGGTATTGTCGTACAACCCAAGTCGTTTTAGTTCTGCTATTACTTTTCCTATATTTTCGTCCATACTCGATATCATTGCCGCATAAGTTGCATGATTTTGCACTAAGCGGTCACGATAACTCTTTGTTTTAAAGGGTTGTTTCGATTTCCAGTCAGGATTTTCATCAAAAACCCGGGTAATGGTATCCAGTCCCATCTTACGGGCTTTTTCTTCAAAATAACGTACTTTATCAGGTTTACCTATCAGCGGAGTATGCACCTGATAGAAAGGGAAGTTAATAAAGAAAGGTTTGCCTTTGAACTTATTAAGTATTTTCACACATTCATTTCCCAGCCGGTCGGTCAGGTATTCCCCTTCCGGACCATCCTTAAGATAAGGGTTGTTATAAGGAACAAAATAACCACCGGGACCGGGAGAACCTTTCCCACAGCCAGCAATATTAATATCGTATCCCTGATATTGAGGAAAATACAGAGAATCTTCCGCCACGTGCCATTTACCGATATGGGCCGTCTGATAACCGTAAGGCTTAAGCGCTTCCGCGATAGTCACTTCTTCCAGAGGCATATTGAACAGGTTATCGGGAGGCAACACCGGACAAATTTTCTGCATTTCAGCCCTGGTATTCGACTGATGATAACGTCCCCGGATAAAATCGGTCACCCCTACCCTTGCCGGATATTTCCCGGTTTGTATGCTCACACGGGTGGGAGAACTCACCGGACAAGCCGCATAAGCATTGGTAAAAAGCATGCCTTCGCGAGCCAGCTGATCTAGATTAGGGGTTTCGTAAAACTTACTGCCATAGCAACTTAAATCCGTCCAGCCAAGATCATCGGCAAGAAAGAAAATCACATTGGGGCGTTCGCTTTGCTGTGCCGTGAGCATTGCCGCCGACATGACAGAAAGAGAGGTGAAGAGTGTTTTTTTCATGGCTTCAATATTTTAATTACATGTTTCAGCATTGTATCAGTAGTTTGAGTGAGATAAGGTTCTTTATTAAAAAAACTATGTTTTTGACCATCATAAAGCATTACTTCGGCGGTTCCTCCTTTACTCTTAATTGCATCTGCAAACGAAACGCTTCTTTTATAGTCAATTGTTGTATCTTCTTTTCCATGAAACAGCAGAGTAGCAGGGGGAGGCGATTTAATCATCAGAATCGGAGAAATTTCTTTGAGTGATAATCCAGGGGGGACTCTGGAAGATTCTTTTGCTCCAACATCATATCCACCATTATAACCAACATAACATATACATTCAGGTGTTTTCATGGCGGCATATGATGATAAGTAAGCACCAGCAGATCCGCCTGACAAAGCCAGTCTTGAAAAATCAATATTATATTCTACAGCATGTTTTCTTACATAGTCGATGGCATCCATGGCATCTTCGATAAACTGTGCATAAGTTCCTCCATGTCCTCTCAGGCGGTATTCAATACTGATACCCACAATTCCCTTTTGAGCCACTGCAAACGACTGATGAGTGAAATTTGATTTATCACCGCCTACAAACCCTCCACCATGAATGAAGATCACCACAGGAAAAGGACCCTTGCCTTTAGGAACCTCGATGAACATATCTAGCGTTATTTTCTGACCGGAGATACTGTCGTAAAAGCTTTTGTAATCAGCTTTATAATGCTTTATATCCGGATATTTCTGCTGATATTCCTTTACTGTTTGCTCAGCCTTCTCCTGACTGGCATTCCATTTTTCAATAAAGGGACCTTTTTTCTGAGCGCTGAGACTGCTGAATGCAAAAAGCAACAGAAACAAAAAGTTACATTTTAAAATATATTTTTTCATATCTCAAAATTTATGAATATTACACTCATTCTCAGAAAAGTTATGCCGTTAAAACCAGAACTTATAAAGCCTTATTTACACCTTACTTTTCTGACTAAACTACCTTAGTAGCAAAGGAAATCGTTTCCCTATCCAAACCTTATTACCTTATTTCATAATTTCATAATTACCCCTTGACCATCCTTATAATAAGGTAATAAGGTCAGAGGTGGTGTTGGTATGCTTACCTCTATTAAGGTTGTTGAGCAAGAAAAATAAGGTTGAAAATAAGGTTCCTTATCATCCATAATTATCATCACTATTCTTTTTAGCAATTTATCTTTAATATAACACTGCAATCTAAAACAATGAATATCAATTTACAACCAAACTTTCCTGCCACTTCAAATCGGCACTGCTGTTTCCGGCTGAAATCACAAACTCACCAGGTTCCAACTTCCAGTCGTGTGTGGATTCATCCCAGAATGACAAAGCACTCTTATCCAGCACAAACCTGAGGGTTGTTTTTTCACCAGCCTGCAAAGCTATTTTCTGAAATGCTTTCAGCTCTTTCGGGGCACGTACGACGCTGGATTGTTTGTCGGACACATAAATCTGCACCACTTCCTTTGCGGCTATTTTACCTGTATTCTGCAATTCCACTTCTACAGCAATGGTTCCATCTTTCGAAATATTATTTTCAACTGTCATTTTGTTTAATCGGAACTGCGAATAACTCAGGCCATATCCAAAAGGAAAATGCACCGGAATCTTATGATAATCGTACCAACGATATCCGATCAGTGTCTCTTCCTTATAAGGCACAGGAATGGGAGTGAATGGTTTCACATAGTTGGTAAAAGCTGTATCAAATTCGCTGGTTTCGCCCAACCAGTATTTTTTGTACTGATTATTTCCCATCCAGAAAGGTTTGTTTCCCAAATAGTTGAAATCAGGATCTGGACCATCCTTAAAATTCTTTTCAATGGTGAAAGGCAATTTTCCGGAGGGAGAAACCTTTCCGGAGATGATATCGGCCAAAGCATTGCCGCGTTCCTGTCCGAGGAAATAACACCACAACAGCCCCTTCACTTCTTTTGTCCATTCGAAAGGCATGGTGTTACAGGAATTCATCAGTACGATTACATTTTTATTGATAGAAGTAATTTTCTTAAGTATTGCTATTTCTTCAGATCCCGCTTCAAAAGGGACATCACGACCTTCGCCAGAGCGTTTATTAAAATTAAATATCACCACATCCGCCTTTTTCACCACTGCTGCATCTAATTCTTTCAGATAGGTGAATTTATCGCCATATACCGCTTTCAATCCGTGCTCAAAAGTGACATGATCATATCCCTGCACAAATCCGCTTCCTTCACCGCTGTGAATCTCGGGTTTGCCCACCATCACAATGTTTTTACCAGAGGCTACCGGCAGAATATTCTTTTCATTCTTCAATAAGACAATTGATTCCTCCGCACACTGGTGGGCAAGTTGTTTATGAACAGGTAGCGTATTCATATAGCTTTCATCCTGTGGCGCTCTGTCGTATACGCCTTTGTTGAAAAGGGTGTACAGCGTAGGGTAAATCATTTTCTCAAGAAGGATTTCAATCTCCGCTTTTCTGGTAGGAGATTTCTCAATCTCCTTATTTACCCAGGCGGCAAATTTTTCATTATCGGGCATCAGCAAAGTTTCACCTGAAGGAAGTACCAAATGCTGAAAAGAAGGAAAATAATTGGTATTCTGCCAGTCGGTCATGGCAATTCCCTGAAAACCGTATTCTTTTCTGAGGATATCGGCATTCAGTTCTTTGTTGATTGGTGCCGGAGTTCCATTCACCAGATTATTCCCGGTCATGATAGAGCTTGCTTTTCCTTTTTGGATAACCGCCTTCCATGCAGGCAAGTAGATTTCGCGCAAAGCTCTTTCACTTACGACCGAATTGGCAATATGGCGGCAGAATTCCTGATCATTGGCAACAAAATGTTTGGGACACGAAACCACACCGGTGCTTTCCATTCCAGATACATAATTAGACGCGATGACGCTGGTAAGCAGCGGGTCTTCACCCATATACTCAAAGTTTCGTCCACCCACGGAAAGGCGTTGCATATTCATCCCCGGGCCCAACAGAATATCAACCCCGAGCGCTTTACATTCTTCTCCCATGGCCGTTCCAAAAGCTTTAGCAAGGTCGCCGTTCCATGTTGATGCCAGTGGTAACATCCCGGGAAAAGAGGTGCTTTTTCCTTTAATGGTGAGGGTTTGCATACGAACTCCCTGCGATGCGTCGGCCATAAAAACCGGACGAATGCCCAACCTTGGTACCGGAGCTACCTGAAAACGGTTATAACCGCCGGTCATGCTGAGTTTTTCTTCGAAGGTCAGTCGGCGAATAAGATCCTGTGCGCGCTCTGCTGCCGGCTTTGTGACATCGGCATAAATGGCATTTTTTATGGCATTCGGAGAAGACGATAGCGGTAGAAAATCATTGAGATTCTCGAGTTTTTGTTTAGAGCCGGTAATGTCCGATTCGAATGCCGGTTTCTTTGTGTTTTTATTTTGAGCAGACAACAGTCCTAAAGTTAATATGCTGCATACCAGCATCGTGGTGATTTTATTCATCTAAATATATTTCATTAAAATTATAAATTCAATATTGTTCTTAATGATTATCCGTAATATGTCCTAAAGTTCACGTACTGCCCCGTATGGGGCTAAATTTGCATAACCCCGTACAAGCGAAGCGCAGTGCGGGGTAAAATGACACCCTCTGCTTCTCAACCCTGTAAGGGTTGCATAACGCATGTCTTGTCCGACCCCTGCGGGGTCGTATGCGCAGGAAAGTTCTCCTGACCGTAAGCTGCGCTTCGCCCCGACAAGTCGGGACAAGCTCCGCATACGGTTATGCATATTTAACCCCTCCGGGGTATGGAACAGTTTGCGGATAATCATTTTGTTTTTTTACCACAAAAGGTATCACTTCACCGAAATACCAACCGACTGCGATTTAAGGAGACCACCGGAAACATGGAGAACGATTTCCCCTGCGTTATCATCTGATTCAATAACCGCTACCATTTTGCCATTAAAAGCACGCATATAATTTGATCCGAATGAAGTTTGATCGGTAGGATCGCCATTACAAAGCGCTTTCAGTTTACCGGCACCTTTTACATCAAAGAATAAAAGATTACCGGCGCGCGGACATACATTGCCGTCTTTGTCAAGCACTTCCACGGTAACAAACGAAAGGTCTTTTCCACCGGAATGTATCGTCGAACGATCGGCGGTCAGCTTCAGTGTCATCGCTTCGCCTGCAGTTTTGATTAGCTGTTCAGCAACCGCTTCATTTTTATCGTTGTATGCCACCACCTTTATCTCGCCGGGTTGATAC
This sequence comes from Paludibacter sp., assembly GCA_034927265.1. Classification (GTDB taxonomy): domain Bacteria; phylum Bacteroidota; class Bacteroidia; order Bacteroidales; family Paludibacteraceae; genus Paludibacter. Next base: position 5,991 of record JAYFQH010000082.1, read on the forward strand.
ACAACTTCATCCCACATCAGGCGGTAGCGGGTATATTTATTACTTTTGTCTTTTTGTTTTACTCCCATGCTTTTGCCGTTGACAAACAATTCGGCTTTGGGATAATTGGTATAACAATAGACTGGCACATTCTGTCCGACTCTGTCGGGCCAGTTCCAGTGAGGAAGCAGGTGCAGCACTGGCGTTTCACTCCACTTACTTTGATAGAGATAGAAGCGGTCCTTTTTCAACCCTCCGAGATCCACAATGCCAAAATAGGAACTTTTTGCCGGAGTGCCTTCATTATAGGGAGTCGGTTCGCCAAGATAATCAAAACCTGTCCACACAAACTCACCCAGCACAAAATCGTTATCGTCCTGCATTTCAAACTCTGTATCGGGAGTCGAAGCCCAACGTGGGTATTCCAGGTCGTAGCTCGAAACATGATAATCGGTATACCAGGGACTTTTTATTTCTTTCGCCGGAAATTTGTACTCCCCACGTGAACTCACAGTGGAGGCAGTTTCACTGCCATAAATCACATAACCCGGATTTTCATCCTTCTTCTTTTTATAATCGTAGGGCTTGTAATTAAATCCAACCAGATCCACCTTATCTGCCAAACCATTGCTGATGGCATTTGTATGATTATTGAATCCTGCCGTAACAGGACGTATCGGATCTTCCTCACGACATATCTTAGCCAGAAAACCGGCAATTTCTTTTCCTTCCCTAACGATTCCCTGTTCACGGATTTCGTTTCCGATGCTCCACATGATGACAGAAGGATGATTTCTATCCCGTTTCACCATGCTCCTGATATCTCTTTCCGCCCACTCATCAAAATAAAGATGATAACCATTTTTATTCTTGCCGTATTTCCATTCATCGAAAGCTTCGACCTGAAGCAGCATTCCCATACTATCACATATCTGTACCAATTCGGGTGAAGGAGGATTATGGGAGGTACGAATGGCGTTGGCCCCCATTTCTTTCATCATAGCCACCTGCCGTTCGGTAGCGCGATAATTTACCGCAGCGCCCAGCGGACCCAGGTCGTGGTGCATGCAGACTCCCTGAAGTTTCACGTGTTTATCGTTCAGGAAAAATCCCTTGTCTTTATCAAAACGGATATTTCTGCAACCAAAAGTGGTTTTATATTCATCTTTTAGAATATTATCCACATAAACTTTCGAAATGGCGGTATAAAGATGTGGCGTTTTCAGACTCCACAAAGCAGGATTTTTAATCGTAGTTTTTTGAGTGAACAATGCCTTGTTTTGAACGGCTTGTTTTGAACTGACGGAAGCTACTTTCACCCCCGATTTGGTAAAAATATCGGTAACTAATCTTACCTGTAATTGCTTTCCATCAGCCGACACAAGTTCTGTCTGAATATTAATCTCTGCTGCTTTCGCGGTTACCTTCGGAGTCGTGATAAAGGTACCCCACTGCGGTACATAAGTTGTCGCCGTTTTCACTAAACGAACGTTACGAAAGATGCCAGCTCCGGCATACCAACGGGATGATTCGGGGCGATTTTCAAGGCGTACTGCCAGCACATTCGGTTTGTCGAACTGAATAAAAGAGGTAAGATCAAATGAAAAAGATGCGTAACCATAGGGCCACTCACCAACAAAGTTACCGTTCAGGTAAACCTTTGCCAGACTCATTGCGCCGTCAAATTCAACAAAAACACGTTTATCACGATCGGCTGAAGTTACAGGTAATACATTACGGTACCAACCTACCCCGAACATCGGCAAAGCGCCGGTTCGTCCGGTTCTCAGACGGGGCACTTTTTCACCATCTTCCACTACCTGCACCATCTGGGTATCCAGATTCATATCGAAATCACCCAGAATAGCCCAGTCGTGCGGCACCCTGACTTTTTCCCATGCATTGTCGTCAAAGGAAGGTTTAGCTCCCTGTTCCACTTCTGAGTTTTTAAACTTCCAGTCTCTGTCAAGAAGCAATACACTTCTTACCTGTGCCACCGTCATGCCTGATAGAAAAAAAGCTACCAGACAAACAACTCCCAACCTTATTTTCATACCTGTATTTTTTTCTTTAAAGTATCAGATTCTCACAAACTTTCATCCGTCATCTGATGATTATTTCAGTTCCATTTCCTGAACATCTGCATTGTAATATCCTTTTGTAATTTCAAGGAATCGTGATTTCATCTTCTGAAGTTGTGCCTGATTCTGAGCACTTAGATTATTGAGTTGTCCTATATCACTTTTCAGGTTAAATAAACCATCGGCGGGGAGATTTCCCAGTTCATTACCTGTTGTATTGCGTTCGGGTCCTTTGTAAGCAGGAATGAAAGCCCAGTCGCCCGAACGGAAAGCCATCTTACCATTGGCTTCGACCACCAGCTCTGTTCTTCCTTTTGTGCTTTTTCCCAGAAATGCCGGCAGAATATTCTGACTATCAAAGCCTTCTTTCAACGGCTGCTTTACCAATGAAGCGATAGAAGCCATCAGGTCCATCTGGCATACCATGGCATCCGACACCATCGGTTTCACTTTACCTTTCCAGTAAACGAGGAAAGGAACACGCGTTCCGGCATCGTACAGACTGTATTTCCCGCCACGGAGCGGACCGGTAGGTCTATGATTGCCTAGTTTCTCAACCGCATCATCCACATAGCCATCGTCGAGTACAGGGCCGTTGTCGCTGGAAAAGATAACGAGGGTATTTTCGAGCAAACCTGTTTTTTCAAGATGAGCGATTAACTCTCCCACACACCAGTCAGCCTCCATGATAGCGTCGCCACGGGGTCCCATGCCACTTGTACCCACAAAACGGGCATTAGGTGTACGGGGAACGTGAGGCTGATGCAATCCGAAGTACATGAAAAACGGTTTATCTTTATTTTCAGTCATGAAGTTTTTAGCTACGCCTGTGAAGTAATCCGCCATATCTTCGTCCACCCAAAGGGCACTTTTTCCTCCCTTTTGGAAACCGATACGCGGGATGCCATTGTGAACTGACTGGTTATGACCGTGTGACCATTTCATTTTCAGCATTTCAGGATTGGTAAGGGCGGTAGGTTCGCCGGGAAAATTCTTTTTGTAACTTACATATAGCGGATCACTTGGATCCAGGCCCACCACTTTGCCATTTTCAACAAATACGTTTGGTACTCGGTCGTTGGTAGCCGCGATAAGGTGAGAGTAGTTGAATCCAATCTGATTGGCTCCCGGGGTAACCAATTCATTCCAATTGACATTTCCGGCTCCCATCCCTAAATGCCATTTTCCGATGGCGGCAGTAACATAACCGGCATCCTGCATCATCTTTGGAAGCGTATATTGCGTTTCGCTGATTAATAAGGGAGCGTCGCCCGGAAGAATTTTAGCATCCTTGTTTTTCCAGGGATACATACCCGTCATCATCGCATAACGACTGGGAGTAGAGGTTGCTGAAGTTGCATAACCTTGTGTAAATCTCACGCCTTCGTTTGCCAACCGATCGATATTAGGAGTATTGATTGTTTTGCTTCCGTAAGCACTCAGGTCGCCATAGCCCAAATCATCGGCCAGGATAATGATTACATTCGGCTTTGTTTCCTTTGCATTCGCACAGGCAGCCAATGCTACTGCCGAAGCTGAAAGAAATAATAATGGTGTTTTCATATATGGATATTTTTATTTAAGCTACTAAGTAGTGTGCAAAAGTAAGGTTTACTTTACAAACTTATAGGTACATTTTATTCAAAAAAGGGGATAAATTAATCAAAAGCAAAAAAAAATACGGGAAAATAACTCCCTTTACTCAGGAAATCAGTACCCGTATTTAGTTGTTATTTTATAGACTCTTTACTTCAACTTCACCTCAAACTCAACTTTGTTTTGATCATTCAATGATCTTACCACCAGACCCTCGTCAGACACATCCACTCTGGCTTTATTTTTATATGCGTTAATCAGCACAGGGAAATCGGTACCTCCCACTCCATCTTTATAATAGTTATGACGGTGTATATGTCCGCAAAGCATCAAATCAATACCGGTACCATTCAACACGGGAACAAATAGTTCACTGATATGCACAGGTCCATGCCAGGTATCTTCTCCTCCTGGCGGGATATGCATCATCACAATTTTATGTTTTGCTGACTTGAAAGCTTCACTTTGCACGACCTTCTTCAACCATTCCTGTTCTTCGATTCTGTACTGATCATAGGCGGCCAATCCTCCGTATTCGATATCAGTATCGGGTTTATCTTCCCCACCATCGAGCACAATAAAAAAAGTATTTCCGTGTTCGAGTGTAAAATAGGGTTTACCAGTGGTAGTAGGAAAATAATCCATGAATTTGCCTGCGGTCAATCCCCTTGTTTCATGATTTCCGCGGGAGATATAGAAAGGAAGTTCTGAGGCAAACATTTCGACCGACAAATTCAGGAAGCCATTCAGTATCTTTTCAGGAGTTTGCATATTGTTCACCATGTCTCCGTTATAGAAAACAAAATCCACATTCTCCTTTCTGACATTTCCCAGCAGAGATTTCAACAAATCATTTTTTTCATGAATATCATTCAGCGTCAGGAATGAAAAGGATGTTTTTTGCTTGTTAAGCGTCTGAAAGAGAAATGGTTTGGATTTAAATATCTGGCTGGCGATCGTTTTTCCATACAGGACATCAGATGCCTGTTCTTCAATTACTTCCTGCGAATAGATCCGGTAGCGGTATTTCTTTCCAGGCTCAAGGTGTTGAAGACGAACCCTATGAATCGTTCCAATCAGTTTTTTCCCAAGTGAAAGATTATAATAACGTGGTCGTGCTTCGTTATAGAAATGAGTTGAATCGTCGGGTGCCAGCTCTACCCAGGAAACGGCCTGTTTACTGGTGGTCCATACTACGGTTGCTTCAGTATCGGTTACCGCCTGTAGATAGGGACCGGTGACGATTTGAAAGTCTTTTTGGGCGAAAGCTCCCAGAGTAAATGTCAGAATTGCTAGTAAGAAAAACTGTCTCATTGTTTGTTATTATGTTGATTATAATTATTTACGATGATACCGGAGAATAGTAAGAGAACAAGGGGCAAATGCTTCATCGATAACAGTACCGGTAACATTCTTAGCTTTCATTTTTCTCACTTCCGGAGCCGTATCAACAGGAGAGGCCCCTGCAAATACAAATTTTTCGCTAAGGTAATTCTTAAGATTTGTCCCCGCAATATTGAAGGTGCATTTTTCTTCCTGGTCATTTTTATTCAGGACAAAAACAGAAAGTTCTTTTTTATCCTTACTGATTCCGGCATAAATACGCAAATACCCTGACACCCAGTCGGATTTTACGATTTGCTGAGGCATGTACTTATTCACCAGCTCCACAATTCTTCCGGTGGGTGTCACTTCATTATCTTTCATTGTAAGCAGGTATTCCAAACCGGTATCTGCTTTCTCTCCGCCCCACGGACTATGGGTTCCCCAGAAGAATGAATATTTTACATTCGGCTGCACTAACTCTTCCATATTCATTTCAAACCAGTACAGGGCTTTATACAGATCATTCGTCCGGTTCTCAGGCCATTTACCGCCTGTTGCTCCGGTTTCGGTAATCATGATACTGATATCCTTATATGCATTTTGCTCATTGAGCAGATTTTGCATTTTTTGTATATTACGGTTTTCAACCTTAGCCAGCTCTTTCCAGCCTTCATACCCTTTTTCTGAAAAAGGCTGATTGAAGGCATACTGATGTGCGGATATAAATCCGACAAGATCGGGATGTTTTTCCAGAATCGCTTTATTCCATGCCGGTTGTCCCAACACTCCCGTACCAACTTTGATCGTGGGGTCTACGGCTTTCATGGCTGCGGCCATTCTACCATAAATATCCACATACTCCTCCAGAGTAATTTCTTTGGTATGTTCTACTTCATTCCCTAACTGCCAGTACTTTACATTGTACTTGCGGATTACATTGGCATATTTCACCCACTCGGCTGCTGAAGTAATCAGCGATTCGAGCGACGGACCGCCTTCGTAACGGAAAGAAAGCACATTGACCATAATGAGCGGTTCAGCACCAATACTTTTGCACAAGGCAATGTATTCATCAAAATCGAGTGCATTTTTAAAAGTTCCGTCGGGATTGACACACCAATCCCACTTAGCCGGGGCCTGCGACGTAGTTGCTACCCTGGCAGACAAACCCTTCACTGCATTCTCAAAAGGAGGAGTTGTCCAAAGATAATTGTCGGCAAGGTGACCATAAGGAAAGCGCAAGGCTCCCACTCCCAATTCCGCTAAAGCTGTACGCATGGATCGCGTACGGGGCCTGTATTTATCAGAGTCGAGCAACCAGCAGAGGTTGGCCCCTGAGGCTCCCTTAACGTTTTGTTTCTCAATCACCGAAAAATCTATCGTAATACGGTTTTCATTACCGCTTTTTACCTGCGGAGCATTTTGTGCATTTATTTTTATGATACACAAAAGACAAATGAATAAGAGATGTTTTTTCATTAATATAATCGATTTATCAATTAAGTCTGATGAAAGGTTTGGATTATTCGGCTACAAAGCTAACCGATTTGCTTTTTAATCCGGGAGAACTTACGGTCAACTGTATAGTTCCTTTTTTATCTGTCGATTGCAGCATCAGCAGACATTTACCTCTGAATGCCTTTTTACTATTGACTTTATATTGTGTTAACTCTATCGGGTCGCCATTGTCCATCGCCAGTATTTTAGCAGCTCCACTCACCTGAACACTGATGAGGTTATCTGCCATAGGACAGAAATTACCCTCTGTATCAGCAACATCAATTTCCACGTGAATCACATCCTTCTGATTTGCTTTTACCTTTTGCTTGTCGGTAGTGATATTAATGCCCGCAGCTTTACCGGCAGTTTTAAACGATTTCTGAGCCACAGCCTGTTCTCCGTTATAGGCAATCACTTTCAATTCTCCTGGCTGATAAGGCACCTGCCATACCAACTGTTCACCTGTATATTCTTTTTTCCCAAGAGATTTTCCGTTTAGCAACAACTCAGCCGCCCCGCAATTAGTGTACACTACCACAGGAATTACCACTCCTTCTTTTCCGGGATGTGTCCAATGCGGAAGTAGATGTACCATTGGTTTATCACTCCATAAACTCTGGTAAAGATAGTAATGATCTTTCGGAAAACCGCAAATATCAATAATTCCGAAGTTACCACAGCGTTGCGGCCATTCAGCTTCTCCCAGATAATCGAAACTTCCCCAGCGGTATTCGCCCATCAAAAAAGGGAAAGAGTTGGTTCGTTGCCATGAATGTCTTGCACTGATACGAACAGAAGCATTATCGTAGGACGACTGATAGTATTTATTTTCAATTTCTTCTGGAAAAATTTCCTGCTCTGATAAATCAGGGATTTCAAACACCCTTGATTTAAACTTATCCCATGGAACATTCGACTTTAACTCCCAGGGTGCCGGGAAATCGCGGCGACGCCAGGTAGTTTGGGTTCTATACACTCCCCGGGTCTGATAGGTATGCGGAACTTCTGTTCCAACTGCCGGCCGGTTGAGATTCATTTCCTGAAATTTCTCAAATTCACCTACCTCTTCGCCATTTCCGTTAAATCCTACTATGTCAAGGTGTTTAAAATTCTTTTCATAATCCACGGTCATACCGCGTGTAGGGTCGGTACCGCCCTGTGTAACCGGTCGTGTAGGATCAAGCTGATGAATAAATTCCACCAGTTTTTTTTGGGTTTCAGGAAGAGGCTTATGCACTTCATTCCCTATACTCCAGATGATTACAGAGGGATGATTCCTGTCTCTTTTTATAAAACCACCCAAATCTTTCTGCCACCATTTTTCAAAGTAATTACCATAGTCGTCCCTTGCTTTCTCAGCTTCCCAACCATCGAAAGCCTCGTTCATCACCATGATACCCAGGGTATCGCACATCGCATAGAATGCCGGAGCATAAGGATTATGGGCGGTACGAATGGAATTACAGCCCATATCTTTCAGAAGTTTCAACCGACGGTACAACACATCGTCGGGAATGGCCGAACCAACAGCTCCTGCTGTATGGTGATCACATACACCTTTTATTTTCAGAGGACTCCCATTAATTTTAAATCCTTCGGAAGCGGTAAATTCCAGTTTGCGGAAACCAACCAGTTGAGTCGATTCGTCGATTATTTTACCATCAGCTTCGAGACGGCATATCAGGCGATAAACCTGTGGAGCATCGGGCGACCACAACTGAGGTTTTTCAAGTGTTCCCGACAATTGTACCGTTTGCACCCCCTCACGGACATCTTTTACCTTTTGCTCAGTCAGCGCCATCGTTTTACCCTGACTGTCGACTAGTCGGGCTGATACCACAAGAGCTTTTGTACTCTGTTGGCGGTATTCAATATTCACTTTAAATGAAGCTTTCTCGTATGTAACCTGCGGTGTTTGAAAGAAAACTCCCCAGGGTTCGATATAGGTATCGTTGTGTACCAACAGATATACAGAGCGATACAATCCCGAGCCTGTATACCATCTGCCGGAAAGAGCTTTACTATGATCGATTCTGACGGCAACAACATTGTCTTTTTTCTTCAGATAGGGCGTCAAATCATAATAAAAACTGATGTAACCGTTGGGACGATGGCCAAGATGATGTCCGTTGATCCAGACATCGCTGTTCATATAGGCTCCTTCGAATAATATCTGGACCTGTTTGTTCTTCCAATCAGGAGACAGATCAAAGGTTTTGCGGTACCATCCTATGCCAGCCGGCAAAAAACCACTTTGCCAATCGGTACCATTTTCAGTTTCCCTGTATTCTCCTTCAATACTCCAGTCGTGGGGCAGATTCAACACTCTCCAGTTTTTATCACTGAACGAAATATCCTGCGCCTTATCAACATCTTTCTGAATAAATTTCCAGTTCAAATCAAAATTGATTTTTTCTACAGCATTGGCGGGTTCAAACGAAAACGCAATAAACAGGCAAATGACGGATAAAACTCTACCTCTCATATTCTTTAAAAATTAACTTTTAATTGTGACAAAGATGCATGATAACGCATTCAAATATCAACATATATTCTACAATTTATACCACTTTTTTTTCAAACTAAAATTCACCCCCTATTGACTAATTTTTAGTCACTGACCATAATTTTTCGTACCTCCTGAGTAGAAATAGGTCTGTCTATCCTTACAAAATAAAGTCCGGGAGCAGGAACCGGTACTTTTGTAAAGCCGGTTGTGAACATTTGTGCTGTTTTTACCCCATGAATGCTGTACACAGACACCATTACATTCTCTTCTGAATAAATATTGATACTCCTGTTTTCGGCGAAGATATTTATCTTGTTGTTCAATGGAATTTCAGGTATTAATGTTCCATCATTCTTCTTAAACCGGAGCATTATCGTCTGTAAGGGCAACAATTTAAATGTACATGCTGTTTCGGAGAGTGTGACGGGAACATCATTTTCCACCAGTCTGATGGGCACTGTATTCAATGCGGGAGCATCATATGACTTTGCATCAATAAGCGTGAACTGATCCATTTCGGGTAACGACATGGTTACATAAACCGGCTGGGAGGCAACAGCAAAACCGCCTGCAAGGACAGTAAGCTGACTTCCATCATAGGTTACCATTGGAAAAATAATATCTTCTGAGTTTACTCCCACGATACTCCCTTTCAGATTATTGCCCATCAGTTTGAGTACCTGATAGGCATAACCTTCTTCTTTGGTATCGGCGTGCAATATCGACCTTCGGTGACCATCGATGGAATTACGCAAAGGCCAGAAATTAGCAATCTCCACTCCTGCCATGAGGAATCTCCCAATACCATCGAACAGTCCTGCTATTCCTTTTTTGTGATCGTCGTTATTACAATTGTATTCAGTCATGCACATGGTGTATTCACGATCGGGGTATTTGATTTTGAACAGCTGACGTAACTGTTGCAGACTATTGGTCATGCTGCCCATATTCGAAGTTCCCGAGTAATACCAGTGCACACTGATCATATCAATATAAGCACCACACTCATCGGCAACATTGCTCCACCATTTTTCGTTTCCGCTCCGGATATCCGTGTTCTTATATTGATCGGCATAAGTATCGGCAGCCTCTGTATCAGCCTTTGACGCTATATTCTGATACATTTGCCTGATTGTTTCCCATTGCGACGAAGTGGTTCGTTCCTTCGTGCCGGTCATTTCGATATCCCAGTGTCCATTAGCCGATATTTTGATGGTAGGATCCACCGCCTTCATGGCAAGGGCGTATTTTTTTACCGCCTGACCATATTCACGGGCTGTAAAAAACGGATGCCAGTAGGTTTCGTTGCCGATTTCCCAGTATTTTACTTTATACCCTTTTTCCTTACAATACCTGACCCAATCGGCAGCTTCCTGTGCTCCGCCATCCAGATTCTGAGCAATTTGCCACGATTCTGTATTCACCACAAGTATGGGTTCGGCATTTACACGGGAACAAAAAGCCATAAATTCATCAAAATCGCTCTGATCCGGCCCGTCTTCATAAGGAAATCTGAACTTATTCTCCAGCAGGTTGGTCTTCCAGTGAAAATTATCGGCAACTGTACCTCCCGGATAACGCAAGGAGGTAACAGGCATATTTTTGAGGCTGTTTTCTATTTTCCCATCGGCCAGAGAAGCATCATCTTCTATCCAGAAAAGAAAGTTTGTGCCCCAAAACAAGGGGTTTATTTCACCAGTCTTCTTATTTAAATCAATGGAAAAACTTCTGTCGATTCCATCAGAAGGAGGAGTGTCGGTAGTTTTGTAGACATAACCGTAGACGGTGATATAATCAATCGAAAGCGCTCCACCATCTTTTCCTGACGATAACAAAAAATTGGCTGGCTGATCAGGTGTGCTTACTTTTATCGGAGAAGTAAATGAGGCCGGATAACTCACACTTACTACTTTATAGATTGTATCTGTATTCGAATTACCTGCATTATACAACACGGTACTGTTACTATTCAGAAAAGGCTGACCAACTGTATTAAGAAAAAGATTCACATTACCGGCTTTCGTCTTTTTCTTAATATTCATCAAAATCTTTCGTACCTCCACGATATAACCTTCTTTAGGGGCAATGGAGAAGCTGATACTGTTGGCCGCCCCCACCGAAGTAGTCAGCGTTAACTCGACCGAAGTGGGAGTATACGAAAGCGTAGCTGCAGTTCCATTTAGCGTAAGATCAGAGAGATTCATCTGTGTATCCAGATAGTTTTTTGCCTGTAAGTTTCCTTCCCCGGAAGTATTCCCATTACATTCGAATTTTCCCAACACCATCTGAGCATTTGCACTGTTACTCAGGAGAAGCATCAGGACAAAAATAATACGGTTCAAAACTTTTTTGTACATTTTTATAAAATAAGTATTTTAATCGATTTATACACATTTCCTGTCTGTACCCTGACCAGATAAATTCCATTGGTGAGACCCGACAAATCAACATTTTTTGTATCAGGAGATAATTTTCTTTGATCAACAAGCTGTCCATCAACTTTATAAACACTGAGATTACCGTCAGTAATTAATGGCTTTTCCATTTGGAGTTTTTTCCCGTCGAAATA
>JAYFQH010000029.1:0-108457 GCA_034927265.1 Paludibacter sp.
GAGCTGTTGATGGGACTTGAACCCGCGACCTCTTCCTTACCAAGGAAGTGCTCTACCCCTGAGCTACAACAGCAAGAGAGCGGAAGACGGGGCTCAAACCCGCGACCCTCAGCTTGGAAGGCTAATGCTCTATCAACTGAGCTACTTCCGCAATTTAGTTGAAAATTGAGAGTTAAGAGTTGAAAGTTAACACTTTATATATTGAAAGAACTCTCAACTCTTAACTTTTCAATTTTCAACTATCGTGGGCAGTGAAGGATTCGAACCTCCGAAGTCGAAAGACAGCTGAGTTACAGTCAGCCCCAGTTGGCCACTTTGGTAACTGCCCTATTTTTTAGTTGAAAGTTGAGAGTTATTTTTCAACTTTTAATTTTCAACTTTCAACTGGCTTGAGCCTCTTGTCGGATTCGAACCAACGACCCCGAGATTACAAATCACGTGCTCTGGCCAACTGAGCTAAAGAGGCAAAGTTCTAATTACTAGACATTTTCACCGAACAAAAAGCCGTTTAAACACTCTTATTTAAACGGCTTGCAAATGTACGAAATTATTTTGGAATACAAAACATTTCGTTTAATATTTTATTTTTTACTAATCTTTTCTTTAAACCTTCCGATTTGCTTTTCAAGCGCTTCAACCGACAAATCAACTGCTTCTTCAAAAGTATCACACACCTTGGATGCAAACAATTCTCCTGATGGCACTGAAATCCGTATCTCGGCCTCTTTATTGGTTGCCGTTTCCGGCTTTACAACCTTCAAATAAACCTCTACATTCAAAATTTCATCAAATAATCTGGACAGCTTTTTCGTCTTTTTTTCAACATACATTTCCAAAGCTTTTGTTGCGTCAAAATTAATCGACTGAACCCTGAGTTTCATAACTACCTCCTTCTTTTATTTGGCTCTGGGATGAGCCTGTTTATATATATTATACAATTCCCCGAAACCTGTATGAGTATACACTTGTGTTGCAGCTAAGGAACTATGCCCCAACAATTCTTTCACCGCATTAATATCAGCCCCCCCGTTCAACATTTCGGTGGCAAAACTGTGGCGCATCACATGCGGACTTATCTTGGGAAGGGTGGATACCTGCGACATAATTGCATGTACAATATTATATACCAGTTTCGGATACATCATTTTTCCGTTTGGTCTGACAAAAAGACGAGGAGAAACTCTCCCTACCTTTTCATTCCTAATTTCCATGTAATGGGTAATTTTTTCGCAAAGATATATATCGAGTGGAATAATACGTTGTTTATTTCTTTTTCCAATCACCCTTAATTCGCCCACTGAAAAATCAACATCTTTATCTTCAATAGCTATTAATTCCGACAACCTGATACCGGTCATGTAAAGTAATTCTATGATTAACAAATCTCTGATTCTTTCAAAATCATCAGGAAGATAGGGATTCTCAATAACAGCCGCAACTTCCTTATGCTTAAAAAACACCGGCAAAGGCTTTTTTGTTTTTGGCAAAACAATTTTTAACGTAGGATTATCTTTAGTGATCGATCTGCTTTGCAAATATCGCCATAAAGATTTTAATGTGGAAATTTTACGGGCAATGCTCCGGGCAGAAATACCTGTTTGCATTAATGCAAGAATCCATTCCTGAATTAACACTGCATTCACCTCACATGGACTGAACTGACCGGCATCCTTTCCCAGGAAACACAGGAACTGCTCTAAGTCATTACGATATGACAAAACAGTATGAGAAGAATATTTCTTCTCATACTGTAAATATTGCAGAAATCCGTTTATCATAACCGCATTCTAATTCTGCAACGAATATAGACTAAATAAGCTAAAAAATCAAATAAATTAATGAAAATTTAATTTGATTATGTTATTCTTGTCCAAGTTGCATTTTTTGTACGTAAACCGCGTGATTCTTTTCTTCGCGTTTTACCACAGAAGGCTTATCAAAACATTGACGACGACGGAGTTCTTTTACAACACCTGTTTTTTCAAATTTACGTTTGAATTTTTTCAATGCTCTCTCAATGTTTTCGCCTTCTTTTACAGGAACTACGATCATAATTATAGACTGTTTATTATTTTAATTCTGTTTTGAAATTCGGACTGCAAAGATAGATAAGTTTTTTTAATCAACAAAGGAAAAAGAATATTTTTTATTTTAATGCTTAAACTTTATCTGACATGTCGTGTAAATATGACTGCAGAAGGTCTACCCATGTAAAAAAAGATGCAGATTGCGGTAAAACAGTTTACAATATTTATCTTTGCGTTTTATTTTAATCAGGATGAAATTATTTTGGCAGCTATTTACAACGTTTTTCCGGATTGGTACTTTTACTATCGGGGGAGGTTATGCGATGATCCCCCTGATAGAGAAAGAAGTGGTGGAACGGCGAAAATGGATCGACCCGAAGGAATTTATTGACATGCTTGCAATGGCGCAATCTTCACCGGGAGTCATTGCCATCAACACGGCAATTTTCGTAGGTTATAAAATCAGAAAAACAAAAGGGAGCATTGTCGCGGCACTTGGTTGTGCGCTGCCATCTTTTATCATCATTCTACTTATAGCTACATTTTTTGTAGATATGAGACAAAACCCTACCGTTGATAAAATATTCAAGGGAATACGGCCGGCAGTTGTCGCTCTGATCGTAGCACCATTGTGGAGAATGGCGAAATCAGCAAATATAACCTATAAAACGATCTTTATTCCAATTGCCGTTGTAATACTCATCTGGATTTTTAATGTCCCACCGGTATATGTCGTTGGCGCTTCCATCATAGGGGGCATCCTTTACGGCACTTTCCGAAAAAAATAACAACTTAACACTTATCACTGAATAAAATGATCAATTACTCCCAACTCCCCTCTCCCTGCTTCGTCCTGGATGAAGAAAAGTTCCGTAAGAACCTGACTTTAATTCGCTCAGTTAAAGAAGAAGCAGGTGTGGAAATTATTCTCGCATTCAAAGCATTTGCCATGTGGAGCGCGTTTACTATTGTAAAGGAATACATTCCCTGTTCTACTGCCAGCTCTTTGGCTGAAGCCCGTTTGGCTTTTGAAGAAATGGGTAGTCCGGCACACACCTACGCACCTGCATATAGTGATAAAGAATTTGACGAGATTGTGGGATACAGCAGCCATATCACTTTTAACTCTCTTTCTCAATTCGAACGATTCTACCCACGTACACGATCAAATAATATTTCATGTGGACTGCGAATCAATCCGGAATATTCTGATGTGGAAACCGATTTATACAACCCTTGCTCTCCGGGATCGAGGCTGGGCATTATCGCTGAAAATTTAGGAAATAAATTACCGGAAGGAATTGAAGGCCTTCATTTCCATACGCTTTGCGAAAGCAATTCTTTTGATCTGGAAAAAACTTTATTGGTTGTTGAACAGAAATTCGGACATCTGTTCAATCGCATCAAATGGCTGAATATGGGTGGCGGTCACCTGATGACGCGTGAAGGATACAACACCGATCATCTGATACAGGTACTTAAAGCATTCAAGGGCAAATATCCGCACCTCCATCTCATTTTAGAGCCCGGAAGTGCTTTTGCCTGGAGAACAGGAGAACTTGTATCGACTGTTCTCGATATTGTTGACAACAAAGGCATCAAAACCGCTATGCTGGATGTCTCATTCTCCTGCCATATGCCCGACTGTCTGGAAATGCCTTATAAACCGGCCATCATCGGCGCAACTGATCCGATAGCGGGCAAACCTACTTACAGAATGGGAGGAAACAGTTGTCTTTCGGGTGATTTCTATGGCGACTGGTCGTTCGATGAGCCATTAAAAGTCGGCGACCGCATCGTTTTTGAAGATATGATTCATTACACCATGGTAAAAACCACCATGTTCAACGGCGTAACTCATCCATCAATAGGGATTTGGACGAAAGACAATGAGTTCAGGTTGGTGAAGGAGTTTGGGTATGAGGATTATAAGGGGAGGATGAGTTGAAAGAGTTGAGAATTGAAAGTTGAGAGTTGAAAATGGTTGTGAATAGCAGGCTATAATATATGTAATTTCAGATCATCACTTTGGCGCAGTTGACCATTATCCATCATAAACCTCACCACCTGCAACACTTTATTCTCTTTTAACGACAATTTGGAGGTGACTTGACGAATGCTTAAAGGTTCGTTGATTATTAAGTCAAGTATTGCTTTGCTTATTTTATCAAAATCAGCATCGGTTACCTGTGTCTCTTTTGTTTTGAGACAAACATCACACTGTCCGCAGGGTTGGGTATTTTTTTCACCGAAATATGAGAGCAATATTTGACTTCTGCAGATTTGCTGTTCTTTTGCATAGTCCAATACACTTTTTGCACGGGTAATATACCGTTCTTTCCGGTCTTCGTATGCTTCCTTGTCTAATCGCAACCGATCCACATCTTCTCTGTCCTGCACATAGGTAACAAAGGGTGTCTTTTTGCGCGGGATGTAATGTATAACCCTTTCTTTGCTCAGTTGCACCAATTCCTGATACACTTTATCCTTCGACCACTCCAATCGCTTTGCAATCGTTTCTTCACTGATATAGGCAGGATCAGTAAAAAGGCCGGTGTATGAGCGCAAGAGAATATGTATCAACCGGTCCTGATCATCACTAAACCGGATCGTATACAAATCTTCTTTACCAACAGTAAACAGCACCCTTGAAGTATTCTCCTGCTCATCCGTCAGGTCCAGGTAGCCCGCTTGTTGCAAAATTTTCAGTGCATTGTGTGTGACGAGCATCGGGAGTTTAAACTTAGTACAAAAATCAGCCAGATCAAAAGGAAAAACAGCTTCCATGCCTGAACCCTCAGCAATTTCATAGTAATTTCCCAGAGCATTATACACTTTGCGCACCATGTCTTTTTCAGGAAAAGTATCTGATACCCTTTTGCGCATTTTTGTCACATCGCTGTTATTGAACAAAACAACAGCATAGGCTTTTTTCTCATCTCGTCCCGCCCGTCCCGCCTCCTGAAAATATGCCTCTAACGAATCGGGCAGATCCATATGCACCACCGTACGCACTTCTGCCTTATCAATACCCATCCCGAAAGCGTTGGTCGAAACAATGACACGGGTCTCATTATTTTTCCAGCGTTGCTGACGGGCGTCTTTGGTTTCGTTGCTCAATCCGGCATGAAAATGCTCGGCAGAGATATTATTTTGAACCAAAAAATCGGCGATCTCCTTCGTTTTCTTACGATTACGCACATAGACTACTGAGGTGCCCGAAACTTTTCTAAGGATATTCAGCAACTGTTCTTCTTTATTTTCTGTGGTCCTGACGATGTAAGCCAGATTGGTACGTAAAAAACTCTTCCTGAATACGTTCTTTTCCCTAAAATGCAGTCGTTCCTGAATATCTTCGACCACTTCAGGAGTAGCTGTCGCTGTCAGCGCAAGCACAGGTGCCTCCGGAATAATTTCTCTGATGTCGGCAATTTTCAGATAGGATGGGCGAAAATCATAGCCCCATTGCGAGATACAATGCGATTCATCCACCGCAATCATGCAAACTTTCGTTTGTTTGATCTTTTCAAGAAAAATTTGAGTGGCTAATCTTTCAGGGGAAACATACAAGAACTTATAAGCTTCAAAAACACAGTTCTCGAGTGTAAGCAATATCTCTTCCTTAGGCATCCCGGAGTATATGGCAGCAGAAGGAATATTCCTTTTCTTCAGGTTTTCCACCTGGTCTTTCATCAGGGCGATAAGCGGAGTGACCACAATGCAGACACCTTCCATGGCCATCGCCGGCACCTGAAAAGTCAGAGACTTACCTCCACCGGTAGGCATCAGCCCCAGAGTATCTTTTCCGGCCGCTATGCTTTCTATAATGTCGCCCTGCAACGGTCGAAACTGATCGTAGCCCCAGTATTGTTTGAGTATGTCGAGGTATTGCTGCACGGATTAATTTTAAATCACAAATGTAGCGAAAGGCACTTTAATACACAAGATGATAATTCATCAGATAAAAGTAAGATCATGGCATTCTAAAGGAAATCAATTTGCATTTCCTTCACCACTTTTCAAATCATCATTCTGTATGCTTCGTTTAGCTTTCCTGACATTCTCACCCATCTTGCCAAAATTATAACTCAGATTCAACCGCAACGAGCGGGCAATATTGATATTCTCCGAATCATATTTAAAGTCCGGTGTCGAACTTTCATTTCTGAACTTCAGTTCCTTCGTAAACGGATTATTCAACGACAAACTTAGCATAAGCTTTCTTTTGAGAAAATACTGCGACAGTCCGATGTTCGAATAATTATATCCAAAGAACTTTCCCTGCAAACGTATTGAAGGAGAATTATATCCTCCACTAAGGTTGACGGCACCATCTTTCCATAAAGTTACACGACCATTAACAGATACTCTGTAATAAAATCCATCATTACTTTGTACTTTGCCCATACTTCTCGCTTCCATTTGCGCATATGTTACTCCACCGTTTAACCCTACATTAATTTTTGCATTAGGGCGGTACGACAAATAAGTACTCAAACCGGCTCTGAGATTTTTACCAATGTTATCATAAGTGATATTCTGGACATTCTTACTATCCAGAAAGGTTATCTGTTCAATAGAGTTATTAGCAAAAGAAGTTGTAGCAGTAAGGCCTACATTAAATTTCGGAGTAAAATTATTATATCCGGCTTCAAAAGAATGAGCCACTTCCGATTTTAAATCAGGGTTTCCATAATACACATATAATCTGTTCAAATCATTGCGATAAGGATTCAGATACCAGATTCCCGGGCGCTGAAGACGTTGCGTATAGGACAACTTCAGCGTTTGTGTAGGATTCAGTTTATACGTTAGTGTAATATACGGCACTAGATTCTTTAGGGTACTTGAAAAACTGGTATCGCGCACTGATTTCGAAATTGCATCGTTCCATGTCAGTTCCGCACGCAAACCCGACTTTAAACTGAATTTACCCGGGCTATAAACATATCCTCCATATAATCCGACTATCGTTTGATCATAAACCAGTTCATTACTTCGCAGCGCATCATACTCAACCTGGTCGGTTAATGAATTTAATCTGTAAACATCCGAATTACTCTCATTCTGACGATAAATTCCCTTTATACCACATTCAATTTGATGCTTCTTTGTCAATGGATCATAATAATCAACCTGAAGTGTCTGCTCCCTCGTAAAATTATCACTTATCAAATGTTGTTCTGAGGCTTCATAATTAAACTCATTTTCGGTTTCAGTGGTATTATCTGAAGAGAAAGGATCATTTTCTAATTTATAAGATATGGTAAATGTTTTATCCGGTTTCTTATATGTCTTCTGATAATCAATGTTACCAGATAAGTTTCCATATCTATAACTTCCATTATTTAGCATTTCAAAGTAACTTGTCCTTACTCTCTGACTATTCTGAATTTCGGTTACCGATGTCCCATTATTCTTACTATTCCCAAAATATCCCCAGAATGACATTGAAATCAAATTTAATGAATCAATATCATAACTTGCTTCACCGTTAAAATTATGGAAGAGTCCTGAACTTGTAGATCTTCCATTCGTATTCATATAATACTGACTTTCCATTGAGGATAAATAATTCTCACGTGATGAATTAATTCTCCATTCAGGTCGCTTATTCTGATTAACTGAATATCGTCCGGAGAATCCTAATTTATTAACCTTTGCTGAAAGATATACACCACCATTCATTGCTCCAAAAGTATCAAAACCGGCATTTACGCTTCCGTTATATCCGTTCAGGGTCTTTTTTATCGTAATAATATTGATGATACCACCAATCCCTTCGGCTTCATATTTCGACGAGGGATTTGTTATCACTTCGATATCTTTTATTGAATTAGCGGGCAGACTTTTAATAACCTCTTTAAAGTTTTGCGACATCATTGAGGAGCTTTTCCCGTTTACCAACACTTTGAAATTCGACTGTCCGTTTAATGTAACATTATCTTCACCATCAACATTCAGCAGGGGAACTTTGCGCAACATCTCCAGTGCATTACTGGTTTGCGATTCCGGATCCGACTCTATACTATAGGTTATTTTATCAACATCGACTTTTATCAGGGGTTTTTGAGCAATAACGTCTACCTGCTTCAAATCAACTCCTTTTTCCATTTTGATTTTTCCTATTGCAATGACAGCAGAATCTCCAATTTCTACATTCCTCATCTCCTCTTTCAGGCCAACTCCCGAAAATACTAAAACATATTTTCCCTTGCGATCAAGCCTGACATCAAACTTTCCATTCACATCACTACAAAGTTTAGTTACTTTTTTCAGACTATCCGACTGAGCGCTAATGGTGGCATAAGGAATCGCCTTATCCGTTTCAGCCTCTGTTACCTGACCTGTAATTTTATAAACTGATATTTCATTGGGGGTTTTCTGTGCATGGAGTAATACTCCGATTAATAACAGTGCACTAAACAAAAGCGTTTTTTTCATGGAAATATGTTTATTGTATTATTCGGAAAATAGTTTTACAGGCCTATTATATTTTAAATCAGGCATTTACACTACAGAAAACATCTTGCATTATAATGGCTGCAATTTAACATTTTAAATTTGTTTTGTAAAACTTTTTGCAGTCATAAAAACAGGTAAGATCAAAAAAACTACTAAAAATGAAACTACTAAACCTCCTATTGTTCCTGCCGCAAGTGGAAACCAAAAACTTTCTTTATAACCCACAATGAATGGAACAAAGCCTAAGATTGTTGAAATAACAGTAAGAAATATTGGTCTGATTTTAGCATTCCAAGCTTTAATATACGCTTGCAAAGGAGATATTTTTCTCGTTTTTAATATATTGTTATATTCATTGATTATATAAATATTTGTATTGACTGTCAATCCTGAAAGCAAAATAAAAGCCGCAAAGCCACCCTGATCAAAATTCAATTTAAACCAATAGAAGGTAAGAAAAATTCCTATAAACGATAGGGGAATAATAAAAATTATATGAAGGGGTTGTCGGAGCGAATTAAACAGAATACTTGAGCAGAAATAAATAATTACGGCAACAATGCCCAATAGCCAGTACTGCTTATTTTCTTCTTTACCCCATCCCCAACCCTGATTTTCATCTGATTTAACTGTATATCCGATCGGCAATTCTTTTTGAAACGCTTCAACATTAGTCTCCAATACTTTACGACCTTGTTCATATGCTCCAATGTATTCATATTGTAGACATAAACGATATTGTTGATTTTCCTTCGAGATCTTTTGAGGCGCCTGATA
Organism: Paludibacter sp.; assembly: GCA_034927265.1. Classification (GTDB taxonomy): domain Bacteria; phylum Bacteroidota; class Bacteroidia; order Bacteroidales; family Paludibacteraceae; genus Paludibacter. The sequence goes on from JAYFQH010000029.1 coordinate 9,270, forward strand.
TTTTTCAATACTTGCCAGGTTCGATAACTTGACTTCCTTTTCTCTAAATTTTACCGGCCTGTTTTTTAAATCCCATACATTATATTCTGTGGATTGTTTTGACTGAAGTGTTATTCTTTCAATATCTGAGAAATTTTGTATTTGCCCGACATAGATATTTTTTTCAAAATATGGCTTTACAGATGTAAAAAGCTGGTACGGTTGAATGTCTCCGCTTGCTAACAATTCATCATTTAACTCAAAATAAAACTCCTGATAATCATCTTTATACCAACTAAACTCCGAATTGATAAGTACTTCTTTAATTCTCCTGTATCCTAAAAGTTTTAACTTGAGCTTCTCAGCATATTCATACAATTCATCGTAATTATATCCATACATTTGAATACGATATGACCCTGCACTTTCCCTTATATCGTTACTGAAACCATCTCCGACACCATATACACTCCAGCTACCGCCACCTAATTCGAGCGATTTACTAATAAGATTGGATTTTAATTGATGTGGAAAACTGTTTTTCTGATTTGGTTTCGTAAACCGAATATTGATATTTGCTCTGTTTGCACTATAAATATTGGTTTCAAACTGTCGTACTTCAGGAAATTGGCCCACATATGCTTCCATACGTTGAATCAAGTTATTCATTTGTGTAAGCGTAGAGCCATTCGGCAAGGTTGCCGTCACAAACAGCGAAGTTTCTTCCCGATTATTTTCTAAATAGGAGCCGTTATAGACCTTTTGCACAAAAAGTCGCCACGTACCTCCTAAGATATTGTTTACATGCGATCTCAGATTTTCTTTATAGTAATTAGAGCCTATTGTCTGGTTATAAATATCTGCAAAACGATTTTTTTTCTCAATTTTGTCTGGTAAAAGAAAAACAGGAATTCCAAATAATAAAACAACTATCAAAAAGACAAGAACACGTTTCTTCCATAGAAATCGAATCATCAAAGCATAAAACTGAATGAAATGAACTAGCAAACGTTTTGACTTAAACTCAGATCTATTGATTTTCAACCCTAACATTGATTTTCTACTTCTGCGTAAAGTATCATTATTAACCAATTTCAATTTTTCTATCAGTGCAGGAACCAGAAACAACGACACAAGCAACGACACCAACAAGTTAATGATAATAACAGCCGCAAAATATTTCAGACTCAGACGTATTTTCTCATCCATAAAAAAGATAATCGTTAACGAGCCTATGGTGGTAAGTGTCGCAGCCAGAATTGCCAAAAATGCTTTCTTATTGCCACGATTAATTATTTGGTCAGACAAAACTATAACATTATCAATAATTAAGGTTAACGAGATACTTAAACCGGCTAAAGAATAAAGCTGAATTTCTACTTGAAACAAATAATAGAAAATTAGCGATATGGAGATGTTAACAACCAATGAGATACTAATCAACAAAGTATATTTGAGTTTTCTATATACCAAAACGACAAAAACCAGCAGTATAAGCACCGTCAATCCCGTTCGAAAATAAATTTTATTCAACTCTTCATTAATATATTCGGTCGCATCATATGCCTTTTGTAGTTTATAAGCTGCGGAAAATTCATTTTGTAGGGCTGCTATTTTTGTTTTTATTTGATTACCCAGCTTCAACTGATTGGACGTTTCATCCGCCACTACCGATATATAAATCGTATTCTGTCCGTTGATACGATAATAACCGAAAGGTTGAGATTCTGTTTTACAGATAGTCACAATATCTGACAGCCTGATAATTCTTCCATTTATTTTCTTAACTTCAATATAGCTTAAAGCATTTTCAATATCCCTATTATTAATATCCGACACTAAAGCTACGCGAATAAAGCTGACATCATTTTTCTCAGTGTCAAATCGCGCTAAACCAAGTGATTCTTTTTTTAGATAGCGATTTATGGCAGTTTTTATTTCATCTGTACTTACTCCCATAAGTTCCAATTGTTTGTAATCATATTTGAGTTGCCACTCCATAGGATTGGCACCACTGACATTAACCTGATAAACGCCTTTAATCTGTGCTAAATGATTCTTAATTCTTTCCTCGGCGTATTGTTGTATGATAATGGGAGGTGCAGGTGCATTAAGCGTATAACTCAGGAACACTTTTTTCGAATTGTCGTCGGGACTTCGGAGCGAAACTGCCGGATAAGAAAGGTTTTCAGGCAAGTTGGGCCATGCCTGACGGATAATAGTTGAAACTTCAAAACGTGCAGCATCGGGATCAGCATGCTTGTCCAGCTCAATGGAGATATGTCCCCAGCCATTACCTGAGTTGGAATTTATTTTCCGTACTCCGGTCATGCGACCCAGCATAGCTTCCAACTTAGAGCTAACTTCCCGCTCAACCACAACGGGCGAACTACCATACATTGAGAATGATACATTTATTTGGGGCAAAGTTTCCGACGGTGAAAGCTTTACCGGAAGTTGACTCACAAGCGCCAGTCCGACGATAGTGAAAAACACGAAAGTCAGGATGATGGAGAATGAAGATATTTTCGAAGAGGAATTATTCATTTAACGTACGCCCATTAATTCATCAAATTCATAAGAAAGCGGCACACTTTTTTCAAAATCAAACAAGGTTAGTTTTCTCAGTTTATAATAACTCAACCAATAACTTTTAAGGGCGGTAATATAATTTTTCTGAGCCGTATTTAATCTGTTCAACGAAAGTGTGAGACTATTCACATCGGCCTTACCTATCATAAAACGTTGTTTTGTAGTATTATACGCTAAACTCGCCAAACTTCTTGCCTCTTCAGCTCCGGCTATCATATTTTGTTGTACATTAAAATCGTTGACCGTCAATATCACATCCTGCTCAAGGCTTGTCAGGGATTGTTGAGTCAATATCTTTGCCACATTCAGGTTACTTTTTGCCATATTCGCTTTCCCTTTTCTCACGCCCCAATCAACTAACGGAATAATCAATCCTACACGAATTACATCTTGTTGTAAAGGCTGATAATAGGCTTTCTTAAAATTATCGGCAACCTGATTAAAACCGACACTTGCCGATATACTGGCATCAAAGGCCGATTTCCTTTGGGTACGCTCCACTTCTCTTTCGGCTTCAAGTATATTTTGTTGATATTGTAAATAGTCCGGATTATTTTCCATCGAATAGCTTAGTACTTTATCGGCAGTTACCTCAATATCATAAGGACGATCGGGCAGTTCAAGACGCACTTCGGTATCTTTTGGCAGACTGAGATAAGACACAAAACTGAACATAGCCCTTTTCAGGTCAATTTCCACACTTTTCAATGTGTTCTTTGCATTCAGGGCATCTAATTTCAATGTCAATAAGTCTGATTGTGAGATGGAAGCAATTTTAAGACGTTCTGTTCCTGTCTTGTACAAAGAATCAGAAGAAACAACATTTTCTACAGCTAAGTCATATTCCATTTGTGCCATAGCCAAATTAAAAAAATACTGAATAACCGTTTCAGAGATTTCTTCGCATGAATACAAAAATTCTTTTTTAGCTTTTTCGTATTTGAGAGGTTCAATCTTTCTCTCCCATTTAAAACTATTAAAACCGAAAAGAGATTGAGAATAACCTATACGCAACGGCACGCTTGTAAACTGAGCATATGGATTATCTCCAAAATTCTGAAAATAACCTAACTCCGAATCAAGGAAGAAAGTACCTCCTGTAAAATCCACATTCTGACTTAAGGATAAATTTCCGTACGAATACAAGGATTGTTGCTGACGATAGACATCAATATTATTCTCCGAATCGTATCGGCTGATAAAGTCGCGATTATACCTAACCGGAGTCATTGACAAAGTCAGGGATGGTAATCGGGCAGCTTTGTATGACTTATACTCCCAGTAGCTTGACCGGTAAATATTTTTAATTCTGAATGCTTGTAACGAACTATCGGTAGCAAGCGAAATACTTTGTTGCAGATCTATTTTTTGTACCTGTGAACAAACGACATTGGCAACAAATACAAAGCTTAGTATTAATACGGTTTTATTGAATTTCATGACTGAATTATTTTTTATCGTGTTTTCGGTAAACCCACCAATAAGCTAAGGGAACAACAAAGAGACTGATCGGCGTTCCCACGAGCATACCCCCGATGATGGAAACGGCAAGAGGCGCTTCAAGTTCGGAACCCATATCTGAAGTAAAAAACAAGGGCAACATACATACAATGGAAGTAAGACTTGTCATTAATATTGCATTCAATCGTCTCCTTCCTGCTTCATGTATCGCCTCCATAATCGACAAACCACTTTTACGTAATTGATTCATAATGTCAACCTTCAAAATACTGTCATTTATAATAATACCACATGAAACAACGATCCCGATTGCCGACATCAGATTCAGACTATGACCTAAAAGTATAAGTAAAGCCAAAGAAGCTGTAATGTCAATCGGAATCTCCAACAAGACAATAAAAGGTTGAACAAAACTTTCGAATTGTGCCGCCAGAATAAAATACATGAGCAGGATGGAAACCAATAAAACAATGATCAATTCTCCGATCATTTCTTTATTTGAAAAAAAAGTTCCTGAAAAACTTACATCCCAGTTATTATCGGTCTTTGCTTTGTCTTTTAGTGAATCAACAATTCTTTCCGGTTGTTTTGCATTAAAAAATATAAATGGAACAAACTCGCCATTTTTCCCGGCCACAATCGTTTTCACATCTTCGGCAACCGACATATTAATAAATGTGCTCAATGGTAAGCTGTTCCGTCTCCCGTCTCCATCCATTGTCGTATTAATTGTAGTTTGATTTATCATCTCCCTGACGTCTTTCTCATTACCCCCGAATACAATGGGTAGATATTGCTGGTTGGAACGTAATACTGAAAAGTTATTTTCTTTAAAACCTGTTTTCACAGCCTCGTAAATATCGTTGTACGAAGCTCCATACAGAATTATCTTTTGTTTGTCGATTACTAAATTTAACTGACTCTGAAACGAGATACCTGCCGGAATTTCTCCTGTTTCTTCAACGACCTCTTTTTCCAAAGCCTGAATGGCTTCTGGCGTTACATTGATGTTTTTATTTTTCGTATAATACTCAGCCACAAGTTCAGGTTCATTAGTAGTAAAAATCCGTTCAAAAATGGTGGTCGTCGGCGAAAATGCAAGAATAGCTTTCGGGAAATGGGTGGAAATATATTTTTCGAGGATATTTTTAATTTTTTCCACATCTTTTACCTGAGGCATTTTTAAATATATTTCCGATTCCGAAGATGATTGTTCTTGTTTACTGTTCAACAGATACTGTTGTTGACCTACCAATGCAGCACTTTCGGTTATCTTTCCGTTCAGGGATTCGATAAGTTGCACTACACGTCTGCGATTCTCACTCACATGGATATTCTCGTTCCATTCAACACTTACAATTAACTCATTTTGACTGATTTGCGGCATTTTCTCTTTCGGAATAATCATAAATAGTCCGTAACACAAGGGAAATACACCCAGCATAGTGATAAGAGTAGCTGTTTTGTGTTTAAAAATCCAGTTGATACACCTATGGTATATTCTTTCGAGAATAGGTGTGGCGCTTGATGATATTTGTGATTTTGCACCCCATCTTTTCTTTATCCGGCTGAGCAGTTTTGGTGATTTAAGGGTGAAAACCAATTTATACAATACCGGTAATAACATTATTCCTGTGACGTACGACACAAGTAACCCTACGGTTACAGAAAATGCCTGATCATAAAAAATAGCTCCTGCAATTCCATTCAAAAATATCAATGGCAGGAACACTGAGATGGATGTAAATGAAGAGCTTAACATGGGAGCTATCACTTCATTCGTACCCATAACGCATGCATCATCAATCGACCGTCCATTTTTGTGATATTGACGGATGTTATCCGTTACAATGATCGAACTATCAATCATATTACCGAAAGCCAATATGAGTCCTGTGAGAGATACGATATTAAGAGAGACTTTAAACAGATAAAAAAATAACAAGCTGATAACCAGTGAGACAAACATACTAATTCCTGTAATGAGCGGCGACCTTATATCTTTCATAAACAGTGCCGACACAAACCATATAAAAATGAAGGCCAGCAACAGGTTTTGTTGCAGATTGGAAATGCTGTAGTCGAGCAGTTCAGTCTGGTTCTGCGAAACCTGAAAATCAATATCAGGATAGGTACGGCGCAAGCGATCGACTTCCCGTTCCATCGATTTTTTCAGGTTATCCATATTTTCATCGGCTTGCTTTATTACCGAAAGCGTTACAGCTCGTCGGCCGTTGTAATAAGCCATGCCCCGTTCCTTCTCCGGCACAAGTTCCACCTGAGCTAAGTCGCTTAACTGGTAAATCTTATCATTTTTCCTGATATAGATGTGCCGCATATCTTCAACGGTTCGCATCACGGCAGAAAACTTGATATTATATTCGTAATGACCGTCTTTCACCGTCATGCTTCCCGGTTCAATGTTATTACTGCTTAATGCCGATTCAAGATCAGAAAGTGTAATACCTGTTATTTTCAATTGATTTTCATCAGGTTGCACCAACACCTGTTTATACATCAGACCGGTCATGTCCACCAATGCCACCTGCGGCATTTGTTCTATGCGTCGTTTTATCACTGTTTCGGAAAATTCACATAAATCCATAAAATCATTTTCGGTAAATGATTTATTTTTCAAGGTCAGATTCAGATTAAATACGGGAATATCGGTAGTACTGGCTTTTACTACCCTGGGACGATCAATATTCCTCGGAATACGTCCCATGGCAGCATCAATTTTTTCGTTCACCTCGATAAAGGCAAGCTCGGTGTCAGTTCCATGCTCAAAACTCAAACGTATAATTGCATTGCCATCCCGGGTTTCCGACCGGATATCGCGCAACTTACCTACCTGTAACAATTGTTGACGAACAATAGCTACAACCGTATTCTCAAGTTCACGGGCTGAATTATCACTCCTGGTAATGTGTACGGTTATTTCAGGAATAGCTATATTAGGCAACAAAGACACAGGAATATTCAGGTAAGTGATAATACCCAAAATAAAGAATGCCGTGAACGCCATGAATACGGCAATGGGACGCTGAATGAGGAATTTGATCATAATCGCTATTTTTTACTACTCGAAAGTCAAAAATAAATTTCCCCTAAAACTATATTATTTAAATTCATACAGTAATATTATTGGATTGTCATCTGAATCAATTTGATTTGCCAACCTCATAAAATCATCGTAACCACCATTCTGAACTGACATCCTTTTTTCTTTTACTAAATTTACGAGCCAAGGTTTAAGTTCAATCGCTATGAATTTTCCAGTATTTTCCACAGAAAAGTATGAGTTAAATCCAATTCCAAAAGTTGAATTTAGCAATGATCTATACCCATTCAGAAATCCAGAATCTTTATCATAAACATAGAAACCTATATTGGTTAAGAAAAACATATATTTTTCATTTTCAACGACATCAGAAATTGAACAAACCATATCTTTACCAATTGCACGTTCAATCTGTTCGTCTGTAATTTCGATATCTTTTGAAAACTCACCAATTGAATTGTCTAAAAAATCAAATGTATATTTTCTATACACATCGTTTCCATCCAAATGATAAATACCATAATCAAACCTTCTTGTATAATATGTATTTTGTGTTGACGTAATCTGATTTCCTTTATAAACCCTGTTACTGCCAATATTAGTTCTAATTGGCAAATAATGGAACACATCATCCGATTCAATCGAAATTCTATACAATTCGTACTTTTGCCCCTTTTCATTCGATATCTCTAATTTATTACAAAACGCATAACCGGAATCAGCTGTTATATTAAAATATAAACCGTCCAGTTTTTTATCAAACATAACTTTTTTATCAAAATCAAATGCGATAATCTTGTAAGGACGATCACAAAGCACTAAAATCTGTTTTTTGACTATATCAACGCAAAAATCCATTATGCTTAAATACTCCCCTGGGCCTTGACCAACCTGATGAATCTCTGAAATATATTTACCTTCCATATTAAATATCAGAATTTTATTCAAACTTCTATCAAGAATAAAAAGCTTCTCATCCGCATAACAAATTCTGTTAATTCTACGCAACAATGAGTTGTCGTTAGTTTCCAAAAAAATAATGGAACATTTTTTAAATACTGTAGTGTCAACCAACTCCTTTTGAATTTTCGAAGATTGAACTATTAATCTTGATACGTCAGAAGATTCTTTACTAACCACGCAACCAGTAATTACAAGTAAAGATGTTACAATCAATAATATAATTAAGTGTTTCATATATATACGTTTTTTTAGTACTAAGTTTTTTTACAAAGAGACTCGCACAATAAATAGCGAGTCTCTTTTTTACACACTATAAATTTCAGCCAGCTATTGGGCCATTGCAGGTCGAACAAGAAACATAATCACCATATTCATAAGTTACGTCAAACGAAGGTGTACATGACACAGAACCTGTTCCAATACAATCTATTATATGTTCTGTTGCGGTCACTTCTTGGCAAACATCATCATAGACATGATAATAATAAATATCTTCGCAAGTGCTTTCTATTTTACATTGGTATTTACGTTCACCACCATCTTCCCCATCCGCCAATACTTCAATATTCGTCAAAGCTAAAAGCGAAAGCCTATCTGATTTCTTTGTACCCAAATTCACATTAAACGCGACAACCGCTGCAATTGCCAATATGGCCATACTGCCAAAAATTTTCTTTTTCATAAAATTCTGTTTTTAAACATTTGTAAATAAATTTCCTGTTAGCTGCATCTATTCTTTCAACAGCCTCGTAAATTATGCTTATTAGTTTTTTTTGTATTTTTGTCGGGCAATCCTCCTTTCTTTTTAATTAAGGAGAAGCTTAGGGCGGACAAATTGTGAATTCTTTGCGGGAAGCTACAATGTTCCGCCATTTTACTTCTCATTATCAATGCATTATCATAACCTGCGATTCATGCGCCAGGTTGATATTTCCATCATAAATCACACTATCACCAGCCTGTAATCCTTCGGTAACAACATAACCGGAGGAATTTTCCAGGCCTGTGCTGACATAATTCCAGTAAGCTTTGCCGTTTTTAAAGGTAAACACCACTTTTTTATTTGTTCTGAGTACCAAAGCCTCTTTGGGAATAACCAACTGATTACCGATTCTTCGTTGAATCAATACTTTTACATTCATCCCGTCGAGCAACTTGTTCGATGCATTTAAAGTAGCTTTCACACGTACCATCCCGTTTTTATCTATTAAAGGATTTATTTCGCTGATTTGTCCTTCTACCGAATAATCGCTGATAGCGTAAGGCGATATTTTCACTTTACCGCCTTTGCTTACAATGACAATTTCGTTTTCAAGAATATTGAAAACAACCTCGGGATGAGTGTTATCGATGATGGTACAAAAAGCTTCGGAGCCAGCAGGTGTATTGTGTTCTTTGGTAAATAAATTAGCAACCACGCCGGCAAAAGGGGCATAAAGCACTGCATTCTTAAGGTTATATTCAGCCATTTGAAAATTAATCAGACTTTGATCGTAACTGCTTCTTACTTTGGCAATTTTCATCACCTCTGCCGGTATTTTCAACGAATCACGCAAATTGTAACCCTGTCCGATGAGCACATCCTGTAATTCAAGTTTGGCACGTTCCAGATTATCTTTGGATTGTAGCATCGTGCTACGAAGCTTAAACTGATCCAGTTCCGCTAACTTTTGACCTTTTGTAACCCTGTCGCCGTTTTTCACGTAAACATGAATAACATTTTCAGAGGTTTGAAATTTAAGTTCCGCTATCCGCTGTGATGCAACAGTTCCATTGGCAATCAGGTCATGGTTAAATTCGGACATAGCAAGATGCATCACTTTCACCGGTGTAGGTTTATCCGTTACTTCCTGTTTTTTATTTTCTTCCTGCTCCGCCTGGTCACTTTTTGAAGGAGAACAAGCATGAATAAGCAACAATGTAGCTGCAAATACCAAAAGTTTCTTCATTTTATTCTATTTTTTCAATTATCTTTCTTATCTCCATTCTCATTTCGTCAACAGTGGGTGAATGTACTTTCGGTTCTTTTTGCAATACAATGCTTGCCATTTCCATTGCTTTTTGCTCTTCACCCATCTCTATATATAATTTTGTCAGCAGATAGTACGGATAAATCCTGTGGGGAACCACACAAGCAGCTTTTTTAAACTGTTGCTCCGCTAAAGTATAATTTTGTAAGCTTTGATAATTCTGTCCTGAAATGTTATAAAACATAGGGTCACAACTTTTTCCCATTCCTTGCCGCAAGATCTTGTTACTTACGATATAATCACCTGTTTTCGACAATGTTCGGCCGTATTCAAAAAGAAATTCCGCATTGTCATTCAGATAAGGGTACAAACCTTCATATGTTCCCTTTATATCAGCATATAAATCCATTGCGTACATTACTTTTGCCTGTTTCCAGTCTTTGTATGCTTTATAAACCGGATACCGGTTATACAAACAAGCGGCTACAACTATACAAGTCGTGGGTAACAACAGCCCTACGGGTATTTTTACACCTTTCGACATTTCTGTATCTTCCGTTACACAGGTTGCGATTAGAAACACAAAAACGATCAGGAATGGCAACACGCTGAACGGATACGACATCAACGCAAAAATCAACAAGGCTGACAAAGATGCCACCGGAGCATATTGACCATTTTTAAATCCTTTATTTAACACATAACCTATCAGTACAAGAAATAATATCAATCCGGCGATACCGAGTTCTAACGCAATTTGCAGGTATTCATTGAACGCGTATTCTGGATTTCCGGCAATCAGCTCTTCCTGTTCACTTGCTTCTCCTGATGCAAAATATGCTGCCTGTTCATTACCATATGTTCCTGCAAAATTACCCAATCCTACTCCCAACGGATTTTTCACTATGGCAGTAACAGTATTTTTCCATATCAGGGCCCGGCCGTCTGCCGAATCTTTCTTTAGACGATACATTCCCCAACTACCTGTTATCAATAATACAGAAAACAAAAGCGCAACTCTCAACACCTTGTTCCGGTGTGTTTTTATATATTCTTTCAGACGATATTTGCGGGACAAAAACATAAGCCCGGCAACGCCACATCCACTCATTGCCGCCAACCAGGCAGCCCGGCTCATGGCAGCAGGCAATACTAAGATTACAACAAGCGTTGTCAATGCTGAAACGACCCAACGAACATAGAAAAACACATATCGTTTATTGAACTTCCGTGTCAGGATTTTATAATCGGCAAGCAGATAATAAAATGCTCCGGGGACAATTACCGCTAAATAACCGGCGTAAGGTCCAGGATTAAAAAATGAACCTGTAAGCCGGAACAGGTTGTGTTGCGAAAAAGTGAAACCATATAACTGACTCAATCCCCAAACACCTTCAATCAGAGCAGTTGTAATCACAAAAAGCATCAGTACATTTTGATAAGACTTCCCGAAAGTAAAAATAATCCTGAAGTAAAAATAAAGCACCAACAGTAAGATCAACAGAATAATACAGGTATTGGCCGCCTCCGTTCCCAACACGAACGGAAGCAAGCCAATCAAACAAATAAACAAAAGTAAAAGGTCTGAAAATGAAGATTTAATTTTTATTTTTGAATTGCGTAGAAATAAAGAATACACAGTTAATATTAGCGTGCTAATACCCATTGCAATATAAAACCAGCAATGTTTGGCTGTTACCACGCCATTGGCCAGTTCATCATTAAGGGCAAAGACTGTGGAAAATACCAGTAATAATGGTACAACAAAATAGATTTTTATAATATATTGATTCATTCAAAATACTTTACGGAACTCTAAGTTAACAATGTCTTTATCGGTCAGAGAGATTATTTTCAACAGAGGTTTCAGTATTTTTTTATCAGCAAAGTATATTTAACAGTAGAATCCGGTCTGTGAATTGGCAATGGAAAGAATCCCTCTGATTTTACACATGGCATGTTATCAATCCTTTGTAACTTATTTATAATCATAAACGTATCTTTATTTTGTTGTAAATCTTTTTGCTCCGATTTATGATAATATTTTTTATCAATAGGATGAATACATGATTGATTAAGATCGAGTGACTCAACAAAGCTAAAATTCGTGTCCATTGGAAGTCGAGCTTTAACTTGAGAAAATGTTGGTGAGTATTTACCAAACATAATAACTATCAATATAAGAATTATTTTCATCTTTATCTAAATTTATATTTTACAACTACCGGATTATCATCCTCTTTTATTTGAAGATATTTTGATTTGTTCTCTTCATTTAATGATGAAAATTCTGAACTATAGGCATATCAGAAGGAAATTTTATCCTTTCAATAAATATATTTTCTGATAAATCATATACATTAATATACCTCCCAACAGAAGATAAAACTTCCAGATTTCCAGTGAAGCGATTAATATTGAAATCATCTATTGAAATATATTCCTCAGGTCCATTTCCCTTCTTTGATATCTTTTTTAAAAACTTTCCCTCTGAATTAAAAACGATTATAAGATGTTGACTATCGTCCAAAAAATAAAAATTATTTTCGTGTACTATTACGCGATCTGGTTCTCCGATTAAGAATGTTAGTAATGAGTTTTGTTTTGTTTCCAAAGGGATTATTTCAATTCTTGAAAAAAGATCATAAACAGAAACTTTATCATCTTTATTCGGATCAATTTCTATCAAGTTTCTTCCCTTTCTTTCGGTTGAGGGTCTTGAGCTACACGAACACGAAATACACGATGCTATGATTAGTATATAAATCAAATTTGCTTTCATATCATAACTATTATTTAACTAATATTGATGATTCAAATTAAACATGGGATAAAACATTTATCCCATGTTATTAAATATAAAATTATCCTCCACTGGCACAGCCAAATGCCGAACAGAAGTTGATCAAATCTACCCAACATTGACTACAGTAATCGTTTTGAGAACCTGAAAAATCACAATCAAATTGACACATCCCAAATAGACCTTCTATCACACTTACATAAAAACATTGACCTGAGTCTCCACTATCGCAAGTAATTATAAACTCTTCTTCATCCGCCAACGCTTCCACATTAGCCAATGCCAAAAGCGAGGCCGTATCGGATTTTTTCACATTCAAATTCACATTAAAAGTCACCACTACAGCAATTACGACTATTGCCAAACTTCCAAAAATTTTCTTTTGGAATTTTAATAATTAAATTATTTCTGCCGTCTGTTCTATATCATTTCAACAGCTAAAACCACATAGGTCCTCAATGATTTTTTGTACTTTTGCCATGTACCTCCTTTCTTTTTAGTCAACGGGGAAGTGCAGGGACGGAATGAGACTGCCGTGTACTTTGCAATAGTGGGCAATATTTCCGTCCCTTTACTTGTATCGACAACAAACATAAAAAGAAAAAAATCAATATTTTAGTTAATAAACCTTTCAATTCTGGTTCAATTCTGATTTTCCAACCATTATTCACTTTAAATCTACTTCACTTTTTTTAATATCCTGTTCCAACGTACTTTTCCGGTATAAGGATCTTTTGATTTCCAGATAAAACTTACTTTACCAATAATATGGTCTTCCGGTAATAAACCCCAATAACGGGAATCCTTCGAATTCAACACATAATCGCCTGCCATGAAATAATAATTTTGCTCAAAAGTGTAGTCTGAAAGTAACTTTCCTTCCAGACAAATGCTGTCATTCGACACTTTTAACCGTTTACCTGTTTCATATTCAATCTGTTTCCCGTAAAGGACAAAATTATTCATGTCTATTTTCAACTTGTCGCCTGCATGTGGGATATAAAGTGGTCCGAATGATTTGATCGTCCAGCCATATCTTTTATTATCAGGAAAAGCGTTCAATACCTTTTTATTCAACAAAGAATCAGGATAACCCGATAGCTGTAACTGACTGCTGTAAACACCCAATGTGTCTGAAACATTGCTGACAGAATAAAAACCATTGACGATGCGAAGCGTATCTCCGGGTACTCCCATAATACGTTTCACGTAATGGACATTAAAATCCATTTCAATTTTATTCCAGTTATTATTTGATCTTGGAAAATTAAATACTGCCACTTCACCTCGTTTTAACGAACGTATTCCTTTCCAACGTTTCATTTGCCAGTTACCGGTGTAAAAGAATCTCCAATCGGTAAATAACCGTGGACCTGGAATCATTTTATTTACAAAGATTTGGTCACCTGTAAGAACGGTTGGTTCCATTGATGGAGTAGGAATCTTAAACGTTGCAAAAAAAAATACCCGCAATACGATGACTAATAAAATAGCAAAAACAACTATTAAGAATAAATTAAGAAATCCTTTAACAATCGATTTTCCTGTTTTCAGTAATTTTCTGCGAATATGACTTTCCTGTACTTCCATTATTATTTTTTATTATAAAAATGGATATTTAATAGCTACCACCATATCTGCTCATTATTTTCATAAGTAAAAATCCGTTCCTCTATACCTGTCGTACGATTATGAAGCAGATACAATGCACCCTTCGGACAATTACTATATTCTAAAAAATTATTGTCCGCTGTTTTTCTTCCTAAAGAGACCCAATTACCATCATCCCAATAGACTAATTCATATTCATTCCCGAAGATGATAGAGTTTCCATCAGATCGCGGAATGTAAAGTATTTTCTCTATTGCTACAGGCCGTCCAAAATCCTGTCCAACCCAAGCTCCTGAAGCGCTATCAGAATCAAAGATTGTTAATGGGTTACGGTCGAACACATTTTCTTTATCCGCCCCATCACTAAATGTCCCCTCGGTCCCCATAATTTTTCCATAGATAGGTTCAGGCTTGCCTTTCTCAAAAAAATATAACTCGGCAATATTACAATGAGCCTTTTCAGGAGAAAGGTAACGCCAATATTGATATTCTTCCGTATGCTCTTTAAAAGTTATTTTTCCTGCGTTTATTCCAGGCTCATGAATGGTAAAAAGAATTATAGAATCTTTGAAATCAATAAAATTTGATGCCTGTATTTTTGCATTGATTGTCTTTTTATAGTAATTATAAGCATGTACAGGAATATAATATTTCCTAAAGAGATTCAATGTCTGATATTCATTTTGATTAGGAACAATATCTATTTTCTTACCAAAACAATTCAAAATAAAAGGTGGCGCTACAGGAATGACTTTATTATCTGCATTACAAACGACAGGCAGATAAACAATATTTGTTCCCATGCGTTCAAATTTCACTTTGTGTCCTTTTATTTTACCCCAGTGTACAGGTACCCATTTTTGGTTGTCGAAAACGGCCAAATACGCATACTCGTTTTTTGTTTTATTAGTTATTACAACCTGTACGTCATAGGTCTTCATGTACTCACAAGTAACATCTTTAATGCATATATCATTAAATACAGGTGGTAAGTATCTCTCTCTTCTGTATACCTGCTCCAATTCTCTGTTTACGGCATAGGTTCTCCGAAATACTTTCGCCATTCTATGATCCACTTTATGAGGTAAGCCGGGTTGATGTTCGCAACCCACAAAAACTATATTTTTCCCATAATTATCTAACAGCACATTCCATGAGTGCCTATAACTTCTAAATGGCCATTGTGGCGTATAATCAATCGCAACCGGTATCCCTTTTGCTCTCATTAACGCAGCTGCTATAAACGAATAATCATCACAAGTACCTTGTAGTGTTTTCATTGAAGTGCTGACTCGTTTTATTGGGATATTGCGGTTCTCATCTTCGATTATAGGATTCAATTGTTCACTTAATCTGGCATTAACATGTTCACAGGCTTTATAGGCTAAATTTTTATAGACACTACAATAATGCAAAAAATCAATCTCTCCACTACATATTTCATTTGCATATTCTTTCCAGTTGTCAAGGGTTTGTCCATCAGCGACTTTATACGGCAGTAGATATTCACAAAAATCCTCAAAGCTGATATGTTTAGCCCATTCACCTTCTTGCCATAATTTGAATGAACGATCAATATTGTCTATTAAAAAATCGGCAGTAATTACATGCAAGTCTGATATCTTTTCAAAAGTACCGGTATTATTATATATCGAAGAGATGGAGTCATATAGATGTATTCTTTCATCACGCTCTAATAATGTGGTTTTTTCATATAGAGAATCTATTTCTTTATAATATGCTGTCAGTCCATTATTTTCAACAAATGAATAATGGCCAACCATGTTTTCAATAAGGAATTCGGCAGATTTCAGTTTTAACGGTTCATCAACATAATACTGAAGAACCTTTTCTAATTCTGTTCTGTTTTTTCCAGCAAGATTTAAAGCTTCTTCCAAATAGTTTCTTTTATCATTGCATGAAACAAGTAAAACAACAATGAATAAAAGATTTATTATATTAATCTTTTTCTTCTTTTTCGGATATTCCATATTTAATTTCATACGTTTATTTTTTATTTTTTTCGGGTCGTATGGAACTCGCATGCGAAGATTATCATCAACTTAGGTATGAAGTATTTACATGCTCGTTTCATAAAGTTAATCATCATAACCTTATAAACTACGTGAATCAGGAGTAACGAAAGGCAAGAAGACTTTAATCAATAGCATAGCAATATTCCGTAAGTAGAGATTCTCAGTGTAATACTCCTTTGCTCCTCTTTGCTAAAACAAGTCATAGTTCAAAACAGACATAAAATCATTTGATTTTACACCTTATAATCAAAGCATTATTATCTACATCAATTTAGTTGTCTATTTTTTCTAATAAGGGTCGCATTTCTAATTCTTCTTGCCACACAAATTAATACACTAACATTTTTTTTACTTCATTAATATATATCTCTGTTAAGTCCTCATCTTTTCTGTTTGGAAAGAAAACCATATCAATTGACTGGTCTTTATTTATTAGAGCAAAATATCTCTGTCTGATTCCATCTTGATTCAGTGGTATTATTAATGTGTCAATAGAAATATTTACATAATTAAATTTATGTAATTCATTATTCATTTTAATAACATTGTCTCGTGTATACTCAAATGAGGGAAATATCAGAATTCGTTCCTTTCCAATAATTGACTGCAAATCTAAAAGAGTAGATAGATCTTGCTGTAAACACGTGTAACACATGTTCATAGGATACCTATAAATTAATATCGGAGGTTTCATTTTCGTTTTCGAAAAAATATATTCATAGTTACAATTAAAACTTCTTGATATCTTTGATGAATTTACTATGTTCTTAATATACGAGTCCTTGATATTTTCTATCATTTCATCTTTTATTCTGTTCATTTTTAAATTATGATAATTAACAAAGTAAAAACAAGACATACCTACCAGAAATAATAAGAGTAAAGTGATCAACAAAATTCTTCGATTAGTTTTCATATATAAATATCACAGGATTAGAGTTTGAATCTAATGATTTAATAATTTTTATTTTATCCAGATTATCTGATAATTGATTCCGTTTCGCGGATTCAATAAATTTATCCATTTCCATTGGATGCACATATCCATAGACTCCACTATTATCTACATGACAAAAATGAGGTAAAAGAATTTGACCCACATGTTTTTTGTAAATTAAATCATTGATAATTCTCCTTGAGACTATCGTTTTTTTGGTATCAATATCATAAACCACAAAATTCTTCATGTTTTTTTGCCGATATTCAAAATACACTTTATTGCCGAACTCAATGAAATTTTCAATATGGAATATTTTATCAATTGTTAAAAATGAAGATATTTTTTCATCGATAGAATTTCCTTTTGCATTCTCAATATCCTTTTCTGTGAGTAATTTTTTACTTTTGATAGCCAAATATGGGACGATTCTGCCCTGATCTATAGATATCACGGTATCCATAAACAACTGTATAAACTTAGGTCGTATAGAATTCCTCGAATAAAAAACCCCGTTACCTGTGAAATATAAATCTGAGGAATTTTTATTATAATCAAAGTTTCTCATCCAACAATTAATTTGACTACCTGTCTTTATATCTATTTCTCTAAGCAAAAAATTATCTTCACTTTTTTTCCATGAGTAAGCATCTGTGTAAAGACAATCTTCAATAAACTGGAGATGAAAACTCCTTATATAGTCTCCTTTTAATTTTATAACCTCAGCAAATTCCCCTGTTAATAAATTGAATACATTTATCAACTGTCTCTGATTATCTAATACATATACTTTTTCTTTTTTTACATCTAATGTATAATCCGATATTTCAACAAATTCACCAGGTCCTTGTCCGTTATCTCCTATTTTATATAAAAATTTTCCTGATTTATCAAATACAAATATTCCTTTTGAGATTGTTTTGTCCATTATAATAATCAAATCTTTATAAGTTTGTAAAGAATTAATTCTTCCGATAATTGAATTTTCTGTTGACTCCAATATTATTGTTTTTACTCTTTTAAATAACGTTGATAATAACACTGCCTGAGACTTGTCAATTTTATCAATGTCAACAATATGACGAAGGTCATCATTACTCGTCATTTTCACATCAAAACTTAAAGATTGTGATTGCTTGCTTTTATCGAAACAACCTAAAACTACCAACGATATCGTTAAACATATCGAAATTATCAGGTACTTATTTCTTTTCATGATTTTGTGGTTTAATATGGATGTCAAAGAAGCTATAATCAACTCTTTGACACCCATTTAATTATTCTTAAAACTATAAACAACCTGACATTTCTGTCATGTCTACTGTGCGCGTCAGATTACCCTCACAATCATAATATTCGGTTATATACCCAGGATAACACCAAGATAAGAAACCATTATTACAATCTCTTGTAATCCATCTACTTCCAAGGACAAAACCATGTTCATAACAATCTTGACTTTGCTCATACACGTCACTTGTATAAGTGCTGCAAATCCATGAAGAACCTCCACTTTCTTCATCCGCCAACGCTTCCACATTATTTGTTAATGCCAGCAAAGAAACTTTATCAGTCTTTTTTGTGTCCAAATTCACATTAAATGCAACTATTGCTAATATCACTAAGACAGTTAAGCCAAAAACCACTTTTTTCATAATATTTTCATTTAAATTTATTGACCAAATTAAATCTTATCCTGCTGTATTTATCCTTTCAACAGCTATTGTTCTACAGACAATTATTCAACATATTTTTCGTATTTTTGCCGGGCAATCCTCCTTCCTGCATAATGAGGAAAGCAAGGCGGGGAATGATGTTTGACTTGTACGAAAGGGTTTAACACCACCTCCGCCTCTTTTTGCTATCCAGGTTTTATTTATTTTGCACTACCTTATTGTGTTACCTCTCCCGTTACAATCTGCTTATACAAATCCCATATACGCCGGTTTAATACCGGATTTCCTATAGAGACCACTTTATTTTTCTGATCAAGTAAAAAACATTGATATTCCATCTGCACTGGGAACCGATTCAGTTGATTCAATTTATTGTTCTCATCAATGAATACAGGATAATTAAAATGGTCACGCAATAACAAATACTCCATCTCCTTCTTATGTTTCGGATAAAAACAAAAAACAAATGATAGCTTGCCATTTAATACTGTATCCGCTTCATGTATTAAAGCTTGCCACTCGAGCAGCTTTAACTTGCAACTTGTACAACCCGTAGAATCGGAGTACAGCAGTATTTTGTACGGAACTTCAGAAAGTGGTGCAACTAAAGTGTCCTGACCATAAACTGAGAATATCATGTTATCAGGAAACTTGATTTCTTTACCTATCCACTCAGCTACAATTTTTCGGGCTTCTTCCTGCTTGTTGGTTTTTTTGTTGCAAGAAATGAATAATACAGATAAAACTAAAAGAGAAATAATGAATGACTGATTGTTTGACATATCTTTTAGTTTTTATATTCTAACATCCGCGGCACTTGTGAACCTGTCATAAAAAAAATGGAAAACACATAATATACAAATCTTATATACCAGTTTCAGAACATACATGATATATTACACTAATTCTTAATTTTATATCTTAATATGACTGGATTACTATCAATCTCAATTGGATATCGGGTTATTAATTTTGTATTTAATTTAAATCTTTCCTCTATTATATTTAGTGGATTTATGCTTGAATAACAATAATTATTATGATAACATAAAGTCTTAGGACGCCAATCTATAGTGTAAGTCACTTTCATATTTCTGCTTTGAATATCATATATTAAATCACAATGTTTTCCTTTATTAAAGAAAGATGCATGAAAAACATCGTTAACAAAGAAGACGTCTATGAAGAAACTGTAATCTTGTTGATTTAAGAAGAATTTCTGAGCATCTTTAAACATTTCAGGCTGCACTTTTTTATCAATATCAAAATGTACAACACTTAATCCAGATGGATCTGTCACATTCAAATAAATAGTCGATGTAAAATTGTCAAAATAATGAACTCCATTGGTTGTTAGCGGGAGAGGATCTGAAACAAACGGAGGCATTGGAACTTGAAAAGGAAGAGCTTTGATCAGCTTCTTTTTAAGTGTAAGGTCTTTGTCATAAATGAATAAAAGTTTATCATTTATTGCCGACTGATGATTTGTAGAACAAACAAAACCGTTTTTATAACTAACGATGTTCCACAGCATCGAATTTGATGTCAACTGTTTCTTTCGGATAAATTCTCCTTTAAGATTATATATATACACAGTGGACGGATAAGCCAGAATGATTAATTGCTGCCGTTCCTTATCTATCGTAAAATCTTCGATATTGGTATATTCTCCAGGCCCTCCTCCTACTTTTCCAATAGTATGACTAAATTTGCCGTCTTCAAGAAAAACAAATATTTTTTTCATTTTTGTTTTGTCCAGAATAAAGTATTTATGATCGTATACAATTAATTTATTGATTGCCCCAAAAATACTTTTTTCTGAGCTTTCCAATGAAATACACTCAAAGTCTTTATATAGATCATTATATGATGCTTGACCTGATATCTCTGACAAACTAATGCTAACATATTGTCTATTAACTCCTTTACAAGAAAAGAAAAACAAGCTAAGAATAAATAATATGATGATTTTTTTCATTTTTAAATAATATTTTTTATTATAAACTCATAATTCAGAAAGTATTTTTGCTATATTGTCAATATAACTCTACATTTTCCAGACTATTACTACTCACCATTTAACGATCTATACGATATATCTTTTAAATATTCCTTCGTTCTGCTAAAATCCATTTTATTGACTACATGCATTGATTGAACCTGCAAATTTTTGTTTATAATCAAAAAAAACGGAGATTGCTGTCCATTTTCTATTGGTAAACCTAATTTATTTTTATCGAGAATTAAAAGTTTTTTCCCATAGCAGTTATTTCTATATCGGGCAGGATAATCCGGTGACACAAATACTATTTTATCTGTTTCTTCATAATTTGGAAATATTTCTTTCATAATTTCAATAGTTTCTTCTATACAAGGACTACATGTATTACTTGAAAAGTAGAACATAAGTTTTGGGCTATCAACAAGTTGTTTTAATTTTATTTTGTTTGTAGAGTCTGTTCCAAAATAAACATTACTATTATTAACAAGATGAAACATGTTACTCTTTTCTATTTTTAAAATTGTATCATTAATTTCTTTGCTAAATCTATCTATTTCCATTTGCTGCTTATTTTTCTGGTAACACGAACTAAAATTAACAATAAAGATGATCATTATTAACAATGACATTACATGACAAATTAGGTTCTTCATTTTTTGAAATAATATTTTATAAGTATTGGATTGTCAAATTCATTTATATGCTGCTTAATTGTCTTATTTTGTTCATCTAATATAGCATCTGGCAACGCTGAATTCAAACTGTTTTCGGATTCCGGGATCAATCCGGCCGCATACTCATCTGTCCAATATATTGGAAATATTATAACTCCTTCTGTTGTCTTTTCGAAAACCATTGTTGTTTTTGAAATCTTATTATAGAAAATATTCACTGGCTTATTTTTCCTGTAAATCTGAGTATAGTTATACAACAAGTTTCCCCCATGTAAAACAAATATGTAATTAACAACCTCTGAAGAAAATACTTTCTTACTAAAATTTATCATTTCTTTCTGTGTTTTAAAATCCATTTCCTTCTGAATTTTTTTTATATCATTATTTTCCCCACCAAAGTTCCAGATATATCCGGTTTCAATTCTTCCTGTGTTTGAAAAACTATATACAGTATTACTGGATGAGCGTGTCAAATAATTATTGTAAGGAAATACAGAATGAAGTAAGAACTTGTTAAAAAATATATCTTCTTCAGGAAAACATTCGTAAAGTATTTTATTTGAATTTAATGTAACTATTTTTACCTTGTTTTTATTGTCGGATGTCCAGAAAATAAGCGTATCATTATTTAATATTTTAAAACTTTGGTAAGCCCCGGTAACATTGGGAAGGTGTAAACTGTTCCTGAATCTTGCATTGGTATCGTATTCGTAAATACTTCGGTTGACCGGAGAAAGTAATAATAAGCCTGAGTCTTTAACAGCAAAGTCGGAAATATTGATATACTCTCCGGGACCATTACCTTTATTATCTATTTTTGACACATACTTCCCCTTTTTATCAAAAATCAATATTCTATGCATCGGATAATCCAATATATACATATTGTCATTAAAAACAACTATTTTGGTTATATCTTTTACCAACGATTCAGAAGTAGTCTCCAATGGAATAATTTCTACTTTATCAAAAATATCAAAAATAGATATATTATCTCTCCGATTCACATCAACGGTTATAACGTCTCTTCTTTCGTTCTTAACACAGGCAATCAGAAAAGACACAAGCATGTATAAACATATTTTCTTCATCTTTAAAAATCTGGATTTATTATTGAAATTTTTCATATTAAATAACAACATGAATTATTAAAAGGGCTGTCCAAATCATTTAACTGCTATAGAAATTAATTAAGGGAACTTCTAAGAATTGCTTTCTCCGCATTGTGCTTCGCTTCAAAAATGCTCATTTACGTCAGTAAACTCCGTTTTTTTCAGTTCGCGAGCCTTGATAAATCTAATTTTTAGAAGTCCCTTTATATTTATACGATAAAATAACAGATATCGTATTGATATCCAGAAAAATAGCAATAGCAATGTCCAGTTGGAGTAATCCAGTCTATTGCCCAACAACGTCCTTCATACTGGTTACACGTAATGGTGAATTCTTCTCCATCCGCTAATGCCTCCACATTAGCGAACGCTAACAATGAAGCCTTATCAGACTTTTTTGTACCCAAATTCACATTAAACGCAACTGTTGCAGCTATCGCTAAAACAGCTAAACCAAAAATTACTTTTTTCATAATTTTGCTTTTAAAATTTAAATAACATAATCTTACATTTTGCTGTTTCTATCCTTTTAACAGCCATTGTCACGCAAACAATTCAGTTTATTTTTTGTATTTTTGCCAAGCAATCCTCCTTTCTGTTTTAAGGGAAGACAAGGCTGGGAATACACGTTTTACTTTTACAAGGGATGGACATCATCTTCGCCTCTTTTTTGCCCTCCGGGATTATTAGATAAACATTCGGAAAAAATGAAGCTTAAAACTTTCTTAAATCATAAGCAAGAGTTTTCAAAATGTAGAGCAATAATTTATAAAGTCTTGCTCTACATTTTTTTCATCCGAATAAAATAATTTCTCTACTCGATCGCTTTCTTGTATTCGGATGCATCCAACACTTTCTGGATCAGTTTACCGGGCCGGAACTTCAGACTATTCCCTTTGATCATTGCAACGTTGAAGTCTTCTACCGTCGCTGCCCCTTCACTACTCAACGTGAGATTAAAACTACCGAACTCTCCCAATCGAACGATTTTCCCTTCGGCTATCCGATCGGGAATCAAATCGATAAAGGCTTCAAGTACAGCAAAAACATCCACCGAACTCAGGCTGGTGCGTTTAGCTATTTCCGTAGCTAATTGACGAACACTTTCTTCGCCGGTACTTTTGGCTATCGCGTAAAATTTACGGGGAGCCGTTACATCTCTCGGATTGACACGTTGTGTCAGCACATAATTAATTGCCATAACGTTAATTTTAAAATTGTTTATAATTAAAATTTATCCGGTTTAAAACAGATAAACCATTTTTCATAACTGATACTCCACCACCGGCTGATCGCTGTTCACGTCCAGCGCAATGATTTTATTATTTTTTTCATCCACCGAAAAGCCTGTGATGTATTTGTCGAGCACGTACTGACGCACGGGGTTTCCTTTCAGATCGAAAACCTGAAGTATGTTGCCCCCCTCACGTACATCAGGATGATTACGGATATCTTTGAACGATCGGCCCCAAAAAACGGCATAAATTTTTTCCTTTCCCACATGTACATCACTGTAACCCATAATGCCATTAGGCACGGCGTAAGCTCCTTTATCAATAAATACCGGCTCACCTTCCTTCCCGTAAAAAATGCTAATGATACTATCAGCTTTCAAATCATATATCTCCAACACCTGACCTAATTGAGTTGCCATCGCCAATATACCGTTCTCAGAATTATAATCGAGGAAAGAACGCCAGGCCTGAGCCAACGGTATGCTTGCAGATTGCTTCTTATTTTCACGAACGGGTATTGAAAAACAGCTTTTTACAACTTTCCCTTTCCTGTTAATTAAAATATACCTGTGATTTCCGGTATAATCCGGGACAACAAATAAGGAATCGTTAACAACATCAAAATCCAATGTCCTGATAAGCTTATCCTGAAGTTTAATTTGTCCTAAAGTATCGAGATCCGTTTTACCCAGAATCACAATACGGCTTTTGTTTGCATCCAGCAAACAGATATTCCCGCAGGAATCAAACCGGATATTTTCGGCATCTAAAAATTCGGCGGGACCGCTGCCTTTGGGGGCAAATGACCCTAACGGTTGCATGCCCGGATAGCTGAAACGATGACAAAAAAAATCAGTTCCATGTAAATCCATAATAAACAAGGTAGAATTTCCCTGACGTATGCGAAAGGGATAGCGAGTAAAAACTTTGTCATACGATTGTACTTTACCTGATATTTCTTGAGTTTTACCAAAAAAGTTATCTTTTATTGTAACCGGATCAGAACAAGCACACAGCCATATCATCATTGGAATAAAGACAAACAACATCATTTGTTTCATTCGTATACAAAAACGACTTTACTTTGATCCTTTGGACAATCAACACTTCCTATACCATGACACATTACGTCTGAAGATTCAGCGTCCGATAACGCTTCGACATTCTGTAATGTCATAATCGGAAGTTGATCCTTCTGCATATTAACCTTGATGTTGAAAAAAATAGTAGAGACAACAAACACCATTAAAAAATAAATTGATTTTTTCATGTCTTTTAAAATTAAAGTTTTCGGTCACAAATAAAATAAAATAAATTTTGATTTAGCAATAAAAAAACAATTCAATTCTGGCTGAATTATGTCTCAATTCTGACTGAATTCTGATTTTATGATTATATTTGCAAAAAATTTCGTATAAGGTTTGATAAAATAAGTCTATGAAACTTAAACCGATTTACGTTCAGGTTCTTATTATAGTTGTTTTGATATTCATTGCTGCCAATCAAACCATTTGGATATCCAACATGTACAACCTTTATAAACAGGAGCTTGTTGATTTAGCCAATCAGTCTGCCGAGAAGGCTGTGTTTATGGAACTTGCCGAAAGATCGGAAATCATGGGAGGATATAGGGTATTTAGTACCAATATTTCAAATCCAAATGACACCTCAAGGTATTTTACAAAAAAAGTACGTACTGAAGATTCTACTTATTTATTTACAATTGACAAACATGACCCGAACATAATGAATAAAATTATTCAGTTTGTATATCAGAAAGATTATCCCATAAATCTGAGAAAACTAAACACTTTATTCAAAGAAGAGCTATCATCAAGATATCCAATAAAAAACACTTACTTTGATTATTTGAATTTACAAAACAGACAACTTATTGGCACTAACAGACCAAAACAAATTTCACCAAACTATTTAGCAACAGACACCATCCCGCTCGACATAATCAGTTCGATCGGCATCATCGGATATGTCGAAGTGCCGAATCTTGTCATTCTTCGTAAGATGGGTTATCAGCTTGCACTTTCAGTATTGCTCATTCTGATCGGGATGGGCGGCATGGTTTATTTAGGTAAGAGCTTTGTGATTCAGTGGCGGTTGGAAAAACACAGGCAGGAATCGGTCAATGCCATGACACACGAATTCAAACGCCCTATTTCAGGGGCCGTAGCGATGGTGGCACTTATCCCGTTTTATGCCGGGAGAAAAGATATGGAAAAGGTCACTGACTATGCAAACAATACCCTGACCGAGTTGAATAAACTTACTGCCTACACCGAAAGGATACAGCAAATCAGTAATAACGAAAAAGGAAACATCGTTTTAAACAAAGAACCAATAATAATAAAATCATTTTTTGAGGCAATCAAAGAACGGTATACAAGTCAGGATAATGAGGCAAAGAAAGTTGCTATTCAACTGAACACAAATACTGAAAAAGCTTTCATTACTGCTGATTTGATCCACTTCTCAAACGTAATGGATAACCTGGTTGAAAATGCCATTAAATATTCTACTTCAGATGTCACCCTCTACATCTCCATCTCTGACATAAAAGAAGGACTTAAAATAGCTGTTGAGGATAATGGTATAGGAATCTCACCTTATGATCTGAAATTTATTTTCGATAAGTTCTATCGAAGTAACCGGAAGGAAATAAAAAATAAAGCTGGTTTCGGCCTCGGTTTGACTTATGTAAAATCAATCGTTGAGGCTCATGGAGGAACTATCACGGCTGAAAGTAAATTAAACGAAGGGAGTAAATTCACTGTTGAGTTGAGAGTTGAGAGTTGAAAGTTAAGAATTACAAAAAAATGAAAAAGATTTTATTGATTGAAGATGACATTCAGTTTGGAAGCACATTGAAGGATTTCTTTGAATGTAACGGATTAACGGTTTACTGGGCTAAAGATGGGGAAACCGGATTGAAAATATACAATCAACATCATCCGAAATTAATTCTTCTTGATGTCGTTCTTCCCGGAATGGATGGTTTTGAGTTTATTGAAGAAATACACAAAACTGACACCCATACTCCTGTGATACTAATGACTGGGTCAGAAGTTCAAACAAAACATCAAATTAAGGGATATCAACTCGGAGCTGTCAATTATTTAAAGAAACCAGTGATTCCTCAGGTTGTTCTAGCTCAGATCAACAACCTGATCACACCTGCTTCAATAAAAAGATATAAAATCGCTGACACACAAATTATTATTGACAACCAATCACTAAAAATAGATAATATCGCACTTCAACTCAGAGAAAAAGAAGCTCAGTTACTAACACTTTTATTAGACAGACAGAATACAGTTGTGTCGCGTGACGAGGTTTTACTATCTGTATGGGGAGATAATGCTCATTACCTGAACAATGCTCTTGACAGCTCAGTTTCTCATTTAAGGAAAGCCTTAGCTCCGTTTGCAGAGATAAATATTGAGTCGATTTACGGATGTGGTTATAAGCTGATTTGTTGAATGAAATTAAACTGTAAATAAAAACGATTCCGTCCAACACAATATTCAAGAAATATTAATGCCAACATACCTCCAACTTTGAAATTACAGGACTTCAACTTTGAAATTACAGGTTTTTAGCTTTGAAATTGCAGACATATTCTTTCTATACACCTACACCAAAGCTTCAATATTCTCCTGATTAATGATGTCCTTTGCCCCTGCCGCATACAGTACCGCAATTCGTCCGGCATAATGTTCTTCTACTTTTCCTCGCACAATTTTCATGGTACTGTTCACCAAGCCGTTCTGCTCAGTAAAGGGTTCGCCAATCACCGCTACTGCTGCCGGCAACCATCTTTCAGGGAACATACCTTCAAACTTACCATCCTTACGATAAGCATCGATCTCGCGTTGCAATTTATTCAGCGCTAATTCTTTGGCTTCACGGCTATCCCAGTTCATCTGAGGATTTTTACGATGTACGTACCTTTTCAGGGCCTCTTTATTGACTACAATCAATGCGGTGGTATACGGATCCTGATTATTGTGTAATACCACCTGATCAATGAAATGAGAATTATCGGCCAGTGATTCTTCGATACCTTCCGGACTGTATTTTTCTCCATCGCTGGAAATGAGCAAGCTCTTGAATCTTCCAACTACATATAAATAGCCATCGTTATCCATATAGCCCATATCGCCGGTATACAACCAACCATCTCTAACCGTATCGGCGGTTGCCTTTTCATTCTTATAATAACCTGCCATTACATTCTCGCCTTTGATAACAATCTCCCCTTTTTCAAAGTTGGGTAAGGCTTTGCCATCGGCATCGCATATTTTCAACTCCATGGGTCTTACAAGATATCCCGAAGATCCCAGTTTATGACGTTTTTCGCCATTTGATGAAATAATCGGTGTGGCCTCGCTTAAACCGTAACCCTGATACATAGGCATACCGACAGCATAGTAAAAACGTTGCAAATCGATGTCAAGCAAGGCTCCACCTCCAATGAAAAATTTCAACTTTCCACCCATGCCTTCTCTGACTTTAGCAAATAATATCTTATCAAAAAGCGCTAACAAGGGCTTTTTTAATATTTGCAGACCCTGTCCTTTATTATATCCCTCTTTGTTGTAAGAGTAAGCCATTTCAAGAGCACGATGAAACAACCAATTGATTACCGGTCCTTTGGCCCTGATTCCTGCTTCAATATTCTTTTTGAAACTTTTGGCCAGAGCCGGAACGCTTAACAATAAATCAGGCTTTAATTCTTTGATATTAATGGGGATATTCTTCAGCGTTTCCATACCCGTTTTCCCTGCCTGAACCGTACCCACACTGGCACCTGAAGCCATAAAACTATAGAATCCGGCGACATGTGCAAAACAATGATCCAAAGGCAATATCAACAGCGTACGGTAGGTTTGAGGTATAGTCATGAGCGTCAGTGCCTGTTCCACATTGGCCGTATAATTACGGTGAGTAAGCAGGATGCCTTTAGGGTCTGCTGTCGTTCCCGAAGTATAACTGTTGGTAGCAACATCATCCGGCCGTACCTGTTTCGATCGTCCTTCAACCGAATTGGGATGCATATTTAAGAATTCATTACCCAGCTTCATCAATTCATTCAACGACAATTCTTTATCGGAATATTCCTCTTGCTCATCAAAAACAATGATTTTTCTGATGCCATCCAGTCCTTCAGCAATTGCCCTGATCTTCTTTAATTGTCCTCCCGATACCATAATCATACTTGCCTCTGAATGTACCAGACGGAAGATAAGATCGTTGCTCTCCTCCAGTTTTATCGACAAGGGAACATTGATAGCACCAGCATGTAAAATCGCCAGTTCGCCTATAATCCAGGCATTTCTTCCTTCCGAAAGCAAGGCTATTTTGTCACCCGGATTGACTCCCAGTTTCAGGAGACCTGCCGTTAAAACATGTACTTGTTGTTTGGTTTCGAGATAGGTGGTTGGTGTAAATTCCTTATCCGTTTTCTCCCACAGGAATGGGTTTGAGGCAAATTTATCAACAGTTGAGTTGAATAAATCAATGATAGAAGGTTTCATGAATGATCTGATTAAAGGATAATTTTGTTAAACGGCTGTAAAGATAATTGTTTTTCTTTCAAAAAAAACAATTTCGCCGGTCAACAACCAGTCATGATTAAGTCGAAAAAAGTGAAAATAAAAAAGGGCATTAACATGCCCTTAACTTTTCTAACCGTTGACTTCGTCGAGTATATCCTGAATATCATCGACACAACTTCCGCATACCGCACCCGCCTCGATGGTATCAGCCACATCGTCTACTGTTCTGCAACCATGTTTTTTAATGCCTGCCACAATATCACCTTTTGTCATATCGAGGCATGTACATATCATTGGATCATCTGCCATATTGCTTGTTTTTATTTATAAATTTTGAATAAGCATAACAACAAAACGGCAAAGATTGTTTGTTTGCGCGCAAATATTGTTGAATCGTTGAACTGTTGAATCGTTGAATTGTTACTATTAAATTACAGGGATGCAAAAATAACTGAATTTATTCGATTAATAAACAGTTCAATGATTCAACAGTTCAACAGTTCAACAATTCTTCAAAAAATCGTATATTTGCGCGAAGTAATTCAATTTTCATGAAAGGATCCTTTGACAGCAGTTTACGTAGCTTCATCCTGACAGGGGCATTGTTCTTTGTGAGTCAGCTGGTTTTTTCTGATGCCTACTATTTCTACGTTCAGTTTACCGACAAGCACAACACTCCTTATTCAATCAATCATCCGGAGGAATTTCTTTCTGAGAAGGCTTTAGCCCGGAGAGCCAGCCAATGGATTGTGTGTGACTCAAGCGATTTGCCGGTCAACCCTTCCTACATAACACAAATAGCTGATTTGGGCATCAACGTTCACTCCCGAAGCAAATGGATGAATGGCATTACTGTTTTACTTGCTGATTCATCCCGGATGAGTCTGGTAAGAGCATTACCTTTTGTAAGTCAGGTGCAATACACCGGAAAAAAAATCACTCAATTGCCCTCGCCGGCTGCAAAATCCAAATTTCATGCTGATTCGCTCAATTACGGAGCGGCTAGCGGACAAGTCAATCTGTTAAACGGCGAAGCATTGCATGAGCAGGGTTGCACAGGAAGCGGAATTATTATCGGAGTGCTGGATGCCGGATTCAGAAACGTCAATACCAATCACGCTTTTGACAGTTTGCGTATGCAAAACAGACTTTTGGGAGCAGTGAGCATTATCGATCCTTCTATCAATGTCTACAATGAAGATGATCACGGGGCCAATGTTCTGTCCATCATGACGGGCAATCTTCCGGGTCAGTACCTCGGCGTAGCACCCCATGCCTCCTACTGGCTCATCCAGACAGAGTTTGTGCCCACCGAATATCTAGTTGAAACAGATTTCTGGGTGAGAGGAATAGAATTTGCCGACAGTGTGGGAGTCGACATCATCAATTCTTCGCTGGGATATAGCGAATTTGACGATAGTTCGATGAATTTCACTTATGCCGATATGAACGGTAACGTATCGCGTGCCAGTCGGGCAGCCCACATGGCTTCGCAAAAAGGAATTGTTGTCTGCGTAAGCGCAGGCAACGAAGGGGCAAAACCATGGAAATACATCAGTTCGCCTGCTGATGCCGACGGTATCCTGACGGTTGGTGCTGTCACCGCAGCCGGAACACCCAGCACCTTCTCTTCCTTCGGTCCCTCTTCCGACAACAGAGTCAAACCTGAGGTTTGCGCTACCGGTACAGCCACTGCATTGGTGAATCCTGCGGGAAGCATTGTGTATGGCAACGGCACCTCTTTTTCTTCTCCCGTAATAGCCGGATTGACAGCCTGCTATATACAATTATTTAAAACATTATCAAACTATAGTGTCAACAATCTCAGGCAAAACATTTTTGAAAGTGCCAGCTTATTTGAACACCCCGACAATCAAATGGGTTATGGACTTCCGGATTTTCAGTCTGTGATTCTCAATACCCCGACAAACAGCACACTGGCTTATAAAGAAAATGAATTATTTAAATCCTATTATCATCAGCCTACACGACAATTATGCATAGTCATAAATCCACAAACAACGGGAAACGATTGTCATCTGGAGATTTTCTCCATTTCAGGAAAACTGATCCACAGAGAATTACTGACAAGAACGCTTAACTATGTAGATTTTGCACCTATTGCTCCTGGTATCTATATTACCCAACTTAGTAGCAAAACAAGTTCGCAACAAACAAAAATTATTATTCCCTAACCACTAGCAAATGCCAACAAAATCATATTCATTATATGAACTTACGTCCCACATCTCCGAAGTGATGAGGGTAAACTTTGAAACACCCCTCTGGATAAGAGCTGAGATAAGTGAGTTCAGAGAAAATGCCAATGGGCATTGCTATCTTGAATTTATAGAAAAAGATCTCAATTCGGACTCGATAGTGGCCAAAATAAAAGGAACCATATGGGCAAACACCTACCGGATGCTGAAACCTTATTTCGAGAGCAGTACCGGGCAAACCCTGCATGCGGGCTTAAGTGTTCTTGTTGCAGTCACGGTAGATTTTCACGATGTTTACGGATTAAGTCTGAACATCAGGGACATTGACCCAGAGTTTACCCTTGGCGCTCAGGCAGCGCGCCGGCAGGAAATCATCCGTCAACTGGAAGCCGATGGGGTAACTGAAATGAACAAATCCCTTGAAATTCCTATCCTTCCTCAACGAATCGCGGTTATCTCCTCGGCTACTGCTGCTGGTTATGATGATTTTTGCAACCAACTCGGTCACAATCCTGAACAATTTGTCTTTTATACCAAACTTTTTCCGGCAATTATGCAGGGAGATCAGGCTGCTTCTTCCATCATTGAGGCACTGGATAAAATTTTCGAACACATGGAGGCCTTTGATGTGGTGGTAATGATTCGTGGTGGCGGGGCTACCACTGATATGGCATGCTTCGATTCTTACGACCTGGCATACAATTGCGCACAATTTCCACTTCCGATTATTGCGGGAATAGGTCATCAGCGTGATCTGTCAATTGTAGACATGGTGGCACATACCTCCGTCAAGACCCCTACCGCCGCAGCTGAATTGCTCATCGACAAAATGAGTATTGCAAGAGAACAAATGACTGATGCTTACTCGGCAATTTATCAATTGCTTAGTCGCAGGGTACAGCAACAACAGCAACTGATGACTCAATCGGGTTGGAGAATCAGACACGCACTTCAGAATAAAACATCTGCAAAGAAGATACAACTTGAAAAGCTTAAGTCAAGATTATCTACAGCCATAAAGCTTATTATCAATAATCAACAAAACAAGCTCACACTTCTGGATAAAAGTATAGAACGGCATTCCCCTGCTTTTTTGTTGCAATATGGTTATACCATTACAACCATCAATGGGAAGAAAATCACCTCGGCAAAAGGAGTAAAATCAGGGGATAAGGTACACACTTACCTGAGCGATGGGGATTTTGGAAGTACGGTTGACTGATTATCTGTTGAATTGTGGAACTGTTGAATTGTTGAATTGTTCCGACAAATCGGGATCTCTGTTTCACTTTGATTGAATTGAAACTAATGTTTACTAATGTGACTACTGTGGTTAAATGAAAATACTTGTTTGTCCGTTGAACTGGGGACTGGGACATGCTACCCGCTGTATCCCTCTGATAAAGGAACTAATTGCCGGGCAACACGAAGTTGTTGTGGCGTCCGACGGACATCCGCTGCAACTCCTTAAAGAAGTATTTCCTGATCTGCGTTTTATCCATTCTACATCTTATAATATTCGTTATAATAAAGGGAAGTCGCAGGTAACAGCCATGTTCAGAAGCCTTCCTAAAATCTTTTATGGTATAGTAAGAGAACAT
The DNA here is from genome assembly GCA_034927265.1 of Paludibacter sp. Lineage (GTDB taxonomy): Bacteria > Bacteroidota > Bacteroidia > Bacteroidales > Paludibacteraceae > Paludibacter. Next base: position 42,775 of record JAYFQH010000029.1, read on the forward strand.
CGTTGGTTACACCAACTGAACAAACAGGAACATTTCGATCAGGTTATTTCCGACAACCGCTTCGGATTATGGAATAAAAACATCCACTCCATTTACATGACCCATCAACTGATGGTCAAAATGCCGGCACTTATAAAATTCATGGAGCCTTTTGTGTGGCTGGGTCATCGTTCTTTCATTACCCGTTATGATGAATGCCTTGTTCCCGATTATTCAGGAGCAGGTAATCTGAGCGGCGACTTGTCGCACCGATATCCTTTGCCCCGACACGTACAGTTCATCGGACCGCTCTCACGCTTTACCGATGTAACTATTGACACATCCATCGCCAAAGCCTATGACACGGTAGTGCTCATATCCGGCCCTGAACCTCAACGAACTCTTTTTGAGGAACAAATGATTCGCATCTTCCTTTCAAAAGAAGAGAAGGTGCTAATTGTACAAGGTTTACCCGGCAACAAAAAGATTGAAACATCACAAGGGAACATTACTTTAGTGCCGCACATCCCTACTGAAGTTATGGCAGCACACCTCAAACTGACTAAAACCATCATCTGCCGGTCGGGTTACAGCACTATTATGGATTTAGTCATAATTGACTGTCTGCACAAGGCCATTTTCATCCCGACACCCGGACAAACCGAACAGGAATATCTGGCAAAATATCTGCATAAAAAAACCGCAGGTAAATTACCCGCGGCTTGTGTTAACTAAACCAATCTTTTAAAACCTATCTTCTTCCAGACGAATTTCCCCTGTCATTATCAGAGCTTCTGCTTGTCCTTGTCGATTCTTTCGATTCGCTTTTAGGGGCTACTCTGGATTCTCTGGAAGTACTTACTTTCACATCTTTCTGAATAACAACCTTATTATCTTTTTGAGGAACTACCACTCTCGATTCACGTGAAGTAGTGCTAACTTTGGTATCTCTTTGAGGAGTAACCACCCTTGTTTCTCTTTCAGTATTTCCTCTTGAAGGAACTGTAACTTTATTGTCTCTTTCAGGAATAACAACTCTGGGTTGACTTGATCTTGAATCTCTCGGAGATGCAACTCCTGAATTTGATTCTCTTCTATCCCTTTCTGATGGGCGGATTTCCTTATAATTTCTATCTCTTACATCTGCTTCTCTACGATTCTGATTGTGTTGGAAATAGCCTTTGTTCTTTATATCATGATTTCTCTGATCGAAACGTTTATCGTAATGTTGCCTCCAGTAATCATTTTTCCGGTAGTTATCCAAACGATCGAACGGATGTGGATGTCTCCAGTAACTGGTATAATGATATCTGTGATGAACATCAACAAATACATGAACATGATTGAGATAATGATGAATTGCAAGCAGATTCCTCAATCGGTAATAGTCAGGATAATACCCCCAACTATATCTTGAAACATAAATAGTTCCTGTGTTGCTCCACAACCATCTGGCGATATAAGGTCGTTTATAAAAGACAGGTTCAAGGATATAATCCTGTCCATAAAGATAAGGATCACCAATAAACTGAATGTATTCTCTGCCATAAACATCTCTTCCGATTACGATGGTAGCAACATCCTGAAAATTGTCGCGTCCCAGAATTGCCTGAATGAGAATAACATGTGCATCACGATCGTAAAGTTTCACTAATCTGAGGTAATCCACATATCCGTCATTATTTAAATCAAGGTTCGAAACCTGATTACGATAGTCGTTGAGACGGTGTTCAAAATCGGTAATATTTCTGGATTTTGCAAATACAGACGCAACCGCCTCCAAATCCAGATTATCACTTAGGTCGTAACGATAATCATCATTTCCGGAATTACTTCTATATCCATAATTATTTTGTGCTATATTTTGTTGGGTAGAAAAAACTGTAATCAGCACCACCGACAGTTTTAAATAAAACCTTTTCATAACATCTGTATTTAAAAAATTATTCTACTAAAAAGATTAAAAAGACGTGCACGTTTTCCATTATTTCAAATAACATGCCAAAATAAAAAATAAAAATTTATTATATTTGCAAAACATATGAACTCATTAGACGTATACCTGCTTATTCCCATCCTGATGGGATTTGTGATCGGTCTGTTCAGAGGATTGATCAAGGAGGTCATTTCTTTCGTCATCATCATAGCTGGCATCTATCTCTCACGGCTCCTTTCCTCCATAGTGGCAGAATGGTTGGCAGCAGGATTCGACATAAGCATCAAAGCATCCCAACCGCTGGCATTTGTTATTATTTTCATTCTCGTCGCTATTCTCATGGGTATCTTCGGTCGCATTGTTCAGCAGATGATCAACGGATTATCGCTCGGATTCTTCAACGCTATACTTGGTGGAATCTTCGGAGGATTGAAGCTGGCATTACTTGTCAGCCTCTTTCTTATCATCGGAGATGCGGTAAATGATAAATTTTCACTTGTAGATCAGGAAGTAAAAATCAGCTCAAAGCTTTATAAACCCATCAAGAATTTAGCGCCAACTTTGTGGCAAGAGATAAAATAGTTGAGAATTGAGAATTGAAAGTTGAGTATAACAATTTCTTCCATTCATTCTCAATTCTTAACTCTTAACTATACAAAGCGAATATCATACGATTTTTATTATGCTTGAAAAGAATTTCTCAGGACAATTGCTTGAATGCGGATGCGATGAAGCCGGCAGAGGCTGTCTGGCAGGCCCGGTAGTAGCTGCAGCAGTTATTCTCCCTGAGGATTTTACCTGCGAGCTTTTGAACGATTCAAAACAATTAAGCGAAAAGCAAAGGGATGCTTTAAGGATTATTATCGAGAAAGATGCACTTGCATGGTCGGTTGCTGCCGTTAACAATCACGAGATTGACAGTATCAACATCCTGAATGCATCCATTCTTGCTATGCACAGGGCCATCGATGGTTTGAAAATACAACCGGAGTATATCATTGTCGACGGTAACAAGTTTAAACCCTACAAAGATATTCTCCATACAACTATAGTGAAAGGCGACGGCAAATACCTGTCCATTGCTGCAGCATCGGTACTGGCAAAAACCCACCGTGACGAACTTATGCAACAGTTGGACAAAGAGTTTTCTGAATACGACTGGAAAAAGAACAAGGCCTATCCGACAAAAAGACACAAAGCCGCCATCAAAACATTCGGATTAACTCCTTACCACAGAGTCACCTTTAAGAGCGACTAAAATGGATAACCGATAGCGATGTGGAAGGCAATATCATTTTTTAATGAAGGAGGCATCTTCCAGTTGGAACCTGTTGTTGCACCAGGGTCGAACAGTTTGAATCCAATATCAGCACGAAACAATACGAAATCAAAATCCATTCTGAAACCAACTCCATAGGCAAGCGCTATTTGTTTCCAGAAACTTTCAAGTTGAAATAAGCCTCCGGGTTGATTATCATAATCCCTGATGGTCCATACATTACCGGCATCGAGGAATAAAGCACCCTCCAATACCCAGAACATCTTTGCACGGTACTCAAAATTCATATCAAGCTTAATGTCACCGATCTGATTATAATCCCGCCTCCTTATATTACTAAACCGCTCATAACTACCAGGACCGAGCGTACTTTCGCTCCAGCCCCTGACACTGTTGGCTCCACCGCTGTAAAATCTTCTTTCAAAAGGGATAATATCAGCATTTCCATATGGATATGCAACACCCACCCCTGCATGATAAACAAATTTATTGTTTTTATCCAGTATCTGGTGGTATGAAGAATTAATTTCTCCCCTGATGTACTGTGAGTAACGTACCCCAAAAACCTCATGCGATCCCTGAGGATTCACCGGAGAGTTCAACAATTTATCAATGGCGTACAACAAGTTGCCGGCACTCTCAAAGCTATAACGATAGCTTAAATAATTTCTCATTGGTCTGCTGGCATTGTATCCGTTGAAAGAAGAGGAATAATTAATGCGCATGATGAGATAGTCATCGTAGTTATATTTATTATACTTTCCGGTGGTAATAAAACTATCTCTAAATACCGGATCAATATAAGAAAATTGTATGTAGCTTAAGTCCAGAAAATCCAGAGAGTAATTTTGCTTTCCTATTACCCATGAATATTTCACTCCACCACCTGCATTGATAGATGAGAACTCGCTTGGACGATTTTGATAGTTAAGAGAAGTTTTAAATTCTGTTGCACCATTTAAGTTTCGGCTATAACTGTCACTCAAAAAAGGGATGATGGTCCTCGGAACTCTTACACCCACCTGTCCACCCCATTCCTGAGCCATAACATTATCCTGCTTTTCCAGAGCCAATCGTCCTTGTACAGTCAGCGACTCTGCTCCTTTGAATAAATTTCGGTTCACCAGTCCCAGGTTACCGGCAGTCCCCCAATATCCTTCGGTAAAAGTAACCTCTGCCTGGGTAGATAAAGTAAGTGATTTTGCTTCGGCAACAGTTATAAAACATTGCAGAGAGTCCGACGCTGTTTCAGAAAAACTGATATCGGTATATTTCACCGGAGGGAGTGAGTTTAATGCTGAATAAGTCCGTTCAACATCCTGATCTGAATAGACATTTTCTGGTGTAACATAGGTACTCTCAATCAAAGACTTAATGGTAAGGAACTTTTTTGATGGACCTATAAGCATGTATTTACCATAGAATACTGTGTCAACCATATTAGCGTTATTGTTCCTGACAAGAGAGCTTGCGGTAGGAATCAGGTTAAAAACAACCTTACTCACTCCATAACGTTTGAAAATAGTCTGATCCAGTGTATCTTTTTTTGCTTTAAGATAATCTCTGAGCTCCAACTTCACATTTACTTTATGTTCTACACTATCAGCAGTATAGGACAAATGGTCTTTTATAAAATTGTAATATCCGTTCCGTCTCATCCGGCTAGCTATCCTGCCCCTTTCTTCATCGAGTTGGTACACATCAAACAACATACTTTTTCGAATCAACGATCTTGTAGAATCTTTAGCAATGTCTGCCAATTCCTGAAACGGGACATCTACCTGATATTCGTTAATTCTGTATGGTTTCTTTGATTTAACCACATAAGTTACAGATGCCTTTTTATTTTTTGTTTTAATCTCAGGAATCACCTGTGCATCATAGTAACCCTTATTAATGTGATAGTTGAGTAATTGTTGTGCCGAAATATCTGTCAGCATCGAATCGAGTACTACTGGTGCTTGTCCTAATTTACGCAATGTACGGTTACGCCATTTCCTGAATTTGGTATTGATCCATTTCGTCGAATCTTTTTCCGATAAATTATATATCCCCAGTTGGAGACGGAACACTCCCAGTATATACGAGTTAGGAGTTTGGCGGATATATTCTTTTAATTCACTTTTATCTACTTCGGAGGCATCCGTTTTAATTTCGATCTTGTTCAACAGGTAGGAATTCTCCGGCACATATTTAGTCGGCGCACAGGAATGGAATACTGTGACGAACATAAAAACAATCATCCATAAAAACAAGGCAGATGGTTTCCTGGGTCGAGTCATCGGGTGAAGTGAACGTTAAATTAAAAATTTAAATGCAAACTTACATAAAATTTCAGGAATCTGAACGCATCCCATTAAAATTGAGCTGATCAAATGTCCTTCATGATATTTTTTTATTACATTTGCCTAAAATTCCTCTGAAAAATGCTGTCAAAAAACAAAATCAAACTTATCACTTCTCTTGCTCATAAAAAATATCGCGACGAGACAGGATTGTTTATTGCAGAGGGAACCAAATTGGTCTCCGACCTTGCTACGACATTTCATTGTGAACTTCTGGTTATTGCTACAGGAAAGGAAAGCATATCCAAAGAAATTAAGGCGAGTGAAAAAATTGTAGTTGATGAGGATATTTTAACAAAACTATCAACTCAAAAAAATCCTCAGGGTGTACTTGGCCTGTTCAGGAAAAGAGATACGACTATTCCATCTCAACAGGAACTCGCGAATCAACTCGTACTGGCCCTCGATGATATTCAGGATCCTGGTAATTTGGGAACGATAATACGTTTAGCCGACTGGTTTGGCATTAAAAATATTTTTTGTTCGGAACTTACAGCCGACGCCTACGGGCCAAAAGTAGTGCAGGCCTCTATGGGAGCCTTGACAAGGGTTAACCTGCACTATGTAAACCTGCCTGCTTTTCTTTCAGAAATGAAAAACATACCCGTCTATGGCACTTTCCTGAAGGGTAAGAATATCTATTCAGAAAAACTTTCAAAAAACGGCATCATTGTAATGGGAAATGAAGGTAATGGCATTTCTTCAAAAATTGAAAAGTTAGTCACCAACAAGTTATTGATCCCGAACTTTCCCGCAGATGCACCTACGTCCGAATCGTTGAATGTTGCTGTTGCAACGGCAATTGTATGCTCGGAGTTCCGGCGAAAGGCATAATATTGTCGTATCCAGAGTATTTGATCAAGCAGATTTCGATCTGATAGCACAACAACAATATCAACCGGGTTAAGCCTCTGAAAATTACCAATAAATTATTAGTTTTTATCACCTTCTATCTGCTTACTAAGGTTTATTTTCAGTAACACAATAACAAAACTACCCCATCATCGTATAAATTTATGTAAATTTCAGATCAAATACCTTTTATTTTTACAAACTAAGAAAAAGGTGGTTTTGAAATTTTGTTGATATAACCAACTTTCATCAATAGAGTGAATAGCAGAACATATTTTATTAAGAGGCTATCCCTTTCTATTATTTTATTCTCCTCTCAAGCTTTAGCATTATTATTTTTCATTATTTACAAGTGAGAAAAACATCACTTGACATCCAAACCGCAAAAAACAATGTTAATTGTTGTTAACTTCACTTGGGAAATTTTTATTGTTTTTTCAAATTGCTTACTGTAGCTTTTATTTTTTTAAAAAAAAGTCGTACTTACAAACAAACATGCTTCATGTATCATTTTTCACCATCATTAACAAAAATAACTTATTGTATAAAATACGATATGACAATGCTTATTTATTGTACATAATACAATATCTAAATATCTGATTTAATGTTTTATAACATGGTTAATAAAAAATATATATTAGAAAATTAAATTACTTTTGCCACATAAAATTTAATAAAATGAATACAGAGACTATTTATAACCCATACGTATCCGTCGACTGTGTTGTATTTGGTTTTGATGGAGAAAAGCTGAAAGTGCTTTTGATCGAACGTAATATAAAAGAGTCGAATGAATGGTATAATGACAAAAAACTGCCAGGTAGCATTATCTTAAAAGATGAAGATCTGGACGATGCGGCCATACGCATCTTAAATGAACTAACCGGCTTGAAAAATATTTATTTAAGTCAGTTTCATAGCTTCGGAAGTCCGGAAAGAACCAAAAACCCTCGCGACATTCTATGGTTGGAAAATACAATGAAACTAAAAATTGAAAGAATTGTAACTGTAGGATATGTCGCTCTCATCAAGATTAATCGAAAAATTCAGGTATTGTCTGATAATACAGAAGCAAATTGGTACGATTTGAAAGAAGTAAAAAAAATGAGACTGGCATTTGACCATGAAGAAATCATCTGGAAGGGACTTGAGCACATACGTTATAAATTAGATAGAGAACCGAGTTTGTTTTTTGAATTATTACCCAGGAAATTCACTATTTCTCAATTAAGAACCTTACATGATACGGTACATCAGGTTCGCTCTGACATTCGCAATTTTCAAAAGAAGGTAGCACAAATGCCATTTGTAGTGGCATTGGATGAGGTAGAAAAGAATGTCCCTCACAGAGCTGCGAGACTATATAAGTTTGACAGAAAAAAAATGTGGTAGTCAATAAAACAAACTGAAAACAGAAATTCGTATTGTCTTTATAACGCACGAACACTGATGTAAAAAACAATATAAATGAAGGATACTTATTTACTTGGTTATGATCTTGGAAGTTCTTCCGTTAAAGCGAGTTTAATAAATGCTGAAACAGGAGAATGTGTATCTTCCGTCTTCTTCCCAAAAAAAGAAATGGATATTAAATCCCTGAAAAGCGGATGGGCAGAACAAGACCCTAATATATGGTGGGATAATTTAAAAAAAACTACTCATGCTATACTGAATAAGTCGAATGTAACTCCTGAAAACATAAAAGCCATCGGGATTTCATATCAAATGCATGGCTTGGTGTTGGTTGACGACAATCAACAAGCTATTCGGGATGCAATTATCTGGTGTGACAGCAGAGCCGTATCTTATGGAGAGCATGCTTTCAATGCTATTGGAGAATCAACATGTCTGACGCATCTATTGAATTCTCCCGGTAATTTTACATTATCTAAATTAGCCTGGGTAAAAACCAATGAACCAGATATTTTCAGAAAAACACGTCACTACATGCTTCCCGGAGACTATATAGCCATGCGTATGACAGGGAAGGCCTCCACAACAGTAACAGGTTTGTCGGAAGGAATATCCTGGGATTTTCAGAAAAACACGCAAGCGTCATTTCTTTTTGATTATTGGGGAATTAATCAAAATATTGTTCCGGAACTTGTTCCTGTTTTCGGAGAACAGGGAAGGCTAAAGTCAGATGTCGCAGCAGAGTTAGGATTACCCGAAGGAATACCTGTAGCATACCGTGCAGGAGATCAACCGAATAATGCTTTATCGCTGAACGTACTTCATCCCGGGGAAGTTGCTGCAACAGCAGGCACCTCCGGTGTAGTATACGGAATAAGTTCTGATTTGAAATACGATCCTGAACAGAGGGTCAATTCGTTCGCTCATGTAAATCACTCGAAAAATAAAACACGTGTGGGAGTACTATTGTGTATCAACGGTGCTGCCATACTAAATAAATGGATGCAAAACAATATTGCTCCGGTAGATATGGATTACGAGCGAATGAATGAACTGGCAATGACTGTCCCAATTGGAAGTGAGGGTGTGAGCATATTACCTTTTGGCAATGGATCTGAGAGGATGCTCAAGAATAAAGAATCCGGATGTTCTGTTCATGGAATTGATTTCAACCGGACAACCAAAGCACATCTGATCCGTGCGGCGCAAGAAGGAATTGCATTTTCATTTAAATACGGTATGGATATGATGAATGAATCTGGAATTGAAACCCGCACCATCCGGGCCGGTTATGCGAATTTATTTTTGAGTCCAGTGTTTCGTCAGACCCTGGCAAATGTCACAGGTGCGACTATTGAGCTTTATAATACTGATGGCTCCATCGGAGCTGCACGGGGAGCCGGCATAGGATTGGGTATTTATAAAAACACAGATGAGGCCTTTTCATCACTGAGAAAAATCGAACAAGTTGTGCCTGTACCTGAAGAAACCAAACTTATTACGAGTGCATACCGGCAATGGCTCAAATATATGTAAAGAACTATTTAACAACAATATAAATTTTAAAACATAAATGACAACAAAGATTTATTTTCCAGAGATAGAAAAAATCAGATTTGAGGGGAAGGATAGTAAAAACCCACTTGCATTTCGTTATTATGACGCAGAAAAAACAGTTTATGGTCGTAAAATGAAAGACTGGTTCAAGTTCTCAATGGCTTATTGGCATACCCTCTGTAGCGAATCATCAGACCCATTCGGAGAAGCAACAAAAGATTTTCGGTGGAATAATGGTAATAACCCACTTGAGCGGGCAAAACAAAAATTAGATGCCGGATTTGAATTTATGCAAAAGATCGGTATCGAATATTTTTGTTTCCATGATATAGACCTGGTTGATGCAGGCAACTCAATCGAGGAATACGAAACAAATATGAAAGCTATAGTTGGCTATGCAAAAGAAAAAATGGCAAAAACCGGCATTAAGCTTCTTTGGGGTACTGCTAATGTATTCAGTCACAAACGCTATATGAACGGAGCTGCAACAAATCCTGATTTTAACAGTGTAGCTTATGCTGCTGTTCAGATTAAGAATGCCCTGGATGCCACCATCGAATTGTCTGGTGAAAATTATGTCTTCTGGGGAGGTCGCGAAGGATACATGAGTCTCTTAAACACTGACATGAAACGTGAAAAAGAACATTTGGCAATGATGTTGACAAAAGCGCGTGATTATGCCCGCTCGAAAGGATTTAAAGGGACTTTTCTAATTGAACCGAAGCCGATGGAACCCACAAAACATCAATATGATTTTGATGCAGAAACAGTTATTGGTTTTTTACGTGCACACAACCTGGATAAGGATTTCAAACTGAATATAGAGGTAAATCATGCTACACTGGCGGGTCATTCTTTTGAACATGAATTACAGTGTGCCGTTGATGCCGGAATGCTCGGCTCCATTGATGCAAACAGAGGTGATTATCAAAACGGCTGGGATACTGACCAGTTTCCGGTTGATGTTTATGAACTGACACAGGCAATGTTAGTGATTTTAAAAGGGGGAGGCTTGCAGGGAGGAGGAACAAACTTTGATGCAAAAACCCGTCGTAATTCTACTGATCCGGAAGATATTTTTATTGCACATATTGCTGGTATGGACGCATTTGCAAGATCTCTTGAGGTTGCAGCAGAAATTTTGGAGAAATCTCCTTATCTGAGTATGCTAAAACAACGGTATGCCTCATTTGACAGTGGGGAAGGAAAAGAGTTTGAAGAAGGTAACCTTTCGTTGGAGGATATGCGTATTTATGCAATTAAATCAGGAAAAGAACCTGACATGATTAGCGGGAAACAGGAACTATACGAGGCAATTGTGAACATGTATATTTAATGCTGACAAAACATAATAAATAATAGCATCATGACCTCAAAAAGCACAAATAAGTTTTACATATTCAGCATTACATTGATAGCAACTTTAGGAGGATTGCTCTTTGGATATGACACTGCCGTCATTTCGGGAGCTGTAGATCCGATAAAAGTATTTTTTCATATTAATGAAATGAATTATGGCGATTTGGCTAACTTTTATCATGGAGCAACGGTTTCCAGTGCATTGTTAGGCTGTGTTATCGGAAGTGCTGTCTCAGGAATACTGGCATCCGGATTTGGACGTAAAAAGTCGTTAATGCTTGCAGCATTACTCTTTTTAATTTCTGCTCTTGGATCCGCTTTCCCCGAAGCAGTGTTTTTTTCAGAAAACACATCTGTTTCCACATTATTGGTCTCTTTTAATATATACAGAATTATTGGAGGTCTTGGAGTGGGGCTGGCTTCTGCCATTTGTCCAATGTATATTGCAGAAGTAGCACCCGCTGAAATCAGAGGGAAATTGGTATCCTGGAATCAGTTTGCGATAATATTTGGTATGTTGATAGTGTATTTTGTTAACTTTTTTATTGTAAAAGGTAGAGAAGTGGAATGGATAAACACCATTGGTTGGCGTTATATGTTTGCTTCTGAGTCAATTATTGCAGCGCTGTTCGGTGTAATGCTATTTTTAGTTCCGGAAACACCTCGCTATCTCGTGTTGTCAGGTCATGAAGAGAAGGCTCTGCATATTCTTACCAAAATAAACGGACTCAGTAAAGCTAAATCAGTACTGAATGACATCAGAGAAACAGTGAATGAAAAGAAAAGTAAGATACTAGCTTATGGCTGGAAGGTACTTATTGTTGGCGTTTTGTTGTCTGTTTTTCAACAAGTTGTAGGGATTAATGTGGTTCTGTATTATGCTCCTACCATTTTCAAGAGCTTAGGATTTGGTAATGATGCTGCCATGTGGCAAACCGTGATTATGGGTTTTGTAAACATCATTTTTACATTGATCGCTATTTTTACGGTAGATAAATTCGGACGCAAGCCCTTACTTATTATCGGTTCTGTTGGAATGGCTATTGGTATGTTTGTCATTGGCCTGCTGGCGTATTATGACTCTATAGGTGTCGGAACGCTTATATTTATCATTATTTATTCTGCCTCGTTTATGATGTCATGGGGTCCTATCTGTTGGGTATTGATTTCTGAAATATTTCCAAATACGATACGGGGTAAGGCAGTTGCAATAGCTGTTGCGGCTCAGTGGATCAGCAACTTTATCGTTTCATCTACATTCCCGGTTTTGGCATCCTTCAGCGTTCCGTTTACATACATATTGTATGGTATCATGTCTGTTCTCTCCGCCTTGTTTGTCTGGAGAATAGTTCCCGAAACAAAAGGAAAAACACTGGAAGAAATGTCTGGCATGTGGAGGAAGTAGTTCCTCAGAAACAGCTCATGATACATTTTTATAATGAATTAAACATGGTTAACAATAAAAGTCACATTATGAAGATATTTAAAATAAAAGCATTCTTTATATTGCTAAGTTTTTGTGCATTCCCTATAATTCTCAACGCCCAATATACAACCGGTTTTGTTGTAAAAGGTGTTGTAGAAGATGAGTCGGGAATGCCCCTGGTTGGTGCGAATATCGTTGAAAAAGGAACAAGTGTTGGTACAATTGCCGATATAGATGGAAAATTCAACCTGACTGTTTCAAAAAAAGGAACTGTTTTGGTTGTATCTTTTTTAAGTTATGTTACCAAAGAGGTTGAAGCAAATGCCACATCCCTGAAAATAACACTGTTTGAATCGTCGAAACAACTGGATGAGGTTGTGGTGGTAGGATATGGTACAATGAGAAAGCGAGATGTTACGGGAGCAATTTCGTCACTCTCGAGTAACGAGATCGAACAAAAAATTCCTACCAATGTATTTGACGCTTTACAGGGTCAGATTGCCGGAGTTCAAATAGTTTCAGGATCAGGACAGCCAGGCGAAGGATCATCTATAAAAATCAGAGGGACTTCCACATTCTCATCAGAGGGAGTAAAACCTCTGTATATAGTCGATGGCATCCCTATGGAAGATATTGATGGTGTTAACCCAAGCGACATCTCATCTATGGAGGTACTGAAAGACGCTGCTTCGGCTGCTATTTATGGTTCGCGTTCAGCTAATGGGGTGATTATCATCACAACAAAAAGCGGAGAAAAAGGGAAACCCCACATTAATGTCAAATACAATCATTCATGGGGTGCATTATCTCACAAACTCCCACAGGCAAACAGAGAAGAAAGAAGGCTTTATGATGTTCTTCGCCGGGAATATTTTCTTTCAAATAACATGATGGGAAACGCAGATGAGAGTATACAAATGATAAGAGATTCCTTAAATGTTTTCTTTAATGTTGACAATGATTATATCGACATGGTCACTAAAATAGGACAAAAAGATCAGGTGGACGTCAGTTTTGGCGGCGGAGAAGGCAAATTAAAATATTTTATCAACACAGGATATTATGATGAAAGGGGAATAATTCCAAACACAAGTTTTAATCGTTTGACAACCCGTGTAAACACGGATTATAACCCCAATAAATGGCTGAATGTCGGAAGCAGAATCTCATTAACATACTCAAAAAAGAAAGGAACTAATGAGGGTGACTTGCTCCGTTGGATGTTAAGCAGAAGACCTTATTTTTCCACTTATTATCCCGATGGGACTTTAGTAGGTGTATTTAACGGACAAAAAAACCCAATTGCACAAATTAATTATCTGACTGATTTTACAGATTCATACAAGGCTAACTTTTTCCAGTTTTTCGAGTTTAACGTCACAAAGAATTTAAAATTCAGAACCAATGTGAATGCTAATTTTTATTTGGATAAAAGAAAAAGAATGGTCCCGAGTATTATAACTGACGAATGGCAAAAAAATAATGAAGGAGCATCTTATAATTATCTTAACTGGAACTGGATGAATGAAAATTATTTTTCATTTGCAGAAAAGTGGGGTGATCACAATTTCACTGCAATGGCCGGTGTTAGTGCCCAACGTTGGGGATTTGAAGGTGAAACGCTTGTTGGACGAAATTCTTCGACTGATTTTATCTATACGATGAATGCATTCTCGGCTAATCTTGACTTAGGCTCAACAGGTTCCTGGGTTACAGGTCATTCCATCGCTTCCATGTTTGCACGTGCCACTTATGATTTCAAAAGTAAATATTTGTTCACAGCTAATATCCGTCGTGATGGTTCTTCTCGTTTTGCAAAAAACAATAAATGGGGTAATTTCCCTTCATTATCAGCAGGATGGCGTTTTTCAGATGAAAACTTTATGAGTATTCTAAAACCCGGACTTGAGGATGGAAAATTGAGATTAAGTTACGGTATAACAGGAAATGAATCCATTGGTAATTATGACTACGTATATTCATACGTACCTAGTATGATTTACGATGGCGTTGGTGGAGTTTCTGCTTCCAGGATAGGTAAAGATAATCTGAAATGGGAAGAAACGAAACAATTTAACACGGGACTAGATTTAAACTTTTTCAACGGCAGATTAACTGTTACGGCTGACTATTACTACAAATACACTGATGGGTTGCTTGCTAATTACCAGTTACCTAAAGAATCAGGATTTGAGTACATGAAAACCAATGTGGGCGAAATGAGCAACAAAGGAATTGAGTTGATGATTTCAGGAGATATTATCCGTTCTAAAGACTTAAAATGGAATGTTTCGTTCAACATTTCAAACAATGAAAATAAAATAGAAAAGCTGTCCGATGGTAAATCATACATTGAAGGAGATCTTTGGTGGATGCAGGAAGGTGGAAGAATCGGTGATTTCTATGGTTATAAAAACCTGGGAGTGTTTCAATATAATGAATCAAATGCTTTTACCGAACAATGGGAACAGTTAACTCCTGTTTTTGAGAATGGAATATTCCAAAACAAATATTTATTGAATGGAGAAGAATATCCGGGTAATGTGAACCAAAAGAAATTACCTAACGGTAAAGCATTCCGTGGGGGAGATATTAACTGGGAAGAACCCGAAAATTACAGAGATGGAGTCATTGACGACAACGATCGTATGCTTATTGGAAACGCCATGCCTGTTATTACAGGAGGGTTGAACACACAAATTTCATACAGGAATTTCAGTTTGTTTGTTGCTCTCTATTATTCAATAGGAGGAGAAATCTATAATGCTGCAGAACACACACGTAATGAGTTTAAATTCACAGGTACAACACCTGCCCCTGATGTTATCCATAACATGTGGTTGAAACAGGGAGATAATGCTATGTATCCCCGACCATACAACGATGAATTTAACAATGCCCGTTATGCGAATTCATTCTATGTGGAAGATGGTTCCTTTATAAGGTTGCAAAATATCCGTATTTCTTATGATGTTCAAAAGCAGGTTGTAAAAAAACTAAAATTGAGTAGTTTGAATTTGTACACATATATTAATAACGCTCTGACATGGACAAATTATAAGGGGTTTGATCCGGAGTTTTCAACGGATAATCCTTTACAAATAGGGAAAGATACATACAGGTATCCTAAGAAAAGGGAGTTTGGTTTAGGTTTAACAGTAAATTTCTAATTGAAATATGAAAAAGATAATTTTATCATTCAGTGTTTTTTTTCTGATCAGCTGGTTTACTTCATGTAGCTCTTTTTTGGATGAAGAGCCTGTTAGTGAAATTCCTGCAAAAAATATGTGGAAAACATCCCGTGACGCAAAAGCCGGAATAAATGAAATATATGGTTTGTTTCGTCAGACGATGCGGGAAAATTATTTTTACTGGGGAGAATTCAGATCTGATAATGTTTTGCCGGGAGCTCCCTCGGCTACCAATCAGGAAAGAGTCATCAAAAATCTTATGACCACTGATCATCCTTCGACACGATGGACTGATCTGTATAAAATGATCAATCAGGCTAATCTGGCTATCAAATATCTACCGGATATCGACATGCCTTCTATTGCTGAACGTAATGATTTTTTAGGACAAGCCTATGCCATGCGTGCGTTGGGGTATTTTTATGCCGTGAGAGTTTGGGGAGATGTTCCTCTCTTTACAGAGCCAAATGAAAAATTCAGCGATGCTATTTACAAAGAGCGCACGGACAGAAATTATATTTTGCTCAACGTTATTCTCGAAGATTTAAAGAAAGCTGAAAATCTGATGGACAGGGTTAAAAATCTGGAAAGAAAACGCATTTCCATCTGTGGTGTATGGGCAATTATGGCCGATGTATATATGTGGTTAAAAGATTACAACATGGCGGATCAAACAATCACAAAGATCACTAACTACAAGGTAAATAACAATACAGCGATTTTTGTTGGCTTTGATTCAGATATAGCTACCTGGAGAAAAGTGTTTGTTGAAGAGTTGAATGGTAAGGCTTCTGATAATACGCCTGAAAATGATGAATACACCACTAAAGAGTTGATCTTCTTAATTCACTTCAACATGGATGAGGTGGGAAGTGATGGATACAGCTATATGTATCAATGGTTTACAGGAGCAGGAAATCGTGCTTGCGTACTATCAAATGCTTTTCTTGCTAAATTAGATAACGCCGACAAACGTAAAAACATCATCGCCCAAAATTACCAAAATGGATGGGAGTTAAATAAATTTATTGGGGGCACTATCAGTACCACTTTAAATAAGACATGCCAGGTAGCCTACCCCATTTATCGCTATTCCGATATGATACTACTGCAGGCTGAAGCAAAAGTTTACATGGGAAAATGGGAAGAAGCGCTGGATTTAGTGAAAAAAGTAAGAGACAGGGCTGGATTGCCTACCCCCACCTCAATGGATTTTGGTTCCGAAGATGACATAATAAATTTTATTCTGGATGAACGTCAAGTTGAGTTGGTTGGCGAAGGTCGCCGTTGGTTTGACTTGTTGAGAAGTAACCGCTGGAAAGAAACAATGAAACCAATTAATGGCATGGAGCATGATGGGAATGAACTGTTCCCTATTCATTTTTCGCATATCAACGAAAACCCGAAATTAGTGCAAAACTCATATTACAGCAATTAACCTATATAAATAAATAGATTATGTATAAAACATTTATAAAAAAAGTTTTATTAACGACAGTTCTTAGTCTGACAATGACAGGTTGTTTTCTGGAGTTGCAAAGTGACTATGAGTACGAAAGTTCCGTAATGGATCCTCATGTTAACATGACTGCATGGGAGTATTTTGAAACCCGTACTGATTTATTTTCAATCTTTATGAGTGCGGTAGAATATACTGACATGAAAGCGTATTTTACCCAAACTGAAACAAAATACACTTTTTTGGCGCTTACTAATGTCGCTATGAAAAGTTATATGCAGGACAGGTTTCCCGGTGCTACTGATATTACTGAATGTGATAAAGCTTCAGTTAAGAAGTTAATAGAATACCATTTAGTTGATGGAGAATACAGTTCATATCATCAATTAAAAGTAGAACCGATGTATGTACTAACGTTATTAAAGGGGGAAGAAGGTTTGATGACAATGTTGACAAGAAAAAACCCATGGCAGGCAGATGCTGGTAAAGTGGTGGTTAATGACACCGGAAGCAACGGCAGCTCTTACATGAGACTGGCAGTTACAAGTAATATTATGCCAACTAATGGGGTAATCCATGTTTTTGATGCTTTCTGTTATTATAAAAGATAGTTAAGTAAATTTTGATAAAAAACGATATTATGAACAAGAGTATTTATATTTTATTGCTTTCCATCGGGTTATTGATGATGGGTTGTAAAGATCCTGTGGAGATCATCGACCCTTCATTGAGTGTGCCGGTTGTAAAATTCGCATTTGACAGTATAGAAGCAGATCTTAATAAAGCAGATAATCTCCCTATAGTCGCTGTTATTCAATCGGAAGCCGGCTTAAAGAAAGTTGTAATGAGAATAGAAACGAAAGAAGAAATCATAGAGTACAAAACTATTACGGAGTTTTTTAATGAAAAAGCTTATAGTTTGGCGGAAAAGCTTAATTACAATCCCAGCTATAAATCTTTTATTGTTGAAGCTATCGATAAGCTGGACAGAAAAACAACAGAGACAATTCCATTAGGAGTTGTCGATATTAAAGAAGCCCCAACAGTAACTTTCGATCCCGAAATTATTGTTTACGACGAATTGATTGGAGGTCCTATGCCGTTAACCAGATTTACTGTAAATTCTGAAGCCGGGTTAAAAAATCTTGTCATGTATTTGGTTTCTGAAAAAGGCCAGCTTCAGTATGGATTTCCAATCGATTTTACTGAAAATGAAAAAACGTATGCTTTTGAACAACAGATCAACTACAAAGAAGGAGATAAAGGGTTTAAAGTAAAGGTTACTGATGTTTATGATAATGTCCGTATTGAAACACTGCCTGTACGATACATGACTCCTGCACCACCAGCAGTAACATTCGTGAAAGATACCATTTTTGCAGATAAAAATGAAACCAAACCGGTTCAGGTGAAAATGGAATCGCTCAGGGGTATTAAACAAGTAAGAATATACCGCGTTGAAGAGGCCGGTGAGACACTCGTGAATACATTGAACTATCCTGACAAGCCCTTATCATTGAATATTAGCCCGAATGTTACATTTACAAACGAAACTTCCAGAATTAAGTTTGTTGTTACCGATCATGTTGATAAAGTTACAGAAAAGACAATAACCGCGATTGTCAATATGCAATTTATAGCTTCGTTGTCGGTAGGCAGCCATATTTTATCAAATGGGCTGGCTGCATATCCCGGCGTATACGCTCTTATATCACTAAAAGATATGAAAACGTATTCTGTTGATTATGCATTGGAAAACAACACAAATGCTTCTAATGTAGACCTAAAATTCTATGTATTTGGCGGCAGCGCTGTATTGCGTATGTATTCCATTGATGGAGGAACAGGTACCAAAAGTAACGAATTCCTAGGATCAGGAGGTAAAACAGTCATGGATCTAGGAGTAAAAAATCAAACCAAATTATTGAAGTTAACCGGATTTGATTTTGATAATGCCACAGCTGCGTCTATTTCACGTGACATCCCAGCATCTAATATTGTCTCTAACAATGTAAATCCCTTTAATGTGGGAGATGTACTGGCATTTAAAACAGGAAGTACATCTGCTGCCGGAGGGGGAAGAGTAGGTATAATGAAAATTCTTTCAGATGAAAAGGTAATAGAGGTCAATCCCACTGCTCGTATTATAAAGGTTGCGATTAAATTTCCCAAACAATAGATGATAAGATTAAAAAATATGAGAGGAGTACAGGTAATAGTTTTGTTGGTTGTATTAATATTGAACAAACCGTTCATTTTCTCACAAAAGAAAGTGTATGCCGACTATCATGGGATAAGAAAAACCAGGGTTTACGATGGCGAATTCGGAGAGTGGAGATATTATTCACAGTTAACTAATAACGCTACCGGTGTTAAACAGGTTACATATAATCCGGACTTGATTTTATCTAATGGTCAACATGAAATTGCTGCTGCAAACTATCCTTTGGTTGGAATGCAGTCGCAATTCGACCCTGATTACATTGAATATCAGATATTGAGCGCAAAATCTGCCGGAATCGACGGTTTCTTTGTTGAGTGGGGATATGTAGATCATGGGTCTAATGCGCTTTTGCAAAAGATACAGGAAGTAGCCCGAAAATATAATTTTGAAGTGGGTGTCAATATTTGTGACGGATGGTTGATGAATAAAAACTGGTATCCTGGTACCAGAGCCGAGAAGGTTCAGTATTTCTTATCCTGCATGCAATATCTCATTGATAATGTTTTTTCCGGCCCTACAGCTCCTCTTGTAAACGGGAAACCATTGTTTTATTTATTTCACGATGGTTTTACGGAAAGTGAATTCAGTACTGTAAGAAATTACTCTTATACTTATCCTGAAAATTATCCCGTAACAGCCGGCAATAAGTTTCCTCAGGTTATTATGCGCACTACACTGAGTCCTTCTTTGGTCAGTGGCGTATACACCCCTAAATCTCCGGTTACGCAGGCAGGAACGTGGATAAACAACAACCGCGTGGTACCTACTTCCTGGATGCCGGAACGGATACGAAGTGCCGGAACAATATACCCCGGATTCAATAAATATGCAACAGCAGATGATTGTATCAAATTTCTGAAAGCCTTTAATGATGATGTCTGGACTATGGGGTTCACACCTTTGGCGGGTTTTGTTGCTCCGGGTATGAATAATTACGGTTGCGCAGGTTGGAGTTCTACAGGGGTACTGTATGTTATCCCCAGAGAAAACGGGAATACTTATAAGCAAATGTGGGAGTACAATGTGCAAAATAAAAATAACCTGAATATGGTTTATATTGCCTCCTGGAGTGATTATACCGAAGGACATGAAATTGAACCTACTATCGAGAATGGTTCCCGGGAATTAACCACAACTTTGCAGTATGCATCTCAATTTAAAGGAGAAGCTAATTATGATGAATCTGGAATTAATCTCAGCTATGAGTTATTCCTGTTGAGGAAAAAGCTTCTCTTTTTTCAACAATGCGGAGTTAATCCTCAGGGAAAGGAGCTTATCCTGGATGAAATTGCACAAAAAATAAGCAATAAAAAATATGTCGAAGCAAATATGCTGGTTCAACAGGTAAAACAAGATTTTATTACTATTGAAAGCAGTATAAGAATGGATAAATATACAATTGACAGTACGCAGATAACAATTACCGGATTAAAAAATGAAAATAATGAGTATATTTTATCCGGTAGCCGGACAGGTATTACCATTCAAAATGAAAACTTAAAAAAAGAGTTGGCTTCAAAAAACTATGAAGGATATATGACCTATGAATACTGGGATGATACCTGGGGGCGCAATACAAACATTGTGTCGGGTACCGACCGTCAACCATACGATATATTCAAGTTCGTAGCGCAAATTAAAGATAAAGGACTAAAGCAATGGACTAATGCGAAAATTCGCTTATTTAAGGAAAATGTAAAATATAATGGTCAACCTCTTGATAGCGACATTTCATTTTATGGAGATGCTTCTCAATCTTCAAAAATAAGGAATATAAGTTTTGAATTCACGGTTTTTACCCCTGATGATCCAAACTCAGAATCTGCATTGTTCAGCGATAAGTATGTAATAACAAGTTATCTTAAAGGAAATAATTTATGTGTTGATGTGAAGCAACCTCTGTATCAGGATGCGATATTGCAGATATTCACTGCAAGTGGGAAAAATGTATTCACCGGTAATTTTTCCGATGGTAAAACAGAAGTGGATATATCCGGCTGGCAACATGGAGTCTATATTATATCTGTTACCGGTGAAAGCTTTCGTCATACATCAAAATTTATTCATTGATTTAATTTGATAAATGAAAAGAAAAAATCTCATAATGTTATCCTGTCTGTTCATACTTGCATCAGCTTTTCTTTATGCGGGTAACGGGAAGAAAGTTTATGCTGATTACCATGGTGTACGATATACCAGAGAACATGATGGTATGCTTGGCAGGTGGGCTTACTATGCTTCTACTGAACAATCAAAAACAGAAAAGAAAACTCTCTGTTACAATGCTGATAATGTTTCAGATAATGGTCAACATGAGATTGCTGCAGTTGCTTATCCTCAGATAGGGATGCATTCTAATTTGGATCCGGATTACATCGAGTATCAGATATTATCGGCAAAAACAGCCAAGATAGACGGTTTCTTCATTGAATGGGGATTTACAGGACATGAGAATGATGGGTGGTTGAAAGCAATGCAGCATGTCGCAGCAAAGTATGATTTTGAAATTGGGGTGAACTGGTGCGATGGGTGGTTGTACTACGACTGGATTACCAAACGTCAGCCTGAGATTAACACAAGGGAAAAGAAAACCGCATATTATGTACAATGCTATCAATATCTTATCGATAGCGTTTTCTCGGCTACCACAGCGCCGATTGTGAAAGGACAACCTGTTTTTTATTTGTTCGGACCGGGTGCTACGCCTGAAGAGTATGAATGGATTTATCGTCAACTTGTAATACCGGAATCAATGAAAGCGCCTGTGCCTTTGCGCCGTTGGGCTGAGTGGGGAAAATTAAAAAATGATGTTTATATTCCCTCGACAGAAAGCAATGAAATTGATCAATGGATTAAGTTAGGTGCAGTTCCCACTGCATGGTTGCCGGCACGTGTAAGACCAATCGATGGCATTTATCCTTACTGGGATCATTATGCTACACAAGATGATGTGATAGAATTTATGAAACCGTTTCGTGATCTTATCTGGAATAATGAAGAGTCCGGCTATCGGATTAAATCGGGATTTGTAATGCCGGGAATGGACAACAGAGGCTGTGCCGGCTGGGGAAGGTCGCATTTCTTTTATATACCACGGGCCGAAGGTGAGACTTACCGAAAAATGTGGGAGTTTAACTTAGAGAGCAAAAACAAACTGGATATGGTTTTTATCGCCTCCTGGAGTGATTACACAGAAGGACACGAAATTGAACCTACAATAGAAAATGGAAACCGGGAATTAAAAACCACGCTGAAATATGCAGCTCGGTTTAAAAATGAAACCCCTGATGAAAAAGGACTTGATTTGCCTCTTCGGTTGTTTATGGCAAAAAAACAATGGAAATTCTTGCTGGCCTGTGGCTTTGAGACTTCTTTGTTTCCTCAAAAAGAAATGGATGATGCAGCATTATTAATCGGCAAAGGAAAATATGCAGATGCTAATGCCAAACTAAAAAACATCGAAAGTAAATTAAAGAAGATCAATCGAAAGATAAGTGAAGAAAAAATTGAGTTAAACGCATCCGACATTAAAATTGAGGGCGTTCATGAACAGGGACAATATAATCTGAAAAAAGAAGTCGGTATTTACCTTGATCAGACGACACGTGATAAGTTAGATCATAATTATTATGAAGGGTACATAAGCTTTGAATATTTTGATGATGGCTTTCAGAATATTCTGCTAACTTCTCAAACTGATAGAAAACCAAAGCATCTTTTTGAAGTTATTGCCTCAATAAAAAAGGATAACACTAAAAAGTGGAAAACAGCAAGGGTAAAACTTTTCAAAGGAAATATATCCTACTTACAGGACAAGGCTTCTTATAAATTCTCAGGGGACGGAATAATCAAAAATATTGTATTGGATTATGCAATATATGAACAAAAGGATCTGAAACAAGAAATTAAAAGAACAGCAAAAGGTGCTGCTTTTGCTGCTAAAGGAATACAGTATAATCTGGAATTTTTCTCTCCTGAGATTGTTCGTATTTTGTCTTATCCCGAAAAAGATACCCTTGTTACCAAACGGCTTGTTGTTGATAAAAATAAACCTGTATATCGGAATTTCAAAATCTTTGAAGGTAAAAACGGATACACATTTACGACTGACTCAATTACCGTTTGCTATAACAAAAAAGATAACGCATTTTCTTTCTATGAAACCTTTACCGGAGCTGTATTATTGAGGGAAAAGCCTAAACAGGCAAGACTCTTCAGGAGAACGAAAGTAGCCGGAGAATCCTGTTTCAATGTCATACAGCGTTTCATTCCCACCAGTCAGGAAGCCCTGTACGGACTGGGACAATATCAGGATGGTGTTATGAATTATCGCAATAAAACTGCTTTGCTTTTACAGGCAAACATGGATATTGTGAATCCTTTTCTCGTGTCAACCAATCGGTACGGATTGCTTTGGGATAATTATTCATCTACCACTTTCAAGGATGATCGCAATGGTTTTTCATTTAATTCTGAAGTAGGCGATGCTTCTGACTATTATTTTGTGTATGGAGAAGATATGGATGAGGTAGTAAGGGGTTATCGGAAACTTACCGGTGATGTTCCAATGTTTGCTAAATGGGCATTTGGTTTCTGGCAATCGAAGGAAAGATACAAATCATTTCAAGAAATTGCGCAGGTTGTGAGTGAATACCGTAAAAGAAATATCCCTCTGGATAATATTGTTCAGGACTGGGAATATTGGGGCGATAAATCACATTGGAATGCGTTGGATTTTGATTCCCTCACTTTCCCGAACGCTCGTGAAGAAATTGAAAAACTGCAGAATAACTATCGTGTAAAGTACATGATTTCTGTTTGGCCGGGGTTTGGTCCTCAAACGGCTGTTTATAAAGAGCTGGAACAGGCAGGAGCTTTGTTTGATGAACCCACCTGGGCCGGATATAAAGTTTTTGACACCTACAACCCTCAGGCCAGGGAAATTTTCTGGAAACACCTGAAAGACGGATTATATAACAAAGGGGTGGATGCGTGGTGGATGGATGCGACGGAACCTTCTTTCAAAGAAGGTTTCACGCAACGAAAACAGGAAGAAAAAACAAAATCTGCAGGCCAAACTTATATGGGATCTTTTCATCGTTATTTAAATGTGTATTCGTTAGAGCTTTCTAAGTTTTTATCCGAAAAACTCAGAAAAGAAAATGATGAAAAAAGAGTCTTTATTTTAACCCGTTCAGCCTTCGCTTCTCAGCAACGTTACGCCACTGCAGTTTGGTCGGGCGATGTGCCGGCATCTTGGGAAAATATTCATAAACAAATTACTGCTGGACTGAATTTGTCTGTCTCAGGGATTCCTTACTGGACATCTGACATCGGAGGTTTTTTCGTGACTGAACGTGGAGGCAACTATCCGGAAGGATTAAAAGATGATGAATATAAAGAATTATATACCCGCTGGTTTCAGTTCGGAGCTTTTTCACCTCTGTTCAGGGCACATGGCACTAACGTTCCCCGTGAAATCTGGCAATTCGGTGATATTGGTTCTCCATATTACGACACTCAATTAAAATACATCAAACTACGTTATCGTCTTATCCCTTACATTTATTCACTTTCACATCAGGTCTCTGTGAATGGCTATACATTAATGAGGCCTTTGGTGATGGATTTTGGACATGATGTCAACACACACGAAATTGACAATGCCTACATGTTCGGTGATGCTTTGCTTGTACGTCCTGTGCTTACACCCGAATCTGCAGGTAATCTGACGGCAACCTATCTTCCTGAACATGATGCTTCTTACTGGTTTAACTTCTGGACAAACGAGACTATACAGGGAGGAAAGACAGATACGATACCAACCCCAATCGATATTATGCCTCTTTATGTGAAAGGAGGTTCCATATTGCCTCTGAGTAAGAGGGAAAAGCAATATACGACAGAAGTCCCGGATGACAAACTGGAAATTCGGATTTATGGTGGCTCCGATGCTTCCTTCCTTTGGTACGACGATGAAGGAGATAGTTACCGGTATGAAAACGGAGAATATGCTGAAACTAAAATTGAGTGGAAAGAAGCTGAAAAAAAGTTGATTTTATCGGAAAGGAGTGGGCTGTATAAAAACATGCCTGATACCGTAACATTTTTTATTAAGTTGTATTTACCCGGTGAGAATCCTGTTGAAAGAGAAATTAAATACACAGGAGAAGAAATTTCATTGAGTTTTTAACAAAGGAGTTTATGAAAAAAACAGAAGTTATTTTATTATTGTTTGCGGTTTTTTGTTTAAACACGATAGCAGAAGTCAGGGTAAGATATACCATCAATGATAACTGGCGTTTTGAAAAGACAAAACAAGATGATCCGGCCACTGAAGATTTTAACGACACCTCCTGGAGCATCGTCAACATTCCTCATACTTATAATAACCTGGATGGAGACGATGAAATCCCGGGATATTATCGTGGACCATCCTGGTATCGGAAACAGCTCTTTGTGGATAAAATATATGAAAACAAAAATGTACTCATCTATTTTGAAGGGGCTAATCAGGAAACCGAAGTATATATTAACGGTCAGTTTGCTGGTCATCATATTGGTGGATATACACGCTTTTGCTTTGATATCAGTCATTTATTGCGTTTTGGAACAAAAAATACCATCGCAATCAAGATTGACAATAAACATAATGTCAATATCCCTCCCCTATCGGCTGATTTCACATTTTATGGAGGAATTTACCGGGATGTGTATTTAGAATTTTCAAATAAAATACACATTACCACCAATCATTTCGCTTCGGGAGGTGTATATATTAAAACACCCGTTGTTTCAGAAAATGAAGCTACTGTAGAAATTAATTCGTTGATAAGTAATGAATCATCCGTTCCGGAAAAAATTATTATTGAAAACTCTATTTATGCTCCTTCGGGAAAACAAATTAAATCCAACCGGAATAATTTATTACTAAAACCCAACAGTACATTTTCAGCAACAAACAAGAAAATTGCTATTGAGAGTCCGGTTTTATGGGACATTGACAACCCACAGCTATACACCTTATATACACGCATATACGACAAATCAGGGAAAAATTTAATCGATGAAGTTTCAACCACTTTCGGACTGCGTTGGTTTACATTTGATCCTGAACAAGGATTCTTTCTCAATGGAAAATATCGGAAGTTGCAAGGGAGCAACCGTCACCAGGATTATTTAGCTAAAGGGAATGCCTTACGGGATGAAATGCATGTACGAGATCTTCTTACACTGAAAGAAATGGGAATTAACTTTCTTCGTATTTCCCATTATCCGCAGGATCCTGTTATACTGGAGATGTGTGACAAATTGGGAATTGTGGCTTCAGTAGAGATTCCGGTAGTCAATGAGATCACTGATTCTCAGGAATTTCTGGACAATTCGGTGAATATGGTCAAGGAAATGATCTGGCAGAACTTTAACCATCCTTCAGTAATCATATGGGGATATATGAACGAAGTGCTCCTTCGTCAACCCGATATGGATCAGGAACAATTGAAAAAATACTATACGGCTGTACATAAGGTTGCTCTTTCTCTGGATAATACCATTCGCCAGGAAGATCCATCCCGCTATACGATGATGGCTTACCATAATGCGCCTGAACGTTACGAAAAGGCCAAACTAACAGAAATCCCCATGATTATGGGTTGGAATCTGTATCAGGGTTGGTATGAACCAGATCTTAATGAATTTCAAAGACTGCTGGATCGAATGCCGACAGCTTATCCTGGTAAAATATTGCTTGTGACTGAATACGGTCCTGGTGTCGATCCAAGGTTGCATTCTTTTGACTCGGAGCGATTCGATTTCTCACAGGAATACGGGATAATATACCACAGACATTATTTAAAAGAAATGATGAAACGGCCTTTTGTTGCTGGATTTAATGTGTGGAATTTCAATGATTTTTATGCCGAACAGCGTATAGATGTAGTTCCTCATGTGAATAATAAAGGACTGACTGGACTGAACAGAGAAAGAAAAGACACGTATTTGTTCTACAAAGCCTCATTTAGCAAAAAACCAACCTTACTGATTGGAAACAGAGAATGGAAAACCCGGGGAGGTGTTGCTGATATTAACAGTGATTTCTGTGAACAATTCATACCTGTTTTTTCAAATTTGCCTGAAGCAGAAGTATTGGTAAATGGTAAAAGCATTGGTAAAAGGGCCTTTACAGATTGTTTTGCAGAGTTTAAAATTCCATTCAGACATGGGGAAAATACTATTGAAGCGGTCGGTAGTAAAGATGGACAAATAATTCGGGATCAGATTCGTGTGAACTTTAAACTTATTCCGTACAACTTAAAGGACACGCTTAATCCTTTCACTGAAATTAATGTGATGCTTGGTTCACACCGTTATTTTGAAGACAGAGAGGCAGAAATGATATGGCTTCCTGAACAGGAATACAAGGAAGGAAGCTGGGGATACATTGGTGGACGTCCGTATCGCAGGGAAACAAATTTTGGAACGATGCTCGGAACTGATATCGACATCTACGGAACTGACAATAATCCTGTCTTTCAAACGCAAAGGATAAATCTGGATGCATTTAAAGCG
Source organism: Paludibacter sp. (assembly GCA_034927265.1). Classification (GTDB taxonomy): domain Bacteria; phylum Bacteroidota; class Bacteroidia; order Bacteroidales; family Paludibacteraceae; genus Paludibacter. The sequence goes on from JAYFQH010000029.1 coordinate 70,366, forward strand.
GATGTTCCTGATGGAAAGTATTCAATTTATTTTTATTGGGCTGAACTCGAAACGGATAAGCAACAAGAAAACCTGATCTACAACTTAGGTTCGAATACGGCCGGTAAAAATAAATACTCGGAAAGAGTTTTTGATGTGCTTATCAACGGTAGTGAAGTTTTGAAAAGTTTTAACATGGTTAATGAATGTGGCTTTGCCAAAGCAATCATCAAAAAAATTGAAATTGATGTAAAAAACAATGACGGTCTTTTGATACAATTTAAAAAACAAAAAGGAGAACCTGCCTTAAATGCAGTTAGGATTTACAGAAACAATTAATGTATTAAAATAAAAACAGTTATAAATAAATTATTCACTTCAAAATTTTATGGTTATGAGAAAATTACACTTTTTACTTAGCTTTATAACAGTAGTTTTATGGTCAAACGTGCAGGCTGCAGTTATAACAGACGGCTTCGATTATGTAGAAAGCATGATCGCCGGAAGTCAGAATTTCACAAACAACTCTGCCTTAAGCACAGATAGCGTTTATGCGCTGATTTCAATGAAGGACATGAAAACTTATACTTTCGATGATGTTTATCAAAAACAGGAAGATAATATCGATATGAAGTTTTATATTATGGGTGGTACTACTAACGCCACAGTGCGACTTTACGCGATGGACGGAACTGCCACAACCACCAAAAACAATGAATATCCCGGAAGCAATGAAAAAACAGTCGATAATTTTATTATAAAGAACACGACAAAATTTATGAAAATTACCGGGGTAGACTTTGATGCTGCAACTGCCGCACAGGTTAAAAGTCTTAATCTGACTACAGCCTCAAATACAATAAATCCGGTTGAAGTGAATGATATTATTGCTTTTAAAACAGCAGGAACCTCTGCCGCTGGTGGTCACAGAAACGGGCTGATTAAAATTGTCAGTATTGTTAGGGAAACACCTGAAAGCAGTAGAGGAACAATTACGGTTTCAATTAAACTTGCAAAACCAGAGCCAGTAGTTTCTGAAGGTTTTGATTATGTGGAAAGCATACGGATCGGTACTTACGGATTTGCAGGAGGAACTCAGCCCGGTTATGAAAATGTATTTAGTCTTTATTCAATCAAAGACAGGAGAACATACAGATTGGATGATATTAAAACCAATCTGATTAATGTTGATATGAAGTTTCATTTACAGGGTTCTGCATCAGAACCTCGCGTTTACTGTATGAACAATAAAGACAGCAAGAATCCGCAGTTTAAAACTTCAGATAATATTGCATTAAGCACTCTTCTGACACCGGAAACCACCAATGAAACAAGATACCTGACCATGCCTTCATCATTTAGTTATGAAAGTGCCACGATAGCAGATGTAGAGGCAATCAATGAACAAGATATCACTTTAGATGCCATTAAACCTACCGCCATTGGAAATGTGATTGCCTACAAAGCAGGACCCACTTCTACTGCAGCTGGGACTAAAGGTGTATTTAAAATTTATGACATTGTACTGACACATGCTACAAATAAAGAGCTTGGATATTTTGTAGTTTCATTTAAACAACTTCCACCTCCTACTTCAGGTGTTGAAACTATCAAAAAAGAATCGTCATGGAAACAAATTGGGCAGTCAATCCAAATTATTAATAATACAAATGGAATTATAAAATTATACGACACAATCGGAAGGTTAGTGCTATCGAAAAATGTAACTAAAAATGAGACGGTTGATCTATCTTCATTAAAAGGAATTTATGTTGTTCAGTTTAATAACGAACGTTCGAAAATATTCCTTTAAATAAAGGTTACTTAATCTGAATTAATTTCAATTTAATACTCTAAATATCAAAATTGAAAATATTAAATTGAAATTAATTCAGATATCTTCAAACAATCAATCCTCCCCGAATCCCATTTCACCTCCACCATTATTATTCTCTTTTTGCTGATTCGATTTCTTCGGTTTCATATTACCAAAGTTGTAGGTAGCTGTGAGTCCGACCATGCGGCCAAAGAAATAGCTTTCAGATTGCTGATAGAATCCTGTTCCCCAGGTAACTGAACTCCGGCGACGGGTATTCAACAGGTCACGCACCATTAGATTAATGCTGAGAGCTCTGTTCAGGAAAGTTTGTCTTAACCCCAGATCGACAGAGTAACTGGCCGTTTCTCGCCCCTGAGCAATCAACCGTGGCGCCGAATACTCTCCGGTAATCTGTCCGAAGGTAGTTTTCCCAAGAATTATATTTGCCATCACACGTCCGCTCCATGAGAAATTCTCCTGACCCGGAATTCCTGTTACAATGGAAGTATTATATGGATTTGTATAGGTGGACGAATCGAGTTTATTGTAATACAAATTCAGGGAAGAAGTCAGATTCAGTATCTTAAATAAATTATTCTTCAATACGAATTCCATTCCCATACTTTGCGACTTTGTGATGTTCATATAGGTACTTTCCATAGTTTGGCCATTCAGATAACTTACACGCTGAATAACATCATCGGTGAAGCGGTTATACAGGGTGGTTGATAAAGAGTGATTATCCCAGCTTTTCATATAATTAAATTCCATCACCGTGGTATACTCAGGCGACAGTTCCAGATTACCATAGGAAATATTTGTGGAATCGGAAAAGTCTCTGAAAGGATTCAGTTGCGAACCTCTCGGGCGACTGACACGACGACTCATATTGAATTGCAGCTCGTTATTCTTAGGCAATGTATAGGCGACGTACAGACTTGGGAAAAGTTGAATTTCTCCCTTTGCACCGTAGTCGGCAGTTTGTGTAACACCGTTTGAATCCATAATGGTGTTGTATGGATGTCTCCAGTAATATTCGCCCCTCAATCCTCCCTGTACACTGAGCTTATCGAAGCGGCTACCAAGAGTAAAATAGGCTGCATGTACCTGTTCAATATGGTCAAACTCGTTATAATATGTATAGATTGGCTGATTTGTGACAAGGTTTTTTGCCGAATTAGGACCGTATCTTTCTTCATAGGAACTTAACCATCCTGCTTCGAGGCGGGTATTTTCAGTAAACTTTTTGGTATAATCAAGTTTAAATTCATATTCTCTGTTCCTTCCTTCACCCGATTGCATAATGTAGGTCGAATCATTGCTCAATCTGTCTTTTTGCAGATAGGTATTATCTCCATATCTGTTGTGAGTAGAATACTCAAAACTCGACATCAGGTTAGAACCTTTAGTATCAATATCCCATTTGTAATCGAGGCTTACACTCATTCCCGGCCGACCACCATCTTGATTGTTATACCGGTAATAATCCCTCAATACCGTTCCCGTCTGATAATCCTTTAACAGATAACTGATATTACTTTCACCACCTCCGGTTCCAAACATTCCAAAACCTGACAGGCCAATAGAATGCTTATCATTAATCCGATAATCAATCCCGGCACGCGTAAAAATCCCTGAAAAACCATTATCCATTGTATTGTCCTGTCGCAACAGACTGATTGTATCCGCACCGCTGAGTCCATAACGGTTCGACCAGCCACCACCGGCAAAACTCATCTTCCTGTATCCCACATTGATGTATGCATCAACCTTTCCACTGCTGTAGTTATAGTTCAAACCCGACGATAGTCCCGGTACCGAACCTTGTGCCCACATTGAACCCAGAGATACACTACCATAATACCCGGCTTTACGGTTTTTCTTCATCACCAGATTGATGATCCCTGATGTTCCTTCAGGATTAAACTTTGCCGAGGGATTAGTCATAATTTCTATTGATTCAATACTCTCGGCCGGCATTTGCTGCAACACTTGCGCACGGTTATCCGCAGTGAGTCCCGACGGTTTTCCATTGATCCACACTTCGACATTCGAACTGTTGCGCAAGGATATATTTCCTTGATTATCAACATCTACCGAAGGGATATTCTGCAATACTTCAGTAGCAGAACCACCCGAAGAAGCAATATTCTGATCGACAGAGAAAACTTTCTTATCAATTTCGAAGCGCATTTGTGTGCCCTGACCAATAACTTCCAGTTCATTCAGAGTTTTACTGTTCTCCATCAGTTTAATCATACCCATATCCAATTCCCTATCACTCACTTTTAAGGGAAGCTCAATGGTATTATAGCCAACAAAACTCACTTTCAGTGTATATTTTCCATTTGGCACTCTGGGAAGTTCAAAATTTCCTTTTTCATCAGAAACCACTCCTGAAGCAGGTGCTGCATCGGCATCCTTCAACAAAGCGATATTCACAAAATCAAGAGGTTTATTTGTTGCTCCATCCACAACTTTTCCACGAATAGTATAAAAAGCAAATAAAGGAAAGATAATAGTTGCAAAAAGGAAAGATAAAAGAAATTTTTTCATTATATAAAAAGTTGATGAATACTGGGTATATAGACAAATTCAGGATAAAAAAGTTTAACCCGAAAAAATTAAAATCAGTTAAGAAAGAAAAAGAGGCATTAAATTATGCCTCTTTTTTTTAGACAACAGTCAACAGACAACTGTCTGCAGTCTGCAGTCTGCAGTCTATTGTCTATTGTCTATCTTCAGACGACAGTTGACAGTAGACTGCAGACAGTAGACTGTTGACCGTTGACTATTCAAAATTCGGTAATAAATATTTATCCCGCGATTCGAGAATCTTATTGACATTATTTACCTCGAGGAAAGTGGTACCAAAACCTTCGCCGAAACTTCCGCTCAGATAGCACACAAGACTGTCACGTTCAATCCATCCCTTTTCGAGTAAATATAGCAGAGCTTCAATAAAATATTGCTGAGTATTTCCTTTTCCCTCTTGATAGATTGGAATAACACCATAAGATAATGCGAGTTCGCGTGTCGAACGTTCGTGATAGCAAATGGCCATCACCGGAACCGCACCACGATAAGCGGCAAGAAAGCGTGCAGTACGGCCACTGTAGGTATCAGTGATAATGGCTTTGGTTCCCAGTTTGGTACTTGTTTCAACAGCTGCGTTACACAGGAATGAAGTCAGGTCGTGAGTACTTATTTCGATAGGAATATCATTTTCAGCCATTTTAGTTTTTTCTGCCTCTTTGGCAATAGTGGCCATAGTACGTACCGCTTCAACCGGATATTTTCCGTAAGCTGTTTCACCACTTAACATCAACGCGTCTGTACGGTAATAAATGGCATTGGCCACATCGGTCACTTCAGCACGGGTAGGGCGAGGGTTTTTAATCATTGAATGCAACATTTGTGTAGCTACAATTACCGGTTTTTTAGCTTTCACACATTTACGAATCAATTTTCTCTGAATACCGGGAATTTTTTCCTGAGCTACTTCAATACCCAGGTCACCCCTGGCAATCATCACTCCATATGTGTACTCTAGTATTTCGTCAATATTATCGACTCCCTCCTGATTTTCAATCTTCGAAATGATTTTAATCGGACTGTCATGTGCATCCAGAATCTTTTGTATATCGATAATATCCTGTTTATTACGAACAAAGGAATGAGCAATAAAATCGATGTTTTGCTCTATGGCAAAAAGTATATTTTGCTTATCCCGCTCGGTCAGTGATGGCAGATTGATGCGAACACCAGGTACATTGACACTTTTACGACTACCAAGCACCCCATCATTCAACGCTTTACAAAGCAAATAGTCTTTTTCTTTTGATTCAACCTTGAGATCAATTTCTCCGTCATCAAACAGGATATCATCGCCTATATTCAAATCACGCACAAAGAAAGGATAATTCACACAGACACAATCACTCGTCGACATTTGATCAGGATTGCCTTTCACTTTAATCACATCTCCGGCTTTTATTTCTATGGCATTGTTTTCCGCTACAGTTGTGCGTACTTCAGGACCTTTCGTATCCATCAGAATAGCAATATGTTTGCTTACCGTTCTAACATTATTGATGATCTTGAGGAATCCTTCTTTCTGAAGGTGAGCGGAATTCATCCGCACAACATTCATTCCTTCAATATATAATTCACGCAGAAAATCCACATCACAGCGTTGATCACTGATGGTGGCGACAATCTTGGTTGATTTTGACATAAAAAAATTTTATAAAAATGATTCGACAGCAAGCCGGTATGAGTCTAAGCCAAAGCCCACAATACATCCTTTACACACTTCCGACAAATAGGAATGATGGCGGTAAGTTTCTCTTTTAAATACATTGGAAATATGCACCTCGATTACAGAAGATGAAACAGAGCGGATAGCGTCGGCAATAGCAATGGAAGTATGGGTATAGGCACCTGCATTGAGGATGATTCCATCCATTTCAAAGCCGCTTTCCTGTATTTTGCTCACCAACTCTCCTTCTACATTCGACTGATAATACAACAATTCCACCTGAGGATACCTTGTCTTAAGTTCGTCTAAATACGCTTCAAAAGTCTGGTTGCCATACACCGAAGGTTCTCTTTTTCCCAGCATATTAAGATTGGGTCCATTAATTATTTGAATGCGTTTCATATTTCCGGTGATAATAATTTCGCTTGCAAAAGTACTAAAAAAAACAATTCAACTCAAATATATGTTGTACCTTTGATTTTTTATAAAAAATATGACTCAAACAACTCTTTCTTTCTTACCCAAACTTTCGCAAAAAGGACTTTTTATTTTTGCTGCCATCGTATGGTTGATTTCAGGAGCAATGCTCATCAGTAAAGGCTTTCAGTTTCTCCCTATAGAAATAAGTTTTCAATACATTAAAATTCCTGCGGCTTTCGTGGCTGGTTTGTTATTTTACTATTTTGTTTTTACACGTATCATGGTAAAATATACCGGACACATACTTTCATTGCCACCAGCACAGAAACATCCTTTCTACAAAGTCTTCAGGCTACGTTTTTATATCATGATCACCATCATGATCAGCACCGGAGTGATTACAAGAAAATTTAGTCTTGTGCCTATCGAGTACCTTGCTCTTTTTTATTTTACAATGGGAACACCTCTGCTGATTTCGGCATTCGGGTTCTTAAAAATGTCAAAAAAATAACCGGGACAAAGTCATCCTTTGTCCCGGTTCCCGGTTTTCAATAGTCAAAGTCCGCTTATTTTATACTGTCATTTGCCACAGGCAAAAAACTAAGCGGTTTAATATTTTGTATATCAGAATAATCATACTGATAAATACCATCCTCAGCAATCATCATCAGCACATTATTGAAAGGTATTACATCATAGCCTTCCATACCTTCATGACGAGCCAGTTCATTTGCCATGATAGTCAGAGGATTAGCCGCATTATACACTTTCAATCCTTCATCGCAGACAAAAAGGGTTTTATGGTCTATCCCTAGTCCCTTGGGTTTTGTCATGCCATATGAAACCAGTTGTTTCGGTTTAGCCGGATCTTTTACATCAATTATGATCAATTCATTAGTGTTTTGTCCGCAATTATTTCCCGAATGAATTGTCACGTAGGCAATATCATCCTCTACCACTACAGGATCACAACCAAATACATGCTGGATGGAAGACACCTGTTTCGGCTCCAATGGTTTTTCTACTGAATAAATCAGCATTCCGGTAGGCGTACCCATGTACATATAATTTTTATAACTGAAAATGGTTTCCACATTCCATCCTACATAAATATTTTCGACGGCTTTCTCAGGTTGCGTTTTCGATAAATCAAAAACAGACATCTGGTTATTAAGCACCACATACAAATAATTCTGATAGATTGTAAATCTGGACATTGATCCATTGACACTATTTCCTCCTGTTGAAGAATCGTACTGTTTTTCAGCAACACTTACCACATCACCTCCAAACCATCTCCAGAAGAAACCGCCACCATTATATTCCTTAACCGATTCAGTGCGTTCCACTTCTTTCCATCCCACAATCACTTTATCCTTACGCTCTTCACCGTATGACATCATATAATCCACTCCCAACCCATTTTCTATCATGGGAATCGCTTCAGGAAAAACATTTTCCAGCCGGCCTGACAACTGAGGCTGGGCAGGATTTGTAACATCAAACCAAACAAGGTCGATATAGGAATCGGCATAAAGCAGATTATTCCGTATTGATAAGTCGGCATTGCCCAACAATTCAATATAACCCACTACCTGTGGATGCGCCGGATCCTGATTGTTGATGATATGAATCCCCTTACCAGGTTCTGACATATACAGATAACCATTATAATAGCAAATCTTACCATAACCGGTCAGCTCATGTACTTCCGATTTCACCTTCACCGAACTCCTGAAGGCATCCATATCCATAAAAACAGGTTCATTAATTTTATAGGTAACCGTTTCGGAGATATTGTTCTCACAGGCCACCAACCCCATCATTACTATTGTAAGCAAAAAGTAACCAAGCTTTTTCATTTTTTTCAATCTTTCAACCATTTATGAAACTTTATAACGACATTCTCAATCCGGTATTCAACGCCACCAATAACGGCATATCAGAACGAATACTGAAAGGCTGATCATTCTCAAAATAATAAGAAAGCTTCGGATCCAGATAGAGCGATACATTTTGATTCAAATGGTAGGCAACTCCCAATGAAGCATTTACCGACCATTGTACCCCATTGATAGAAGTATTGGCCACTGTCGAAAAAAGTGTACTGCCATAATCCTGATACTGCCTGAAATCTGAATGCAGGCCTTTCTCTACAGCACCTCCTGTCGAAACATATATTTCCCAATGGTTCTCTTTAAAAAGTGAAGTGATAAAATTCAGCGGGACACCCAGATAATGCAAATTTAATTCAGCCGTATATTCGGCTGTCGTGTTACCCGACAGTTTTGTCGTGAGATAAGTGTACAACAATCCGCTTTCCAAAGAAAAACGTCCATCCAAAGGTAATCTGGCACTTACCCCTACAGTTACCGGCGGCATATAATCCTTTTTATTAAAATCGCTGGGCGTAAGCACATTATTGTAATTGGTATTCAGGTTCAACAAACTTTGATGACGATATGCCCGCGATCTACCGGGAAGAGATGCGGAAGAACTGCCGATACCCGAACCTAAACCGGCGGCAAGTAAAACTTTAGGTTCTTCTTTTTTCCTGATCATATCCGTCCAGTCGGCCTCAATTTCTTCTACTTTTTCTTTGAGGGAGTTGAGAGTGGAAGGTTTATTCTCCTTTGTTGCAACAGGAACCTCTTTTTCCGTTGAAGGAGTTGTTGTTATCTGAATTTCCTGCGGTGAAACTGTTACGGCAACTAAGGGTTCAATATCACCGGCTACGGGTACCGGTGGCTGTATATCTGTCACAGTATTTGTTTTTGAAGCTGGTAAAGTTTTCATTTCCGCAACAAAAACTTTTTCAGAGGATTTAATTATTTCCTGTGATTTCTTTTCTGCCACGACTTTCTTTTCAATTTTAATATTTTCAGCCATCTCAACCGGCATTTCCTTCTGAAGGAAGAAATTCCCAAGAGTAAGGACAAGTGCAACAGTAGCCGCTGCGCTCACAGAAACATAAGCCCACCAGGGGATGATTCGTTTCCGGGGTGTTAACTTCCGCTCAATACTTTCCCACATACCAACATCCACCGGCATCGTATGATTTGCCAGTTTTTGCCGGATTTGCCTGGTAAAAGCATCATGCATGTCAATATATTTATCTTCTTCCATCATTTTCCAATTGCCTGATTGCATTCTGTAAAATAACACGGGCTCTCATAAATTGCGTTCTTGAGGTTACTTCTGTTACTCCAAGCATCTCTGCAATTTCAGCATGAGAAAATCCTTCAACAGCATACAGGTTGAATACCGTTCTATATCCTTCTGCCAATTCAGAGATTAATTTTAATAAATCATCCGCCGATATTTTTTCCATAACAGAATGTTCTGTTTCTGGCAGACTGTTTTCATAATCATCAACCGTTGAACTATATCTCAGCGCATCTTTCTGTCGCAGGTATTCTAAACAGGTAGTGACAAATATGCGTCGTACCCAACCTGAAAAAGAACCGATGCCGGAATAAGTATCAATCTTAGTATATAATTTGATAAATCCGTCCTGTAATAAATCTTTTGCCGTCTCCGTATTCCCGACATAACGATAGCAGACACTCATCATCGGTGAGGCGTAGCGTTCAAAAATTTTCTTTTGTGCTTTTGCCTCCCCCTTCTTTGCTGCAGCTATGATTTGTTGTTCTTCGTCGAAGCGGTGATCAGACATTTACTCTATTGATGAATTACAGTTATAAAATGTTGCAAAGTGCATTATTTTATTCAGCATCGGATGGTTTCAGCCATTTATCGAGCCATCCGATAAAGGTTCTTTGCCACAATATCCCGTTTTGTGGTTTAGTGATCCAGTGATTTTCATCGGGAAAAATCAATAACCGTGCAGGAATACCACGCAAGATAGCGGCATTGAAGGCCGACATTCCCTGCGATGCAAGAATACGGTAATCTTTTTCGCCATGGGTAACCAATATAGGTGTATCCCACTTATCCACAAAAAGATGAGGAGAATTGGCAAAGGTACGTTGAGCAATGGCATTTTGTTTCTCCCAGTAGGCACCCCCCATATCCCAGTTGGCAAACCACATTTCCTCGGTTTCGAGGTACTGTTGTTCCAGATTGAAGATGCCGGCATGTGCGATGAATGCTTTGAATCTTTTCTGATGATGACCGGCAAGCCAGTATACCGAGAATCCTCCATAACTGGCGCCGACTGCACCCAAATGTTTAGTGTCCACAAAAGGCTCCTTCGCCATGACATCAATGGCCGACAGATAATCCTGCATATTTTGTCCCCCATAATCGCCGCTGATTTGTTCAAGCCATTCCTGTCCGAAGCCGGGCAAGCCTCTGCGATTCGGGGCTACAACAATATAACCGGCAGCGGCCATGGTTTGTAGGTTCCAGCGGTACGACCAGAACTGACTTACTGTCGATTGCGGTCCTCCCTGGCAATAAAGTATCGCCGGATATTTTTTGTCCGGATCAAAATGAGGCGGGTAAACTACCCACATATGCATCTGTTTGTTATCGGTAGTGGTAATCCAGCGCTCTTCTACTTTTCCCATTTCAAGCTGATCGAGAATTTCCTTATTTTCAAAAGAAATTTCCTTTTCTTCACCGGTTTTGGCATCAATCACATAAATCTCGTTCGGTTTGCTCATCGAACATTTCATTCCTATGAGTTTTTCACCTGCCGGAATTACCGACAGATAATCATGTATACCCTTCGTAATCGGGGAAATACTGTCTGTAATAATATCCGCCCTATAAATTTGAGTTACCGCATGCCATACACTTACAAAATAAATCGATCGACTGTCGTACGACCATGCCAGCGCTTCCGAATTCTGATCGAATGTGGCCGACAAATCTTTTTTCTCACCGGTTGTCACATTCATCACAAACAAACGGTGCTTATCCGACTCATAACCATCACGCTCCTGACTTTCCCAAGCCAGCCATTTGCCATCAGGAGAAAAAACAGGGTTGAGGTCATAGCCCAACATTCCTTCTGTCTGATTTGTTGTTTTACCTGTACTCAAATCGTAAAAATAGATATCCGTATTGGTCGAAACAGAATACTCTTTTCCTGTTTTTTTGCGGGAAGCATAAGCGATGATCTTTCCATCAGGACTCCATGCCAGCTGCTCAATGCCTCCTGAAGGTTTGACCGGACTTTCATATGGTTCATTTTCCATCACATCTTTTTCGTTGCTGATTTGTTCACCATCGAAATCCGCCACAAAGGGATGAGGTACAGATGTCACCCATTCATCCCAGTGCTTATACATTAAATCATCAGCGATTCTTCCGGTAGCTTCCGGCAAATCGGGATAAAGGTCTGCTGCATTATTTTTTAACGAAACATCAGCAATGAACAACAACTTTTTCTCGTCGGGAGAAAACATAAAGTCGACAATACCACCCTCACGATTAGTAATTTGTTTTCGCCTGCTGCCATCTTCACGCATAATCCATAATTGAAAGCTACCGTTTTCGTCGGACAGGAAAGCAATATGTCGTCCATCTTTCATCCATTTGACCCCTCCTTCACGCGTAGATGTTTTAGTAATTTGTTGTTTTTCCGAACCGTCGGTTTTCATTAAGAAAATCTCGGTATTGCTTTTATTTTGAGGAATACTGTAATAACTTACTGTGTACAGGATCTTTGATTGGTCAGGTGAGAGTTGTACTCCCCCTACTCTCCCGAACGACCACAACACTTCCGGCGTAAGAAGGCCATTTTCAATTTTTGGTTGATGCTTTCCAATTAATCCTGATGTATCTTTTGTACTACAAGATGTTGCAATAATGGTCGCAGACATAATAATGATAATGATTAACCGATTCATAAACTGATATTTTTTAAATACAAATGTAATATTATTTCTTTTAACAAAATCGTGACCATATGAATAATGTCCTTACATATACCTATAAAAAAGATCTAACATAAAGCCCTTGCAGCAGGTTTGAAACAGATTCCCGAAATTCAAATGAGGATGTCATGATACAACAATCCTTGAATCAACAATTTTTTACTATTTTTGTTCCGCATAAAATCAATTCACATGACCAAACATAATATCATCAGGGTAGACGTAGCTAAAGTTCTTAAAACCAGAGCACCACATACCAGAGTTCCAAAGTTCATTGTCAACTACCTCAAAAAGATTGTTCATCAAGATGAAATAAATGGCTTTTTTGAAAAGAATCCGAATTTAAAGAACCTTGATTTTATTGAAGCGGGATTAGAATTTCTGGGAGCCACTACCTCTATCGAAGGCAAAGAAAATCTCCCTCCAAAGGATGGCAGATACATTTTTGTCAGCAATCATCCGCTTGGCGGACTCGACGGTATGGCCACCGGCTATCTGATCGGTAAGGAGTACGATGGTAAAGTGCGGTTTTTCTCCAATGATCTGTTGACCAATCTGCATCCACTCAGGGACATGTTTATCCCTGTGAATAAATTTGGATCACAGACCAGAGGTCATGCCGAAATGATGCATGAATTATACAACTCCGACAACCATCTGGTTACCTATCCTGCTGGTATGTGTTCACGAAAAGTAAAAGGGAAAATTGTTGATCTGGAATGGAAAAAGAATTTTATCAGTAAATCAATTCAATATCAAAGGGATGTCGTGCCAATTTACTTTGAGGGACGTAATTCCAACTTTTTCTACAATCTTGCCAACCTGCGTAAGTTTCTCGGCATAAAATTCAACATAGAAATGATGTACCTTGCCGACGAAATGTTCAAACAAAAAGGCAAACATTTTACAATTAAGATTGGAAAAAAAATACCCTGGCAAACTTTCGATAAGTCCAAAACCCAGGCTGAGTGGGCTGCATGGGTAAAGGACATTGTTTATTCACTAAAGTAAACACTATAAGTCGAGAAGTCCCTCAGGCAGCGTCACGGTAATTGTTTTTTGTTGATGGTCTATTTCCTGTATGTATTCGTCACCTACAGGGATTAACAGTTCATCTTCTTCCTTTTTGATCACAAACAACGCGTTTTCAGTCGTCTGATCCACTTCATTAATCAAACCGATTTCTCCTTTTTCAACATCAATCAAACGAAAACCTACAAAATAATCTAACTCTATCTCAGCATCCTCCACTTCTTCAAGATATTGCTTCTCAATATAAATTGTCAGCCCTGAAAATTGTTTTGCCTGCTGCTCTGTCGTCACATCTTCCAAACTAAGAATGCCGGTTGTATTTGTTTTATACCGGTACTCTCCGACACTAAAAGGAACCAGAATACCCTCCAGCTCAAAGATGAAAAAAGGAATTTCTTCCCGGCTAAGAATATCCCCGGTAATATCAAAAGTCATTTCTCCATGTATACCATGGGGCTTGATTATCTGTCCAATAGGGAAAACCTGCTCCTTTTTAATCATTTTGTAAAGAATAAATTTAAAAACCACAAAAGACACACAAAGATAATCAAAAAACAGGCAGTAAAAAATGCTTCAGAATTTCAACGAACTCTCAATTACATTGCCAGCAAGTTTTCGATATCAGCAGTAAGTTCTTCGGGTTTCACTTTAGGATGATATCGTAACACCGGATTTCCTTTCTTATCAATCAGAAATTTAGCAAAATTCCACTCAATAGCAGCATCTTTTCCTTTGCCCGGCAACTGAGTTTTCAGGTATTTATACAAAGGATGCGCATTCTCGCCATTCACTTCAATTTTGGAAAAAAGCGGAAAGGTAACACCATAATTGACGGAGCAAAACTCAGCAATTTCCTCTTCCGTTCCCGGCTCCTGACCCATAAACTGATTGCATGGAAAACCCAAAATCACAAAACCTTTATCTTTATACTTTTTGTACAAAGCTTCGAGTCCGTCGTACTGTTTTGTCAGCCCGCATTTACTGGCTACATTCACAATCAGAACCACTTTCCCCTTGTATGCTTTCAGCGATTGCTCCTTACCATTAATATCCTTTGCTCTGAAATCATAGATATTTGTACCTTTCTGAGCCTGACTCACAGCTATCTGCAGAAAAACGACAATCAACAACAATAGTTTTTTCATTTCCGTATAATTAAATTTGTTTGATAAATGAAACATCCTACTAAATAATTTGTTCAATAATAAAAAAGATACTGCATTTATTGCAACGATCCTGATTAAATATCATCTTAGTATAAACATTATATCAATTACAACAATAAAGAATTAATATTTAACCACATAAGACATATAAGTTCACATAAGTTTATTTTTAAATTATGACCATTATGAAAAACATATTCTTATTAGTTGTACTGTTTTTGCCTCTTTGGGCCATGTCGCAGGAGAGACAAGTTCCTCTTGATGCTGAGGGAAAAATCAACATCATCGACACCCCGCTCGAAAAGAAACTATCACTCTTCACCGAATACCGGGGATTTACTGAAGCCAGGTTATACCAGACCAGCGATAGCACTTACGTACTTGAAGTAAACTACATGCCTGAAGGCCAAATGCTGAGAGAAAGAAAACATATTAATTCAAAGGAAGTATCGGCATTACGTTCGCAGATAAGCAAAAAACTAGCGCAAAAAGCTCCCTACAGTTTACTCGATCAATCGGGTCGTACGGGTTTATTAGTAACCTCCACAGTAGTTGGCACCCTATATTATGGAACAGCCATTTCAACCATTATTTCACCTGAATCCGCTGCAGCCTACACCGGCATCTATTTGCTGACTGCAGGAATGAGTTTTTACCTTCCATACGCAACAACCCGTAAAATGGAAGTTACAAAAGGTCAATCCAATATGGCAATGTATGGATTAACCAGAGGAATTGCACATGGCATGCTGCTCCCTGTTGTCATTTCTTCGGATGTTGATTACAAAATATCTTTGGCTCTTGGAGTCAGCGGAAGTATTGCAGAAGGAATACTGGGATATAACTGGGCAAAGAAAAATCATTTTTCAGAAGGCAGAGCCGGAGCCATAGGTACTTTCAGCGACTTCGGAATGGGAATCGCCCTGGCTACAGCACATGTATCCGGATTGTTCGATGGCGAGAAAGCCGTCAACATAGCAGCACTCAGTGTACTTACCGGAGCCGGAGCCGGACTTTATGCGGGTTATCGTCTCACACAAAACGAGAATTACTCAGCAGGAGATGTTATTGCATTAAAGGGAGCCGGATTACTTGGCGCCTATCTTCCGCCCTCACTGCTTTTCGTAGCCGGGGTCGATGAGCCCAAACTTATGACCCTTGCTGCAGCTCTTGGTGGAATCGGCGGACTATATCTCGGGGATAAACTGGCACGTAAGCAGGAATTCTCAACCCGTCAGGGAGTTTTTATCTCATTAAGTCAGGTGGCAGGAGCTTTAACCGGAATGGGATGCGGTTATTTGTTGAGCGGAAAAAACGAGGACTACTATTACAACAATAAGCAGGCAAAACTGGTCACTATCTTAACAGGTATTGGAGCTACTGCAGGTTATCTGGTGGCTGTACGCAATTTCAGCAAGGAAATTAATAAAGAAGATAAAAACCTTTCGATGCAACTGCAGCTGAACCCGCTAGGACTGTTAAATCTGAGTCAAAATAAACCGGCAAGCATGGGAAATCCTGTTTTTATGGGAAGCATCAGATTCTAATTTAAAAAAAACGCCTGCGATATAAATCACAGGCATTTCTTTATAATTGTAAGAGAGAATTACAAAATTCCCTGTGCCATCATTGCCTTTGCAACTTTCATGAAACCGGCGATATTCGCACCTTTCACGTAGTTCACATAACCATCGGCTTCCGTTCCGTATTTCACACACGCATTGTGAATACTTTCCATAATGTCTTTCAGCTTTTGATCAACTTCTTCTCTCGACCAGCTCAATTTCATTGAATTTTGAGTCATTTCGAGTCCTGATACAGATACCCCTCCTGCATTGGCTGCTTTACCCGGGGCATAAAGAATTTTGTTCTTCAGGAAGACTTCCACCGCTTCAGGAGTCGAAGGCATGTTAGCTCCTTCTGAAACAGCAAAACATCCGTTTTTCACCAGAATCTCAGCATCGTCGCCGTTGAGCTCGTTCTGAGTTGCTGATGGCAATGCAATAGTACAAACTTCAGCCCATGGGCGTCCGCCTTCTACATATTTGCAGTCATATTTGTCGGCATATTCTTTGATTCGGCCACGATAAACGTTTTTCAGTTCGAAAACATACTCCAGTTTTTCTTTGGTGATACCATCCGGATCGTAAATATAACCGTTACTGTCGGATAAAGTAATTACTTTTCCACCCAGTTCCAGCACTTTTTCAGCGGTATAGGTAGCCACATTTCCTGAACCAGAAATAGCCACAACCTGACCTTTCAGATCGGCGATGCCTTTTCTTTTCAACATATTCATCAGAAAATAGATAGTACCATAACCTGTAGCTTCAGGACGGATTAATGAGCCACCGAATTCAAGTCCTTTACCAGTGAAAGTTCCTGTATTTTCGTGAGCCAGTTTACGGTACATACCGTACATATAAGCCACTTCGCGACCACCGACACCGATATCACCGGCAGGAACGTCGGTTTCAGGACCGATATGACGCCACAACTCCAGCATGAAAGCCTGGCAGAAACGCATGATTTCAGCATTCGACTTTCCTTTAGGATTGAAATCCGAACCACCTTTACCACCACCCATAGGCAATGTTGTCAAAGCATTTTTAAATGTTTGTTCAAATGCCAAAAATTTAAGAATAGAAGGGCAAACGGATGCATGGAAACGCATACCCCCTTTGTAAGGACCAATAGCACTGTTGTGTTGTACACGATAAGCCATGTTGGTTTGCACATTACCTTTATCATCTACCCAGGTTACACGGAAAGAAAAAATACGATCTGGAATGCAAAGTCTTTCAATAAGATTTTGTTTTTCGAACTCAGGATGAGCGTTGTATACTTCTTCGATTGAATGCAACACTTCTTCTACTGCCTGATGGTACTCAGGTTCATTGGGAAAACGCCTCTTCAGGTTGTCGAGGACTTGTTCAGTTTTCATAAATCTAATGTTTTTTAGTGAGTTATTGTTTCGGCTGCAAAAATACAAATAATATTCAACTTTAAAAGCAAAAATCAAATATTTTTTAATATTTTGTAGCAAAATTGTGTTTTTAACCTATATTTTCAATCATTTTTCTATCAGAATTAACAGAATGGGAAAATTAACAGAATGAGAAGTGCAGGACTCCTGGGAATATCCATTTGAGCAAAACATCAATTAAACTTCGAAGCCATAATTCTGTAAATTCACTCATTCTGTAAATTCTGATCCTGACATTGTTTTTTAGCCAATTTTGATTAACTTTGCACGGTTTATTCAGAAAATTACATTAATATACTGTTTTCTACTTTCAAAATGTATTTTCCAGGACAAACCACACACATTAGCACCTGATTTATTAGAAATGATCCAAGAAAAAGAACTGGTACTGGGAGCGGAAGCAATCGCTATCGGAGCAATCGACGAAGGAATTTCGGGCGTTTATGCTTACCCCGGCACACCTTCCACTGAAATTACCGAATACATACAGCATTCGGAAGAAGCAATCACTAAAAAAATACGTTCATCATGGTCGACTAACGAGAAAACCGCTTATGAAGCAGCTCTTGGAATGTCGTATGCAGGGAAACGCAGTTTGGTTTGTATGAAACATGTGGGGCTGAATGTTGCTGCCGACGCATTTATCAATTCAGCAGTGACGGGTGTCAATGGCGGATTGGTATTGCTGGTGGCTGATGACCCATCCATGCATTCCTCGCAAAACGAACAGGATACCCGTTTCTACGGAAAATTCACCTATTTGCCTCTGCTCGAACCATCTAATCAACAGGAAGCTTACGATTGTGTACGTTTTGCATACCGCTTATCGGAACAGGTAAAACTTCCTGTCATCATGAGGATCACCACCAGATTATCGCATTCGCGTTCGGTGATTATTCGCCAACCGGCAGTATCAGCGAATGCTTTATCCCCCGAAACCGATAGAAGCAAATGGATATTATTGCCTGCCAATGCACGCAAAAGATATAATGCACTGTTGGAAATGCAGGAGCAGCTCACTGAGCTATCCGAGACATCAGTCTACAACTTTGAAACAAAAGGAAATGGTGAAACCGGAGTCATCGCTTTTGGACTTGCCTATAACTATGTGATGGAAGTGAACATCTCACGCAACCTGCAACTACCGGTGTTGAAAATTTCACAATATCCGCTTCCGGAGAAAATGATCAAAGACTTTTGCAACAGGTATACTAAAGTTCTGATCGCCGAAGAAGGATTCCCAATTTATGAAGAATTGCTGCGTGGCTTTTTCGGAAACGACAAATTTGCCGGCCGACTCGATGGTACTCTTCCCAGAACCGGAGAATTGTCTCCTGACAAACTCGCTTCAGCCATTCTTGGTAAAAAAATAAAAACTTATACAGTTCCCGGAATTGTAGCCAATCGTCCTCCGGAGTTATGCCAGGGTTGCAGTCACCGCGACTTATACGAAGCGCTGAACAAAGCCCTTGAAAATTATGACTCAAAACATGTCTTCTCTGACATCGGCTGTTATACGCTGGGAGCACTTCCTCCATTCAACGCTATCAATACTTGCGTAGATATGGGAGCTTCGGTAACCATGGCCAAAGGTGCTTCCGACGCAGGCATTCACCCTGCAGTAGCTGTTATAGGGGACTCTACTTTCACCCATT
The DNA here is from genome assembly GCA_034927265.1 of Paludibacter sp. Classification (GTDB taxonomy): domain Bacteria; phylum Bacteroidota; class Bacteroidia; order Bacteroidales; family Paludibacteraceae; genus Paludibacter. The sequence continues at coordinate 89,530 of JAYFQH010000029.1, forward strand.
CGGGTATGACAGGCCTGCTGGATGCTGTCAACGATAAAACTCAGGTTACAATTATCATTTCAGACAATTATACTACTGCCATGACGGGCGGACAGGACTCAGCAGGCACCAACAAACTTGCCCTGATTTGTGAAGGACTTGGTGTGGAAAAATCACAGATTCACACCATTGTTCCTCTGAAGAAAAATCTGGAAGAAAACATTGCGGTACTCAAAGCTGCGTTTGAATATAAAGGAGTTTCAGTAGTACTGGCCTGTCGCGAATGCATACAGACCGCCAGAAGAAAAAAGTCAAAAAACTAATACAGGATGATAAAAAATATTATATTAGCAGGCGTTGGAGGGCAGGGTATTCTTACCATTGCCGCCATTATCGATCATGCCGCCATGCAAAAAAATCTATACATCAAACAGGCTGAAGTACATGGAATGAGTCAACGAGGTGGAGCTGTGGAATCGCACCTGCGCATTTCCGACCAACCCATTTTTTCCGATCTCATTCCTCTGGGAGAAGCGGATTTGATTTTATCCCTTGAGCCGATGGAATCATTACGTTACCTTCCATTTCTTTCGGAAAAAGGAGTGATCATTACAGCCACCAAACCTTTTGTGAATATTTCCAATTATCCTGATGAACAAAAGGTACTGGAAACTATCAAAAATACCGGTCATAATTATACCTTTGTCGATGCGGAAGAAACAGCCAAAGAAGCCGGCAGCGTAAAAACCGTGAACATTGTGATGGCCGGAGCTGCCGCGAAACATATCGGTATCGACAAAGAACAATTACAGCAAAGTATCCGCGCCATGTTTGCCGCAAAAGGAGAAGCTATAGTGGAGATGAATTTGAAGGCATTTGAAATGGGAGCCAATTTAGCTAATAGCTAATAACGAATAGCGATGGAAACATCAATAGCCCCCGGTTTTAACCGGGGGTAAATAGATGAAATGAATATCCCCGGTTTTGACCGGGGGTGAATAGATAGAATAAATATCCCCGGTTTTAACCGGGGAATTAATAAAAAATATATCCAAAATGATCTGGAACGAATTTATTGAAACCGCCGACAGAGAGAAGCTGAAGCAGATTCAGAACGAACGGTTTGTAAAGATGGTGGAACGTATGTACTATAATGTCCCGTTCTACAGAAGAAAACTCACCGAGGCTGGTATTGAACCGGGCGATATTAAAAGCATCGACCAACTGAAAGACATGCCTTTTACAATAAAAACTGACTTGCGTGACAATTATCCTTTCGGTTTATTTACCGTTCCACAGAATCAGATCGTTCGTTTGCATGCCTCCAGTGGCACTACCGGTAAGCCTACTGTGGTTGGGTATACCAAAAACGACCTGCAACTCTGGAGCGAAGTGGTTGCCCGTTCGCTGACCATGGCGGGTGTTACCAAAGAGGATATTATACAGATTGCATACGGCTACGGACTTTTCACCGGCGGCCTGGGAGTACATTATGGAGCTGAGAAGGTGGGCGCTTCTGTTATTCCTATCTCCGGAGGAAATACAAAAAAACAGCTGCAACTGATGGAGGATTTCGGTTCTACCGTGATTGCCTGCACACCTTCGTATGCGGCACATCTGGGAGAAAGCATTGCTGAAGCAGGTATCGACAAAAGCAGAATCAAACTGAGAGCGGGTATCTTCGGAGCTGAACCATGGACCAACGAACTAAGGAAACAGGTAGAAAGTTTGCTCGGAATAAAAGCTTATGACATTTACGGTTTAAGTGAAATCATCGGTCCGGGAGTTGCGATGGAATGTAGCTGCCAGCAGGGAATGCACATTTACGAAGATCATTTTATCCCTGAAATTATTGATCCAAACACATTAGAAGTATTGCCTTACGGCGAGCTTGGCGAGTTGGTTTTCACGACAATTACCAAGGAAGCCATGCCATTGCTTCGCTACCGCACACGTGACCTGACCCGTTTGCACGTCGAAAAATGTGAATGCGGAAGAACACTGGTCCGTATGGAAAAATGTATGGGACGCAGCGACGATATGCTCATTATCCGCGGCGTAAACGTGTTTCCATCGCAGGTAGAATCTGTGTTGCTGGAGATGAGCGAAGCCAGTCCGCACTATCAGTTGGTAGTCAACCGCGAAAACAACCTCGATACACTGGAAATCAATATCGAAATCGACGATCAGTTCTGGTCCGACGAGATCAAGTCGCTGGAAAACCTGAAAAGAAAATTCCAGCACAATATCGCCAGCACTCTGGGTATTTCAGCAAAAATCAATCTGGTTGAACCGCTTTCCATTCCCCGTTCTGAAGGAAAAGCAAAAAGAGTGATTGATAACAGGAATTTATAGTGGTCTGTGTTTAAGAAATTTTTGTCACCGGTCTCCGGTCACCGGTCGACAGACTCCGGTTTCTCATATGACTAAAATAATTTTAAAAAAAACTATAAATAATTAAGATTATGATCATCAAACAATTATCCGTTTTCCTCGAAAATAAAACAGGAAGACTTACCGAAATGACAAAGATCCTGAGTGAGAACGACATCAACATCTCGGCCTTCAGCATTGCCGATACCGCTGATTTCGGAATTGTACGGTGCATAGTTACCAAGCCAGAGGAAGCCATCAAAGTACTGAAATCCAACCATTTTTCGGTCAATATCACCGATGTGGTATGTCTTATTGTCCCCCACGAACCCGGAGGATTGTATCATGCACTCCGCATTCTGTCCGACAACAATGTGCCCGTAGATTATATGTATGCATTTGCTTTTGACAATGCCGCCAGTGTGATTATCCGTTCCGAATCCAACGACGAAGTGATCAGGGTGTTGCAGGCGAACCAAATGAAACTGCTCAAGGCGAGTGATATTTATCAAATATAAATGTCAACAGACAACAGACAACAGTCGACAAACATCAGACGACCGTAGACTGTAGTCTGTAGACTGTAGACTGTAGACAAAAAAATACATCATGAGTAAAACATGTTTCGAATACTTCAGGGGCGATAACTTTGCCAGAGAAAACGGAATTAGCCTGGTAAGTTGTAAGCCCGGCCACGCTGTTGTCAAAGTTGAAATCACTGAACGACATCTGAATGGCGCCGGAGTAGTACATGGGGGATTGCTGTTTACGCTGGCTGATTTTGCCTTCGCAGCTGCCACCAACTCCTATGGAAATGTAGCTCTATCTATTAACGCTTCCATGAGTTTCTTTGAAAAAAGTGATTCAGGAACCATCATCGCAGAAGCGATTGAAGTCGCAAAAAGCAATAAACTGATACACTGTGACATCAATATACGTCAGGAAAATGGCCCGCTTCTGGCCAATTTTAAAGGTACTGCCTATATAACAAAAAACAAAATTGAATTCGGCACATAAATTAATGGTAGAGACGTTGCATGCAACGTCTGTACATGCAACGTCTGTACATGCAACGTCTCTACCATTAAATAATAATAATTACCAAACAATATAAAAAATGACCCGTTTCTCCTCTTCCATCGACAAACTCCGCTCCTCAGAAATCCGTGATTTAATGAGCCTGGCCAATAAACCTGGCATGATTCTGTTTTCCGGAGGGATGCCCGACAACAATCTTTTTCCTTTAGAAGCCATCGACAATATCTACAAAAATCTCAGTGAAAAAGAAAAACAAATCGCCATGCAATACGGTCCGACCGGCGGTATTCCCGAATTGCTCGATTCATTGAAAGTATTTCTGAAGAAAAAGGGCTTACCCGTTGATGAGAACAGATTGATGATTACCACCGGCTCCCTGCAGGCCATCAATATTCTCGCCAGAGCCTTTATCGATCCGGGAGACACCATTATTGTGGAGAATCCCTGCTTTATTGGCGCCATCTCCGCCTTTAAATCTTATCAGGCTGATATTGTTTCCATCCCGTTGACTTCCACAGGCATCGATCTGGAAAAATTAAAAACGACTCTCGACAATGCTCCGCAACCGCCAAAGTTTGTTTACCTGACCCCGAATTTCCATAATCCGGCAGGGACGCTTTACTCTCTTGAAACGAAACAGGCCCTGATCGAATTGTTGAGCGACCGCGACATTCCGCTGATTGAGGACGATGCTTACAGCGATTTGTATTATTATGAAGAGGATAAAAAACATCTAACCACTATCAAGGAAATCAATCCTAAAGGTATTGATGTGTGTTACACCGGATCATTCTCAAAGATTTTGGGACCCGGACTTCGACTTGGCTGGATGCTGGTACCTGATCATATTTACCGGAAATGCGAACTGATCAAACAGGCCATTGATGCCTGCTCGCCTAGTTTCACGCAGATGCTGGCGCATAAATTCCTCGAATCGGGAGCGGTATATACTTATCTTGATGAAGTGAGAGTGGAATATAAAAAACGTGCAGAAGCTATGATAGCAGCCCTTCAGAAATATCTGCCTGAGAATGTAAGCTTCACCGCACCACGCGGCGGGTTCTACATCTGGCTTCATCTGCCCGAAAACCTGGATTCAACAGAAATTCTCAAAAGAGCTATCGACAAAGGAGTTGTTTTTGTTTCAGGAAAGACTTTCGATCCTCATGGCATCATCAATAACACCATGCGTTTATCGTTCTGCAACACTTCTGCGGAGAAAATCAACAAAGGGATTCCATTGGTAACCGAAGCCATCAGAGAAGAAATGAATGCAAAGATTTAAAATATGCCGAAACAGTTTACGCGAATCTTTTTATCGATTCGCGTAAACCACCGGCAAATTAACTTTGTTGTTTTCCTAAAAGCAAATATTGCTGATACAATTTTTCATATTTCTCCACATTCTCTCTGACGGGAATATAAGTCTTCTCAAATCCTTTTCCCATTGATTTTTGCGCCTCTGTGACAGAAGGATAGACACCTGCAACCACTGCAGCATACATGGCGGCACCTAATGCACAGGTCTGTTCCGACGCCACCACCTGAATCGGCATATTCATAACATCAGCCAGGGTTTGCATCACAAAAGGTGATTTTTTGGCAATGCCTCCTAGTGCCATTACCCCATCCACACGTACCCCTTCCGACAGGAAACGTTCGATAATAGCTTTTGATCCAAAAGCCGTAGCTTCAACCAACGCACGGAAAATACGGGGAGCATCAGTACCCAATGTCAGACCAGCAATTGCGCCTTTCAAGCTTTGATCGGCATCCGGCGTACGACGTCCATTCATCCAGTCGAGGGCAATGAGACTACTCTCCGCCACCGGAATTTTCTGCGCCTCTTCGGTTAATCTTACAATGATTTTAGATGCATAGTTTTCGATCAACTGTTCACGTTTTGTCGGATCAATGATAGATTCATTGACCATAATATTCTCCACAGGCCACAACAATAATTTCTTAAACCATGCATAGATATCACCGAAAGCCGACTGTCCCGCTTCCATACCCTCCATGCCGGGAATGATGGAACCATCCACCTGTCCGCTAATACCACGAACCAGAATATCTTTCATTTTTTCCGTGGGAGCAATGAGCATATCGCAGGTCGAAGTACCGATTACCTTACTCAGGTAATACGCTTTTATTTCGCCTCCCACAGCACCGATATGTGCATCCAGCGCACCACTGCCGACCAACACAGCAGTACTCAATCCCAAACGGGCAGCCCACTCTGCAGATAAGTTTCCCACTGCCACATCGCTTGTAATCGTGGTATCGTTCAGACTTTTTCTGAACTTTACCAACCTTTCGTCCAGTTGTTGCAGAAATTCCACCGGAGGATAGCCTCCCCATTCCGCATGCCACATCGCTTTATGACCAGCAGCACAGCGACTACGCTGCCATTTATCAGGATGAGCGTTTCCGGTGAGCATAAAAGGTAACCAGTCGCAATGTTCCGCCCACGAATAAGCCGCTTTTTCCACCGAGGTATCTTCCCTGACTACATGCAACATCTTTGCCCAAAACCATTCTGATGAATATATTCCACCTGAATACTTTGTAAAATCTGTTCCACCCCACGTACGGGCGATGTGATTGATTTCCTCGGCTTCTTTGATGGCCGTATGGTCCTTCCACAGGACGCACATGGCATTGGGATTCTCTGCAAATTCAGGTAGTAAAGCCAATGGAATACCCTTTTCATCTACTGCGACAGGCGTCGAACCGGTAGTGTCAATCGAGATGGCTTTCACATTTTCCGCCGCACCGGGGCATTGTCTCAATACATCGCGCACAGTGGATTCCAGCCCTTCGATATAATCCAGTGGATGTTGCCGGAACTGATTACCAGCCGGATGACAGTACAGGCCTTTTTTCCAGCGGGGATATTCGAAAACCGAAACGGCAAGTTCTTCTCCATTAGCTGCATTTACAAGTAAAGCACGAACAGAGTCGGTGCCGTAGTCGATGCCAATGACAAATTGTTTTTCTTTCATTATATCTATTTTTATATTTTATGGGGTTTCACCCCAAACCCTACTTCCTTTTTTGTCTTGACACAAAAAAGGAAGCAAAAAAAGTCAAGACTCCGCCCGCTTCACTCGCAAAATTATCGCTCGAACGGCTAAATCGTCCAAACTCGTTTCCTTCGGAAACTCAAACATGGACGATTCTTACGCCGGTCTCACTTATTTTGCGGTTCACCGGACGAGGTCGGTTGGCCAGGTGCGAGAGATTACTCTCAAAAGATGCATTCAAGCGTCTCAATTGTGACTCCAAGGAATTTATTCGTTATTTCCGAAAGATATTTTTTTTCTCCTGTAAAATGGAAAACATGATGTTGATGACTCATCATTTCGTCAGGTTGAATAAATGCCGCAGGCGAAGAACTTTCCAATTCATGAAAAGGTCCCATGACACTTCCATCTTCAAGCGGACCGTCATTATAAGCATTCATCACATCTCCATCAAAAAGAGATTTACCTGTTCCCCACTCCTGATTCAAATAAGTTCCCTTAATATCTGCATCAAATGTAACAATAGTAAGCCGGCTACATTCGGGATCATAATTAGCTGCCATCGATTTTGTTCTGATGGCTTTTAACCCCACTTTACTGCGAAACTTTCCATCAGTTTTCAGGTAGATATTCCCATGTGTAAAACTGATTCTATCCTTTGGAATTTCGCCAAAATAACCTGTATTTGCTATTTCGTCGGGTGTGTTTGTTTCAACATACGGAATAATCGTCAACGCATCAGGCGATGGAGGAAACATATCCAGGATCCATATACAAACAGCTCCCGTATTTTCATTCCATTCAAAACTATTCCTGTTAATAATCGTATTGTTAGTTTTATAACCCACAGCTTTTATTTCAGAGGGAAGTTGAATTCCTGTCAATGCAACAATCTCTTCATCCTCCAGAATGCTGATCTTTCTTGTTAATTCAAGTGCCAGATTAGTACCTTTTGTGTTCGTGAGATGAAACGTTTTTTTCATCTCAACTCTATCCTGCAAGTGTGTGATCAACTGCCAGCTTTCTGTATCAATAGCTTTGGGAGTGTGCCAGTTGTCAAAAACCTGCTTTACTCCGGGCTCAAAGAAGGCTGAGAAATCTCCTCCTTCCGGCCCAATCCAAAAACGGTTCTCACCTCCATAAGCATTCATATGTTCATCAGGCACTGTTTTATCAAATGCTTTATAATTAATATATCCAAAACTGATTCCTTCAACACCAGCTGCCGTGGAAGTAAATACCTTCCCCTGATATTTGGGAGAAACAATAAGCTGCGACTCTTCTGTTCTGGTTTTCAAAACTATAAGATTGTCGTCTTTGGACAAAAGAAAATTCAGGTCAAATGAAAAAGAGTTCATGTGCTTTCCATTGATGATTCACTCAACCGTTTTATTAATATGTTTCGGACGTAGCATTGTAAGCTGAAGAACAATAGCCACCAGCACAACTATCCCAAGCACCGCAAAGTCGCGGCCAAGGTTCCCCGAATCAATCGATTTTCCAAGCAAATTAGTGATGAAGGCTCCCGAAGCAATTCCAACGAGGTTCATCAATCCATAACCGGTAGCCCTGTAACGAGGCGAAACAAACTGACAAAGAATTGGCATGTTGTTCACATCGAACATTCCGAAGCCGATTCCAAAGAATACCGCGCCCCCCAGAATCATCACAAAACTTTGTCCGTAACCCAGCATTACGAGTGCAGGAATGGTAAGTGCCAATCCGATGACGCCTGTGTAAATGCGTCCTTTCAGTGTTTTCAGCACCCATCTGTCCGACAGCACCCCTCCGATCAACACGCCAACAAACGACGACATGGCAATGGTGATGGTCGACATAGGTCCTGCTTCGGCCATATCCAGATGAAGTGTATCAGCAAATAGCGTAGGAAGCCAGTTTTTGGTGGCCCATCCCGGTAAACTCGGTGCCGAAAAATAAAACAGGATCACCCAGAAGGAAATATTGCCCAACAGCATACCCAATCCTTTGAATGAAGTTTTAAACTCTTTGAATATTGTGTTCCCTTGCTTTGTTTCCTGCACATAACCTTTCTTTTCCTTCAGGAAAAGAATCAGCACAAGACTGTAAGCCATCCCCAGAAGTCCGAATGAATGGAAGGTCAGCTGCCAGGAGAAATTACTGGCAATAGTAGCTCCAAATCCTCCAAGCGCCTGACCCAGGTAAATCCCCGTAGTATGTATCCCGATAGCCAGAGAACGTGTCTTCCCATCATGATAATCAGCAATAAGTGCCAACCCCGCAGGGATATAAAAGGCTTCACTGATACCCATAATAGCTCGGAGCGCATATAATTGATTAAACGTAGTAGCATACCCCATCAACAAGGTCACTCCCGACCACACAAACAAGCTGGCAACAATCAGCCACTTACGATTCAACCGGTCGGCTATAATTCCCGAAATCGGGCTCATCAGAGCATAAATCCAAAGAAATACCGCCATTAAACGGCCGAAATTTGTTGCAGAAACCAATTCAGCAATGTCAATCATCATCGATGGCTTCATGGTCGAAAGCATCTGTCGGTCGAGGTAATTCAGCAACGCAACAAACCAGAGCATGCAAACCACTAACCAGGGATAAAGTTTTTTGTTTTTCATGAGAAAAAACTCAAAATAATTATTGTATGTTAAGAGGCATATTATTTTTTTCTGAAATCCGGTACCCTATGAAAAGTGAGATAGTTGGCATCATGTGCCGCCTTTGCCCCCCCTTCTTCATCATCAAATGCAGTTCGAGATACAAATATGATATCGTTCCCTTCAAAAAGCCAGTCGATGTACTGAAAAGCGTGATATTTTGGATCAGGGTGATCAAGCACAATGCTAATTATATCCCATTTTTTTAAATCATCAGAGACAATCAGTGCCACTGTATTCCGGACTTTATCGGTCTGCATCGAATAAAATTCTTCTTTCACATAATTCACTAAAGAATAATATCTGTCAGATGTTATGTCATACCTGATGGTAAATTTTTTCGAAGCTCCCGGCATCCTGATAAAGTCTTCAGGATTAAATCGGACTTTTTCCTCTTTGCTATTAACCTCCACAACAGCAGAATATTCTTCACTTAGTTTAGGTGTATGCACCCTAAGCATATCCATTATCTTACCTTCTTTTGTTACAACGACATTCCCTTCGAGCCAGGCCTTAAAATTTCCATCCAGATAAGTTGAATCATATGACAATACATTCGAAAACGTCCAGTTTTTAGCATTCATCAAATCGGATTTAGCAGGAGCAGACAACATTGCTGCACTATAACGTTCTCCCCACCTGGTACTTTTGGCAGTGGCATATTCTACCGCACGCCAAATCCTTCCCTTATGTATCAACACAGGTACTGGTGCAGTATGATACTCCCCTTCCAGAATTAATCCATGAGAAGTATCATAAGGTGTTGACCACGTTCTACCGCCATCAGTTGATTTGCGTAACACTACATTGCCATGATGCTTATTTGTCCCCATAATATACAACACATTATTGTGAACAAACAAATTTGACCAGAACTGACCCTCTATTCTGGCAATTTTATTCCATGTATTACCTTTATCAGTGGAAGAAAAGATATTTGTAACAGCTGATTTATATTCAGTTGATGCTGGACCGAATTCATCATGTGAAGCTACATAATCCCCGTTAGGGAGAATACATATAGCTGGAGATCCAACATATTTTCCGGTTGATTTTGGCATATGATTAATTATAACGCCCGGAGGTAAGTTGCCGGTTTGAGCTTCTGTAATCCCAAACAGATGCAAGAAAAAAATAAAGGATAATAATAGTGTTTTTTTCATTTGGGATATGAACTCTGAGTAATATATTTTACATTATTTCTTGATTATAGCAAACAATTCTGCAAAATTCAAAGAATTGTTGTTTTACCTAAAAATGTTCGCATTTTGAATAGAGATATAAATATTTATTCAATATAAGGGATCTTAATCACCACCTTTCTCACGACTTCATTCTTTTCGACTTTTAAACATGGCATATGACCATCCGATGGAAAGAAAACCAGAAAATTTCTTTTATCTGCTAACCTTTTTGTTTCATCAGCCTTAAAAAAAAACATGATATCTTTTTCCTCATCGTATTCCATTTTTACCAAATCTATATCATTCAGTGAAGTAATACCAATATGTTCCTTTCCTACAGGAACATATTGTATATCAACATACTTCCTGTGTGCTTCGAAGAATGTGGCATCAGCATCTTTGGTAATATAATCCGACACTGTTACAAAAGTACCACTCTTATCCAAATCATATCTGCCCGGTTGAATGTTGTCTAAATCTGTTTCTTTCAAAAAGTTATACGCAGCTTCCCATGCTGAAGCATTTAATATGTTTTGTTCAGTAAACAAGCGAATATTTATGCTCGAATCAGGTTGCATCGATAATTCATTTTTCCATGACGAGGAAGTAAACCACTCTTCAATCTCCTGATCACTCCACTCTGATACAGGTTTCTTTCCACAACCAAACAAAGATAGTCCCATAATAACACAGATAATAAAATTTATTTTCTTGACAGACAATTCCTTCATAACCAGCTCTATATTTTAGTTAAATTTGGCAATTGAAATAATTACTGATTAGAAACAGAGAGCTTAAATTTGCATGTCATGACGAGATAAATCATTTTATTCTTCAAAAATATGTCTGGCGTAATTTAACTCCAAAACATCCAGTCTCTTTTGATGTTGTTTAGCCCTGAGTAAAAAGTCAGTATAATTTTTATTTTCTTCATATGTCCATTGTACCTCTGCCATCGCCAATAAACGAGGTAATAACATGTATTGTACTTTATCGAAGTCAGCAATGAACTCAGTCCATAAATTTGCCTGAACACCGATAATATGCTTTGAGAAATTAACTGGAAGCTCCTTTGGATTAGGATTATAATTGTAAACCTTATCTACCGGGACAAATCCCCCGATTGCCAAAGGTTCTGATTGATCTTTTGACTGATAATAATCAAAATAGCAATATTGTCTGGGAGTCATAATTACATCGTTACCCAACATTGCAGCTGAAATACCACCCTCTGTTCCTCTCCAACTCATAACAGTTGCTCCTTTCGCTAAACCTCCTTCCAGAATTTCGTCCCAACCAATTATTTTTCTTCCTTTTGATTCCAAAAAAGAAGAAATTCTACTTATAAAATAACTTTGTAGTTCTTTTTCATCTGCCAATGCTTTGCTTTTAATCAAATTTTGACAGTGAGCACAGTTTTTCCATCTAACCTTTGGACATTCATCACCGCCGATATGAATGTACTTTCCCGGAAATAAATCCATTACTTCTTGCAGGATATTTTCAAGAAATTCAAAAGTTGTTTCTTTTGGACAGAAGACGTCATTATGTACTCCCCATTTTGTTGCTACCTGGTATGGTCCACCTGTGCAACCATATTCAGGATAAGATGCTAAAGCTGCAGTAGCATGTCCCGGCATTTCAATCTCCGGAATAATAGTTATAAAACGTTTATCAGCATATTCAACAACTTCTTTAATTTGTTCTTGTGTATAAAATCCAACGTGAGGAGTACAATCATATTTTCTTTCTTTTTCACTGGTACCTTTAGGAAATTTTCCTACCAGAGTTTCTCTTCTCCAACTACCTACCTCAGTTAACAATGGATATTTTTTTATTTCAATCCTCCAACCCTGATCATCAGTTAAATGCCAATGAAAATTATTGAGTTTGTATAATGCCATGATGTCGATGAGTTTTTTAATTTCATCAACAGAATAAAAATATCTTCCAACATCAAGCATCAATCCCCTGTAGCCAAATCGTGGCTGATCTCTTATTTCAACATTAGGAACTCTCCATTTTACTTCCGATTGTAAGCTTGAACTTTCTATCTCAAAGGGTAAAAGTTGACGCAACGACTGAATTCCCCAAAAGATACCTTTTGGGTTATTTGCACGGATAATAATACGATTACTCTTTACTGAAAGTTCATAATAATCTACATTTAATTTTTGATCAATAATAAGTCCAACATAATTATCTGTAGGTTTCTTATTCGTTTCGTAAAAATTAATACCCGACGATTTTGTAAAAAGTTCAGAAAAAAAACTCGATACAGTCTTTAGATCAGCAAGATCACTTGATAAATATAATTTTGTATTTTTATTAAACTCAAAAAAACCATTGTTTGATTTAATCGATTGTGGCTTTGGTATTATTGATATGTTAGACTTTTCTGCAGCAAGTATTATTCCTTGCATTAATATTAAGATAAATATTATCGTCTTTTTCATGAGCATTAAATGTATGTTTACTATAAAAGAGGCTGTCATAAACCAAATTTCTAAGACAGCCTCCTAACTCTTTCTTATTTTATCAAAATTTTTTGTGAAATCAATCCTGTAGATAAATTTAGTCTGATAATGTAAATTCCTTTTTTCAGAATTTCAGTAGATATTTTATAGTTTGAATTGATTCCATTTTTTTGTAAAACCAATCTCCCATCTACATTATAAATAGAAACATTCATTGGCTGTGTTATCTTTTCAGAAAACATCAACATATTATTCTTAATTAAAAAATAATCGCTGCTATCACTATTAATACTCCTTTCTATTGTCGAAACGTCAGGCTTTACCGTCATATTATATGCAACCGGGGCAACTCCAGCGTAATTACTACTAATAGGAATATTTACTGTATCACCATATTGTACCGATTTTTTATAAATATAAAGCGTTGTCGTCGTTCCTGTTGACGTCTGATATTGAACCTGATAAGTTGTTTTTGCCCAATTTGCTGAAAGCATAAAACTTTCTAACGTACCTGAAGCTACTAAATAAATCTCTCCAGTTGCTGACGGTACAATTTGACCTTTGTATGACGCACTTGTATTTAATGCAAGATATTTATAATCAGCAAACTCTGGAGCAACAGTTTTTATAGTAATACCTGTATTGTTAAGAAATTTAAGCACACCAACTTCAAGATTTCTAACTTCATAAGGCTGTGTATAATCTCCTGGAAGTATTTGGACTGCCATTTGATCTGATATTGATAGCACATTATCAATATTAATTCCTAGAAATAAAATGATAAAAAGAAAAAATTTTGTTTTCATAATATTTTGATTTTTAATTTAAAAAATAATTAATTAAAACGACTCATTTTTCATAAATTTCTGAGAAAAGTATTGGTTATTTATATACAATCTGACTAAATATATACCTTTATTTAAAAAACCTACAGGTATTGACTCGTCATTATTGACAATATTCTTTTGTATAATTAGTCTACCATTAATATCATACACCCAAATATCAAATGGTTGGTTTAAGTTTTCAGAAAACTTCAAATAACTTTTGTCATACATGACATAATTTTCTTTCTGTTCTATACTAATTACGCTTGAAACTTCATCCTTAATTGACATCGAGTAAGCAATTGGAGAAAAACCCGCCCAATAATTATTTGTAGGTAAATCTATTGTATCTCCAAAATTCACACTCCGTTCAAAAACGTAAACAGTTGTAGCTTTCACCGAAGCACTTTCGTAAACAGCTGAATAATTTGTTTTTGTCCATCCGGTTAATACAGCTGCACCGGATCCTACCAAATAAATTGTTCCTGTAGCAGAAGGTACAATTTTACCCAAATAGGCATGACTAGAATTCGTGGAAAAAAATTGAAAACCGTCAAATTCAGATGGAACTGATTTCCATGTTACTGTTGAATTTGGAAAAGGTTTTACCCCCGTAGTAAAAATGGTAATCTCAGAGGTTTGAGTATAATCTGTAGGAATAATCTCAACAGGAGATTTATCTGGTGTTTCTCCGAAAACCGATAGAATTCCAAACATTAAGAACGGAATTAGTAATAAAGTAACTTTTTTCATAAAATTTAAATTTTTAAATTATACATCATTTGATTTACATTCTGACAATGATATTTATACCACAAATACTTTTTTTACAGCAATTTTGTTTTTTGTTTTGATTTTTAAAATATATAAACCGGGACTAACAACGTCAATTATGTTTTCCGACGTTACAAGCAATTGATTACAAGCTAGATTATATAAAATAACACTTTCAATTTCATCAGATAAGATTTGAATTTTCCTGTTTTTGATAAAAATTTCGAACTGATTCTCTTCAGTAGTAATTACATCTGAATTTGTATCCTGTTCATTAATTAAATAGTTAATAAATCTGACTACCTCCTCATCGATTTGCTTGTTATAAGCAGAAGAAAAACCACCATGACCTCCATTGGGAATTGTTGTAAATTGATATTTGACATTTGATAGTTTTAATGCCTCTTCTAATGAAAGGGATTGTGAATAAGGTACTGTTGCGTCTTTATCTCCATGAACTATATAGGTAGGAGGTGTATTATTTCCTACTAAATCAACTGGTGAAAGTGACTTCACAAAATCTTCATCATTTGCACCTCCACCAAGCCACTCAACCAAAGAAGAATAGCTCATCAAATCTCTTAAGTTTGTAATACCATACTTATTGATTACAGCCATTATCTTAATTTCATCTGCATACGCTTCTGCATCATTATCATGAATACGATTATTTTGAAGATATCCCGCAGTCAACGCTAAATGTCCACCTGCAGAACCACCTAAGAGGACTACCTTTCTTTTATCGATATTTAATTCTTCTGCATGATTTAATAGATATATCAAAGCTCCCCGAGCATCTTGAACTGCTGCTGGGGCCTTAGCTTCTCCCGTTAATCTATACTCGACATTTGCCACTGCATACCCTTGATTAAAGTAGACGTCGAAATTCACATAATCTTCTTTAAGTCCTTCTTTCCATCCCCCACCATGCAGCCTTACGATTATTGGTGAAGGTTTAATTGGATTTGTTGGATAATAAATATCCATTCGAGTATTGGGGCTGTTAATATGCTTATAAAACACATCTATTTGAGCTGAATAATGGGATGGATAAGCTACAGTTTTGGATGTTTTAAAGTTTAAAACAATGCTATTGGATATATTTATCCCTGATTTTTCTTTAAAACATCCTGATGAAGCAATAAATGCGTAACTTTTACTTTCGGAAGAAGACGCATCAAGCTTTACTGGTATTGACACAACATTTCCTTCAACAAGGCAAGTATTCAACGGAATTGATGCTCCATTGAGGAATAATTCTCCAGACGACAATTCAACTTCTTTATTGAAATACAATTTAATCTCTTTTTGAAGATTGCTATAGACTATCTCATTTTCAGCTGGTATTGATTTTACTAACGTAAGGGATAAAGGATCAATTTCTTTTATTGTAATATTATGAGCTATAGGAGATAATCCAGCCCAATTTGAATTAGTAGGAATAGCAATTGTATCTCCATAATTAACACTTCTTTTAAAAATATAAAGCTTTGTAGAAGTTTCTGATAATTTATAAGTTCCAGTGTAAGCTGTTTTTGTCCAACCAGCAATTGTTAATGTTCCAGAAGCTACTAAATAAATCTCACCTGTAGCAGATGGGACTATTCTCCCTTTATAAGTATTGTTTGAATTGGTAGAGAAATAATTAAATCCTCTAAATTCTGCGGCAACCGATTGCCAAATAGTACCTGAATTTGTATATGGTTTACCTCCTTCAATGAAACTAGTAACCTCATAAGGATTCCCATAATCTTCGGGAATTATTTCAATGGACATCGGATCAGGAGATATTTGGGAATAACTTATGTCAACACAACATACTGCTAACATCGTCACTATTATATATATATTTCTTTTCATAGTTTTCTTTTTATTTTTAATTTACTTACAAATAATCCAACGACAAACATGGTTAATGTAGATACAACAACACTCATATATGTATGGAATGGACTTCTCAGATAATCAGGAAGTTGCGAGGAAAAAGTTATCCATAAAATCACTACCACACCAACTGTCACTGCTATAATTGCCGAGACTCTATCTGCCTTTTTAACAATAAATCCAAGTAAGAATAATCCTAACATTGCACCGCCAAACACGCCTGTTAACTGCCACCATGTAGCAAGAATACTTTGCACCCCTACCATTGACAGTGCAAAGGCAGTACCTATTATACCAACTACAACAGTACCAATTCTTAGAACATTTAAGCCTTCCTTTTCTGTAGATTTTGGACGAATATATCTTTTATAGACATCCTCATAAAAAATAGTTGATGAACTATTCAGGCAGACACTCAAGGTACTCATCGCGGCTGCAATAATAGCTGCAATGATAAAGCCTGCAGCACCTAAAGGTAATCCTGACGCCATAAAGTGTGGAAGTGCCTGGTCGGCAATATCAGGAATGGTCAACGATTCCACTTTCTCATTCACTAAATCGTCATAAATCGCAGTATTATTCATTTTTCCCTGTTCTTTAATTGCTGTGATTGCTGCATTTTGTTTTAAATCACTTAATAACTCTGGTTGTGATTGGTAATAAGAAAACAGCATAGAACCAATGAAAAAAAACAAAGCAGAAACTGGCACATAAAGCATACCTCCAAACCATAATGATTTACGGGCTTCCTTGTCTGACTTAGCTGTATGGTAGCGCTGAACATATGTTTGATCGAATCCAAAAGCTTTTAAGTTCATAAACAATCCATAAAAGAACACAACCCAAAAAGTTGGTTCTGCAAATGATAGATTAAATGAGCCTAAAGAAAATTTAGAATTTTCAGCAGCAATTCTGAAAGCATTTTGAGCACCTCCTGGAATATCTACCAAAATGACAACTAATAGCAAAATTGCTCCTAAAAATATAATTGCGGATTGAATTACTTCAGTCCAGATTATCGCTTTCATACCCCCCATAACAGTGTATAAAACAATTAACACCCCGGAAATTAATATGATTGAGGACATACTCCATCCTGTTAATCCATTTAAAGCTAATGCAACTCCAAGCGTTATGGTTGCAATTCGTGAAAATTGAATCAGCATATAACAAATGACACAATATAGCCTTGCCCATGAGCCAAACCGTTTTTCCATGTGGGAGTATGCGGAGATTTCTCCTCCATTGCGATAAAATGGGATAAAGTACTTGGAACAAATCAAAATTGCGACAGGAATTGCCATGCTAAAAACAAAATAATTCCAGTTCATACCGAAAGCCATTCCAACAACACCAATAAATGTATTGCTACTTAAATAGGTTCCCAAATAAGAAATGCCAATAACCCATCCAGGTACAGAATTCTTTGCAATCATAAAATCGCTTCCAGAACGATTCTTACGAATAAAGGATCCACCGAAAATAACAATACCTAATATAGAGATAGCAATAATTGCGAGATCAATCAATGGTAAATTCATAATTTTCAATTTCTATAGTATTTAATATTTTTATTTTTTACCTCCTTCTACCGACTCAATAAGAAATCCGTTGAGATCCTCTGTTTCTGATAAGGTCTGGAAATGAACATAACTAATTCCGTTAATACTCTTGCGAAGGTTCGGAAGATTTAAATTAACAGATTCACCATCTATTAATAGTTTACATTCTGACGATTTAGAATCTGTCCATTCAAAGGTCAATTCATGCCACTGACCGGGTATAAGCTTTACCTTATTCCCCAAATCTCCATCTCCGGGAATTCTAAGAACATACATTGAATAATCCGCAACCACCGGATCAGTTGGATTAAACCAACGATCTGTAAGACAAATCTGTGCACCACCACCTCCTGAAAGAAGCTTAATTCTTGTTTTAAAAATTCCATTAATGGCCGAAGGAAAATTCCAAACTGCTCCATCTTTATCAAAAACCAAATTTGGGTCAAGCGGATGTCGAACCTGCAAAACTTTAGCTCCTGATTTATCAGGATGTGAGATTAGCTTTGCACCATCAGTCCTGTTATAAGCACAATGACCGACAATACCCTTTTTGAATTTGAAAGTAGACCAATCGTCCAATCCATTTTCAAAAGCTGATTTTCTACGAGGTTCATATAACCATTCGGGATCAAACAACGCCAACTCTCTAACCAACGAGTCTTGTCCAAATGCTACTAATATTTTATTATCATCGGTCTCAATAGCCTGTCCTTGGTGAACACTATAATCTTTTTTTGCCATTGTTCCGTAGTTTGCAGCATTACGGTATGGATTTAATCGGAATTCGCGGAAACCAGTCCAAGTTTTACCATCATCACCAGAGATAGCTGCATGAAAAGCATCTCTATTTGTAAACACATCTTCCCAAACTCCGGTTTTTATAGTTTCGGATACTGTAGGGTCATTCGTTCTATCCTCTTCGGGGAGTGAGGCTGTATTATTCCAAAACAGGACTATACGACCATCAGACAAACGTAAAAAGAAGGGCATAGTTAAAGTACCATAAAATCTTGACGGTTGCCATGCAGACCACGTCGCACCTACATCATTTGAGAAACATTCGTAATGTTCATCCTGTGAAGTCCGGGCAAGCATCCAAAGCCGCCCGTCACTCAATTCAACCACCGTTGGCTCCAAACACCAGTTT
>JAYFQH010000047.1:0-39059 GCA_034927265.1 Paludibacter sp.
TTGTCCATAGAAATCGGTCAATCGTTAAAGGGATGTGATGTTGTAAACACTCTGGAAAGTCTTTATGAACATTACGGAATAAAACCCGAAAGAATTAAGGTTGATAACGGACCTGAATTTGTTTCAAAAGAATTGGATAGATGGGCTTATGAGAGAAAAGTCACATTGGACTTTTCACGACCGGGTAAGCCAACAGACAATCCTTTTATAGAATCGTTTAACGGAAGTTTTCGTGATGAGTGTTTAAATACAAATTGGTTCTTATCTTTGCATGACGCAAGGTTAAAAATTGAGTCCTGGCGTAGAGATTATAATGCCTTCCGGCCCCATAGCTCTTTGCATGGATTAACGCCGGAAGAGGTGGAATTTGAAATGTTAAATTACAAGGAAAACTCTAATTTAGCGTTGTCCAGTTAATGGGAGGGGATCACTAAACATTGAACCTCTGTCAATCAACTAATTTATATATTTAACACACTATCAATCAGACATAATCTCCAAAACAAAAAAGGGAACAATCAATCAAAATGATCAATTGTCCCCTTTCGTACCCGAAGCGGGTACATAACTTTATAAAATATGAAAACAAAAGAAACATTTATACACTGTTATACTGACGTTTACAAAACGCAACTTTCACTTGTTTTCATATAATTATTGTTACTTTTCAATTTTTTGTTACTATTTTGTTACTCAAAATTTGTTTTGTACCCTTTTTGTTACTACATTTGCAAACATAAACAAATATGTGTAAAATAATGGGAGCTACTTCTAGAAAAGGAACAAAAAAACATAATGTTGTTTTGAGAGAAAAAACTCTATCCAATGGTAATTTGAGCTTATATTTGGATATTTACAGCGACGGCAAACGTTATTATGAGTTTTTGAAGCTGTACATCAACAAAAAAGCTCGAACATCACTTGAAAGAGAGGCTAACAAAGAGACACTTGAGCTTGCGGAGAAAATAAGAACGCAAAGAGAAAGTGACTTAAACCATCAAAAACACGGACAAATCTCTCCGAGCTCAAAAAAAATCAATTTTTTAGATTACTACCAGGCCTATATCGACAGATATACAAAAGCAGATATCAGGATGATAAAAGCTTCATTTGAAAGATTTAAGGATTTCCTGAAACAGTATTATCCAAACTTTCAGCACAAATTAAAACCTGATCAGATTGACAAAGATATGATGATCTCATTTGTGGAATACTTAGAAAGCCGGAGCACCGGAGAGGGTGCATTGACTTTTTACAAGCGGTTCAAAAAGGTTATTAAGTATGCGGTTGAACACAATGTTATTACAAAAAACCCATGCACCGGTGTTGTGTGCAAAGTTGATGAAAACGCTCTTACAAAGGATATTCTAAGCGTTGAAGAAATGAAAAAGCTAATCAACACAAAATATCCTGAACAAAATCCTGAGACAAGGAGAGCTTTTATTTTCACACTTTATACCGGAATTAGATTTTGTGATCTGATTGAATTGAAATTTAGTAATGTTGATTACTCAAATAAGATTCTGAAGTTTAATCAGGCAAAAACCAAAGGTAAAAGTTCAACCAGTTGGGTCAACATTCCGCTAAATGGAACTCTGCTCTCATTAATTGGTGAAAAGCCGGAGAATGATGATTATATTTTTCATTTGCCAAGCCAGACAATGTGCCTTAAAACATTAAGACATTGGGTAAAAAGAGCGGGCATCGACAAACACATAACCTGGCACGGGGGGCGTCATAGCTTTGCAGTAAACATACTTAATAATGGAGCCAATATTAAGACAGTTGCAAGTCTATTGGGACACTCAGGATTGAAACATACAGAAAAATACACCCGGGCAGTAGATAGCCTGAAAGAAGCGGCAATAAACAGTTTACCAAAATTAGAATTATAAGATAATGGGAAAATTAAGTGATTTTTTAGAACGTGTAGCAGAAGGTAAAGAGAGCCATTATGATATGGTAAATTTCCTAAAGTCAGTTCACAAGTCAGAACATAAAGATTTAGACTGGGGTATTGAAGAGCTGTGCAATAAATATAATTGGGAGGCTTTAAAATGGTACCAAAAAGATGAAATAAATGAGGCTGAATTATCATTAGCTGAAAAAAAAGCTACAAACATCAATAGGTTTAGATCAAAATGGAATGAGCTCAAAAATAGTGATACAGAAAAGTCCCTAATAAAACGATTCAAAACAACATTCTCAGATCAACAACTTAGCAAGTTATATGATTTACTAATTGAAAAGAAATTCATTTGTAGTTCCGTCAACAAGGATAATTTCATTTGGCTATTTGGCGGCACTAAAAACGACCATACAAACACATCAATAAAATGGCTCAAAAACCACAACTTGTGTTCATATTTACTTGATTGTCTTTTTGGAGAAAACGGAGATAATTATTGGCATATCGGCGAGAGTGTTTTTGGTATAACTGGATTGAGACAGTTAAAAAACAACTATTTAGGCAATAAGATAGGAGATGGCAAACCTGGTGGTTATTCGGAGATTGATACAATAATACAAAATATAAAATAGGGTTTTATTACTAACTTATTTGTGAGGCAAACAATTACGGTTTGCCTCTTTTTTTTCAAACAGTTTACTGTAAATATACTGTAAATAATTGTATATTTATTTAATTTCTGTTGTTTAGTTTCTTTGCGTTGAATTCAAAAAAAAACACAGCAAAGGGAGTGCACCCCTGTAGCTTTTTAATTAATTCAAAACAAAGATAAAATGACAACAGAATTAAAAAAGGTACTCACATTTAATGAAGCGGCAGAATATACTGGATTCTCAAAAAGCTGCCTTTATAAAATGACTTCCCAAAAACAAATACCACATTACAAACCAAATGGCAAAATGATATTCTTTGATCGGGAAGAATTAGAGAATTATTTGTTAAGTGTCCGTGTTAAGCCCGAATCAGAAATAGCGGAGGCAGCCAGCACATACTGTGTGACAAGAAAACACAACACGGGAGGGAAATAATATGGAAACAAGAAACCCAAAAGCCGGAGCCTCAGGGTTTAATGTTTTAAGTGATCAGTATCTTGTCAATTGCAATTGCAAAGATATAAAAAATCTCTACAAAACAAATATTCTTAACAACCCCGATCGCAAAAGAATATTAGATCTATTACTAACAGGAAACCCCTACTCTGCAATAGAAATATCCCGGAAATTAGGGGTACATGATCCACGTTCCCACATCAGGTATTTAAAATCGATTGGCCTTAACGTACAGTCATGTTGGATTCCAAAAGGAAAAACAAAATTCAAGGTGTATTTTATTCAATCCGGACACAGTGCGACCACCGGCAAATCATTAGGAGGTCACCAGTATGAAAGATAGTTTCATTATGTATCACTCTTTTTTTGAGCCAATACAAATGCTTTCTGTTAAGGATAAAGCATTGTTATTGGATATGATGTTTTTATACAGTTCTACCGGACAAACTCCTGAAATAAAATCGCAACCATTAAAAATTCTATGGGCGACAATGCGCCAACAATTTGACAGGGATTTGTTGAAGTATAAAAATGTTGTAGAAAGAAACAAAAATAACGGTGCAAAAGGAGGTCGTCCAAAAAAGAATAACTCAGAAAACCCAATGGGTTATTTGGAAACCCAAGAAAAACAGGAAGAACCCAAAAAAGCCGATACTGATTCTGTTTCTGTTTCTGAAACTGATTCTTCTACTGAAAAAAGAATGCGGTTTATACCGCCTACGCTTCAGAAAGTTAAAGAATATGTTTCTGCCAATAATTATAAAGTCAATGAAAAAACATTTATTGATTATTACACATCAAATGGGTGGAAAGTTGGCAAAAACACGATGAAAGATTGGAAGGCTGCTGTCAGGAACTGGGACGAACGAAATAAAAAAGAAACAACCTTCAGACATCCGGCAACGGATATTTTCAATAATGCCGATCTAAACGAACAGTTAAAAAAATTCTAATATGAACGAATTCGCAGAGATATATGAAAGCATGAAAATGCACGGACTTAAGGTCCCAGCAAATAAAGTTCAAATCAACGTTCCAAATGCAAAGAAAGTATTGGAAAACGCATTGAATTACTTTCTTAATCTAGAGGGTAAGGAAATGAAATGGTTACCGCAGTATGATTCTGTGGCTGAATGGCTGGAAGATAATAAAGGTCGTGGACTTTTGCTATATGGGTCGTGTGGTTTGGGAAAAACATTTCTTACTCGGTATGTAATAACCGCAATTTTACTTAAGTACTGCAATAAGGTGATTCACTCCTTCGATATGGTCGAAGTCAACAAAGATCCGGACAAAGTTTTAAATAAACACATTATTTCGCTTGATGATGTAGGAACTGAAGATATCAGTATTAAATATGGTGAAAGACGCTCCATCGTGCCGGAAATACTTGATGCAACAGAGAAATACGGTAAACTGATACTTATCACATCAAATTTAGGTGGAGAGGATTTGATTAAAAAATATGGAAACAGAACAATGGATCGAATCCTAGCAGTTACAAAAAGAATCGAGTTTAATGGCAAATCATTCAGAGAGTGATTAATATAAAAACAATAATTTAACAATAATCAAAATGACAGAACAAGAAGCACTACAGCTAGCAGCTGATGAAATTATGAGAAAAGATATGCTAGAGAAATCCTCCAAGGAAATCGCAGGCAACATCAACAGAGAAACGCCAAATATCGTTAACGCGCAACGTGAGAAAAGGATTCAGGAACTTCAGGAACAACAAGAAGCACACATTAAGGTTTACAAACGTGAAAACCCTTTGATCGCAAAAGAAATAAACGAAATTTTGGGACTTGAAAAGAAAGAAAGTGTCGAAAAATCATCACTCGACAATGTAATGAACAAAATTGAATTTTCGAACAAAATGGACAGAATTTATTCATCTTTTACCGATGACGCTTCAAAAAATGTTTTTAGTCGCGGAATTAAGGAGGTTGGACATGAAGCATTTGTTGAGGCCTATGAAAAGGCCGGAAATAATGTTTTTCAGGCTTTAGCTGACGTAAATGGGTGTAAAGATATTCTTGAACTCGGAGAATTGGATGCCAAAAGAGACAAAGAACTAATGAGGGCCTTTGAAAACGACAAAGAAAGCATTATGATTGAGAAGATTGCCCAACGGGTGGCGGAAATTCTAAAAGAAAGTAAGAAGTTATGAGCATAGATCATCAAATAAGGCTTGACAACACCCAATTACAAGCAGATGCTCAACGAGCCTCTCAAATGCTAAAAGGGATTGGGAATACGGCACAGGCAGAAGCTGCAAAGCTCGACAACCAATTCAAAAGCATTGGACGTGGATTGGTGGCGTTAGGAGGTACCGCAGCATTAACAGGTTATATTAATCAATTGATTAGTGTTAGAGGTGAATTTCAACAGCTTGAAATTGCCTTTACCACAATGTTAAAGAGCAAAGAGAAATCCGATGCCCTGATGCGTGATGTTACTCAATTTGCTGCAACAACTCCATTTGACTTAAAACAGGTTGCAGCTGGCACAAAACAACTTCTTGCGTACGGATTTCAGGCAGAGGATATGACAAAGAACCTCTCGATGCTTGGTAATGTAGCTTCAGGTGTAGGTTCGCAAATTGGAGATTTGATTTACTTGTATGGAACACTTAAAGCTTCAGGTCGTGTAACTCAAATGGATATGAACCAGTTCGCTGGCCGTGGTATTCCTATTTATGCAGAATTAGCAAAAGTTTTAGGTGTTAATGTGGAGCAGGTCCGTTCATTCGTAAGTGCCGGTCGTGTTGGATTCCAAGAGATTGAAAAAGCATTTCAGGGGATGACAAAAGAGGGAGGAATGTTCTACAATCTTATGCAGGAACAGTCTAAGTCTTTGACCGGACAAATCTCAAACCTTCAAGACAGCCTCGACAGTATGTTCAACGAAATAGGCAGGTCAAATGAGGGTATTTTGTCTAATGGAATACAGCTCGTTGCAACACTTGTAGAAAATTACAAACAGGTGGGTGATGTTATCGCTGGTCTGATTATAACTTACGGCTCCTACAAGGCTGCTGTTATTACAATGTCAGCCGTTCAAACTGTTGCAATTTCGCTCGAAAAAGGATGGACTATCGCACAACTTGCGCATTTTAGAGCGTTGGTATTGTTGGAGGGTGCGCAAAAGGTATTAAACAAAACAATGCTTTCAAACCCTTATGTTTTGCTCGCTACGGCCGTTGCCGGACTTGTTGTTTCCATGACCTTACTGGCAAATAGGACATCAGCCGCTGAAAACGCACAAAAACAATACAATCAGGAAAAAGCAAAAGCGGCCGAACTGGAAGAAAAACACAAAGCTGAGATTGACAAGCTAATTGATGCAGCAACCAATCAGGCTTTAGCAGATTTGGAAAGGGTTAGCGCGCTCCAAACTTTAAAAGAAAAATATCCTGAAATTTTCAGTCAATATGATGTTGAAAAGCTTAAGCTTGCCGATATTCTTGAGTTAAAAAAACAAATTGCAGAGGCAGACTCCAGAGAAAAGGTAAAAACCAACAAGCAAAAGTATGAAGATCAAAAATTAGTCATTGATGAACTTCAGAAGCAAATTAACAATTTCAAACCATCAAGTGATTCTCCTTTTGAATACTCGAATTTATTAAAGAAGCTTGAAAAAGAAAAATCGCTGTTGAGTGAATATTCTAATGATGTTGAATCTGACAACGTTAACGCTTTCATTGCAAGAATCTCAGGAATATCTAACCCCCAACTTGATCGTGAGATAAAATTAAGGGAACAACTTATTGCTAAAATTGGCGATTCGAAGAAAGAAGTTACCATCCCTGGATTAGGCTCTTTTACAAAAACAGAACTTGAAACCCAAACAGCAGCTCTTAAAGCCGAGCAGGATAAAAGAAATAAAATTACCACAACAGGAGCAAAGGACTTGACCACTGCAAATGCTGAATTGAAGCGGTTACAGGGCGATAGAAACAAAATACTTACATCAAGTATCACACCAGAAGAAAGGGCAAAAAAACTCAAAGAAATTGATGATCAGATTGATGAGGTCGAAAAGAAAATTAAACTCCTCTCTGGTCCGGATGCAAAAAAACAAGCTGAAGAAAGAAAAAAACTCCTCGCTGAAATTTCAAAGGATGAAATTGAGCAAATCAGAAAAGATCAGGATTTAATTTACCAATCCCGTCAATCAAAAATTGATGCAATGAAGCCATCTACCGAAAGGGAGTTGGAGCAGCTGAAATTAGATCATGAACGCAGGATAACCGAGATTAATCGTCAGCAGGAAGACTTGCTTACCCTAACTCAGGAAAATGCAGAAAAGGTTTGGAAAGCAAATGGTGGAAAGGGCAAGTTTGATAAGTCTTCCGTTACGCTTACTCCTACTCAGGTAGATGCTTTTGCATCAATGCGTGATAATGAGTATGATGCTTATGAAACAAAGGTTGATGGTGTTTACAAAAACCTGAAAGACAAATATCAGGATTACGCAAATCAAAGAAAATCGATTGAGGAAAAGTTTCAAAAAGACATCGCCGATTTAACAACGAAATACGGCTCTGACAGTCCGGAGGTGAAAGAAGCTCAAAAGCAACTCGAAAAAGCATTAAAAGAGATTTCAGATAATGCACTTTCGGAGAATGGGCGTGGGCTTTTAGAGTTGTATTTATACGGAGACGGTTCAGAGTTTATTTTGTCTAAAATCAAAGAAGTATTCCCGCTTTTTGAGGACATAACTAAACTCACAATCAAGGAGCTTGATAAAGTTAGCGAGTTGGTTGAAAATATCGAATTAACCCCCGAGCAATTAGATTTATTCAAACAGGCAGGTGTTGACGTTGAAAATCTTGTAAGAAAACTTAAAGAAGCAAAGAATGCCTCCAACGAAGCAGTTGACGTTCAAAAGTGGGAAAAGATTTTAGAAATCGCAAATAAGCTTTCCAACTCACTATCTAAGCTTGGTTCTGCGCTTTCTGAATCTGGTGGTGCGCTTGGAGATATCGGAGGTGTTATATCCGGATTGTCCGGAAACATTGATAATCTAACCACGATATTTGACAAGAATTCTACAAATACAGATATAATCTCTGCCGGAATAAGTGGGCTTGCTGATTTGTATTCGATGGTTGCTAATCAGATAGCTGAAAACAAGCAACTACAGGAAGAATGGAACGCAAAAATACTTGAAGCGGCACACAATGCAGCATTGGCACGCATTGAGCTTGAAGCATATCAGCAAAGTAATATTTTTGGCGTTGAAAATCCTTACTCAAAAGCGATATCCGGGGCAAAAGAATACGCCCAGGCGATGCAAGAACTCACATCAACTGCATCTGCACTTGGTGGTGGTAAAGTTCAAACAGGAACTGAAAAGAAGGTTGATTGGGGTAATGTAGCCACTGGTGCAGGTGCCGGGGCTGCTGTAGGTGCTGCCGTTGGTTCATTTATCCCTATTATTGGGACGGCAATTGGTGCCGGTATTGGTGCGTTGATAGGTGCCGGAGTTGGTGCGTTAGCAACTCAGACTGTTCCCGTGTTTGAATCACTTAGCAAAAAGTACGGAGAAATCTACAACAAAGATACTTTTGAAATCAATCAAGGAATACTCGATGATTATGATAAGTTAGACGATGCAACAAAGAAACTTGTAGATAACTGGGAAGAAATACGCACCAAAGCCCTCGAAGCACAAGAGCAGATGCGTGAGAACTTCCGTGAGCTTGCTGGGGATATTGGTAATCAGCTTTCTGATTCACTGGTAAATTCATTTAGGGATGGTGATGTCTTCAAAGCCGTTGACGACTTTAAGGGCAAAGTAACATCGATGATTGAAGACATTATTTCCGAGTTGATATTTGCGCAATACTTTGAGCAGATGTTCAAAGACCTTCAAAAAGAAATGGAGGGTTCATTTGGAGAGTATGGAGACCAAAATATAGTTGATGACCTTTTGAGATTTACTGAAGCATATCAAAATTCTATTGGCGGGTATAACGAAGCGATGATTGCAGCACAAAAAGCTTTCGCAGAGCAGGGATTTGATTTGTTTAGTCAAACAAGGTCAGCATCAGCTAAAGGTTTCGCATCCATGTCGCAGAATTCAGCCGATGAATTGAATGGTAGATTTACCGCAATACAAGGACATACGTTCAGTATTGTTGAAGGTATGAAAATCTTGCAGGCAAATAGCTCCCAAGCTTTGAAACATTTAGCCGGGATTGAAACGAATACTTCACGGCTTGAAGCAGTTGAAAACAACCTCGTAAAGGTAAATAACACAATGTCTTCTGTTAAGTCTGGAATCGATGATATAAACAATAAAGGTGTTTTTATCAAAGGGTGATGAATCGCTTATAAATAGAAGATACCCGAATAACCTGAAGCATAAAAAAAAGCCCAAACTATACAAAATGTCACACTCCTATGCGCGCACGTGCGCGCGAGAGATTGCTAAACTTAGAATTAAGTAATATGAAACCAAACATCGAAGAATTCAGAAGGGTATCCGAAGCTCTTATGGGAAACATTTCAAAAATTGCATATTATTTTGATGTTGATAGGCGTTCGGTGTATAGATGGTTGAGCAATGAGGGATACAGAGAGGCCATAGAAGACAGCAGAGGGGCTTTTTTTGACGAATGTGTGCAGATGGCTCGTTTGGTTGCTTTAGGGGTTCCAGAACTCGACGAAAACGGCAAATTCAAAGGGTGGAAAGTAAGGCCGGATTCAAGAATGCTCCGATATCTGATATCAACACTTGGAAAAGATGAGGGATTTGGTAAAAACATTGAACCGGAAACAAACGGAAAGGATCTACCGACTGCCCGGGTGTTAACAAAGTCGGAGTATTTAGATATTATGGGTGAAGAAAAAGGAATTTGTCAAGCAATTAGCTCGCGGGTGTGATTGAGATAAATAGCAACAAATTATATAATTTCAAATAACAATTATGGATATAAAATGTAAAATTCAATTTGAAACAGATGAAACTGTAGATTCAAAGCCTCGAAATAGGACATCATTCATTGTAACACAACAGAGGTTATATGAAGCAAAAAAGATATTGAATAATCTAAAAATTGACTGGGAGTTCGATATAAACAAAATGAATTTTGAGAATTTGAGAGACTCCTGTTATGGTTTTGTGAAAAATTACAATGGGAGAATTGAAACAAGGAAAATTGATATTTGGTACGATGGTGATGAAGGTGACCCCAAAGATATTTTCTATCCTCAAACCATAGATATTACCCTCGATCTAATAGAGTTTGTTCAAACAGGTAAAAAGGTAATACCACCTATTGCAGTAATACTGACAAATTATTCTGATGGTGAAAAAATATGTCCGGAAATTATTCTCTTAGATGGATTTCACAGACTAAAACTTGCAAGATATTTAGGCGAAACCGAAATTCCACTAATACTATTCGAGGATACCAATCAGTATAAATTCACAAAGGGTAAGTGGACACTAGCCAAAAATACTGACGAATGCAAAGTAAGTAGTTTGAGTAACTTCGGAAAAACATATACTTTCAAAAATGCTGGATGGGTGTTAAATATAAATGAGTTTAGTTTTGATTTTTGCAGGATTTAGCACAACAATAACCGCCTTTGAAACAATAGAATCCAAAGGCGGTTAATAATTACCTGACAAGGTTATAAAGCTCCTCCACTGCTTGCCGGCTGTTGATCTTGTAAGTCTTACCCTGATAAATAACCACCCCGTACAAATCTGAATTGTCGGAGAATAATTCAGAAATCTCAACTTCAAGTGCGGTTGCTATTTTCTCAAGTGTTTCCAGTGTTGGATTCCCATTGATTGCCCGGCTTAAACTTTCTCTTGTCATTTTTGGAGTCATTTTATCTGCAAGTTCGCCAATAGTTATCGATTTTGTTTTGCAGATTTCTTTTACTCTTAGATTGATCATATTGTGTGATATTATAAGTTTGTTTGACAAAAATACATATTGTATACACAAGTTATCACAAACATACAGTTAATTAACGTTAAATATCATATCTTTTATTTATCTCATATTGTTTTTGTGATACTATGTGTTATATTTGCATCGTCTTGGTAACATAAAGTATCACACAAACAATACAAGTATGAAAACAATTAATCTTTCACAAATCATGTCAGCTGCTTGGCGGTTCTTTCGCATAAGCGGACAAAGTTTCTCAGAATGTTTGAAACGTGCCTGGTCAAACTTCAAGTTGGTTCAGAAAATGAAAACCAGTATTGTGAAATTCTACTTTCAGAAGGTAGACGGGACCATGAGAGAAGCTTATGGAACCCTATCTGATAAGTTTATCCCGAAAACAGTTCAGAGTGAAAACAGAAAGAAAAACGACACAGTTCAGGTTTACTTTGACACAGAGGCTCAGGACTGGCGATGTTTTAAGAAATTGAATCTAATCTATTAATCAGCACAACATGAAAACAAAAAGAAACCCAATCAATCCGGTAACAATCAATCCGCTCGACTTTGATTTTAATTTACACAAAGGTCGGTTCGTTAAAATGAACACTGTAAACGGCATCCAGTATGGTACATTGATGTCATTCATAGACAATATGATTACATTGAAGTCATTATCTAAAAACAGGATCCCTGCTATCTCTCAATTTGATTATTCAGAAGTTCAAACAATTATATTAAACTAAAGAAGCATGAAAGCAAATATCGAAGCCACAAATAAAATGGTCGAAAGAAGTAAAGAAGAATTAATTAACAGAATAGGTGAAATGATTTGTGCTGCCTCATTAGCAGAAGTTTCAGAAATGATGGAATTCGTTCTGAATGTTTTTTTGGAGTCAGACCAATTTAAGAATACAGACACGAAGTTCATTTCTCAATATATGAGCGTGTACGCGTTCTTTGTTTCCAGGTATGCAGCAGTTGAACGTGAATATCAACAGCTACTAAACGACAAAAAAAGACTGGATTAAAATATAGGTTATTACCAACAAAGTGCGACAACAGACCGCTCCGGGTTAATCGGGGCGGTTTTTGTGTTGTATAACACATATATTCAACAAAATAAATCAGCAAAACAGGCAATATTTGTGAGTGTAACCAAATCAAATAAATGAGAATATGAAACCCACACCCACTAAAGAGAATACTATTTACCTACCGATTAGGCAAGTTTATTTCGATCAGATTATTGCCGGCACAAAAAAGGAAGAATACCGGGAGATAAAAGAGGGTATAACAGCCAACCGGTACCTAATTAAAGATGAGAAAACAAGATACAAACTCAATCCGGATGTAACGAGCCCCGAAAAAGAGTATTTTGTCGATGATTACAACAAAGGATCCTTTCCTTTTCTCCCAAAAGAATACAAATATCTCAATCTTGTTGTGGGGTATGCGAAAATACGCGATACAGCCTTGGTAGAAGTTACCGGTTATTCATTTCAGCCTCACATGATCCGGGCAAACCTGTATGCATTCTGGGTGATTGCTTTCCATCTTGGAGATGTTATTGAATTACACAGAAAATAAAATACGTGCTTATGGAATACACATTATCTTCAGTTGAGCTCCGCAAACTCTTTATTGATGCGGTCAACATCGGGAGGCTTGACATGGCCATTCAATTAGGGCTAACAAAAAGCACCATCTCCCAACGCCAAGCATATATCAGATTTGGAAGGTCAAGAGTTGATATCTGGGAGAAGAGAGGATTGATAAGCTCCGTAAAAGAAAGGGGAAATACTTCTACAAGGTACTACTCAGTGATTGAATTGGAAATATTGGATCGTGGAGAAAAGTATGATTAACAACCTATCTAATAAACTATATACTTAACTGTTATGAAGTAGATCAATTATATTGTTATTTGTTGGACATTGTTACTATTCTGTTACTCGAACAAATAAAAACCCCTCTAAATCAATTGATTAAGAGGGGCTTTTCGTACCCGAAGCGGGACTTGAACCCGCACAGCCGTGAGGCCAAAGGATTTTAAGTCCTTCGTGTCTACCATTCCACCATCCGGGCAGGAATGACTCCTGTGAGAGAGCGAAAAACGGGACTCGAACCCGCGACCCCGACCTTGGCAAGGTCGTGCTCTACCAACTGAGCTATTTTCGCAGTTATAATCTTTCGCTAATGTATCTCAGTTGGTAGAGCACCTTCGTGTCTATTTTCTGGCAACTGAGCTATTTTCGCATCTATAATCTTCTGCAGAGCTATTTCTTAATTCAACACTTCAACGCTGCAATATCTGAATAATAAGCCCTCACTCCTGCAAAGCGGCTGCAAATATAATAAGTTTTTTTTACTCTGCGAAATGTTAACACAAAAAAATCGGAGCCATGATGGGATTTTTCAAATTGAGGCTTGTTCAGGCAATATCTTTTTCCAAATGCCGTTTAAGGTTTAAACTCTGTTAAATTTCAGGTTTATATCCATTACTAATTTCACATTCCCATCATCCATCACTTTATGTCTATGAGTAAATAAATACACGAGAAAATCCTTTTAGGGCTGATTACTTTTTTTTAATCAACATAATCTCTAACATTTATTTAATTCAGACATGAACATTAAAAAAGCCTTATCCTTTTGTTTTGCGCTCGTAGGCCTACCCTTTATTAGCGCACAGGAATCAACAATTGATTCCGGCGATCCGAATCGCAACATTTCTGGAACACGCCATTCCTATGTAGCAAATTCCGTATTATCTCGGGGAACCTTTTACAAAATCAGGATTCCTTCGAGCGGAGTTTATAAACTCACCTTCGAAGACCTGGCCGGTATGGGCATCTCTCCTGAAAATGTGCGTATCTTCGGTTATGGGGGAGCAATGCTCGAACAAGACTTTTCACTCCCGATGATTGACGATTTACCTGAAACTGCTATCTGGATGGAAAAAGGAAATGATGGCATTTTTAACAGTGGCGATTATATTTTGTTTTACGCACAAGGTCCTGTCCGGTGGTCGTACAACAAAAACTACTCGATGTTTACGCACACTAAAAACATATATTCTGATTACGGGTACTACTTTGTGACATCGGGCGTTGCAGGAAAGATAAT
This sequence comes from Paludibacter sp., assembly GCA_034927265.1. Taxonomy (GTDB): domain Bacteria; phylum Bacteroidota; class Bacteroidia; order Bacteroidales; family Paludibacteraceae; genus Paludibacter. The sequence continues at coordinate 14,063 of JAYFQH010000047.1, forward strand.
TCAGGAAAAAACAATCACCCCACCCTCAAACACTACTATAAATCCCGTCACTGAGTTTACAGATTATCAAGTGCATGAAAGAGATCTGATCAGTCTGGTAAATGCCGGCAAAGAATTTTACGGCGAGACCTTTAACAGCGGCAACAACCAGAAATACATTTTTAATTTTCCAAATCCTGTATTAGCTGAGAACGCCATTAAAGTAAATCTTGATGTTGCAGCCACTTCCGCATCCCAGTCATCATTCATTCTCAACTTAAACAGCTCTCAGTATAAAACATTAAATGTACCCGCTCAGAATTTATACGACCCTTTCGAGAAAGGGAAAAAGAGTGCCGGCAACTTTGCATTCACCCCGCAAAATGATTTATTCGAGTTTAATCTTACTTATTCAATGCCGACTCCAACATCAAAAGGATATTTGAATTACCTGGAAGTCAATGTACGCCGTCAATTAACCATGAGTGGGTCGGTAATGCAATTTCAGAATATTGACTCCACAGGAACGAATAACTACAAACAATACCTGCTGAACAATAATAATCGGCAACTACAAATATGGGACATCACCGATCAACAGAATATCGCCCGGATAATCACGGACAATTCAGGAGGAAAAATAAGTTTTATCGACCCGGGCAATGAGGTCAGACATTATCTGGCAATTGATCCTACTGATGCTGCAGCATTTCCCAAACCGGAAATCGTTGGAAAGATCTCTAATCAAAATATTCACGCCATCGAACAGGCCGATATGGTTATCATCACACATCCCGACTTTGTAACACAAGCAGAAACGCTGGCGCAGGCACATCGCACGAAGGACAATATGACGGTAACAGTTGCAACTACCGAACAGGTGTACAATGAGTTCTCGTCGGGAAATCCTGACGCCACCGCCTATCGCCGCGTCATGAAAATGTTTTACGACCGTGCCATCACGTCGGGTAATACCGCTGCTCTGCCAAAATATTTATTACTCTTCGGAAGGGGCAGTTTCGACAACAGAAAGATTCTGGCAGACTCGGGCGACAATCTGGTACTGACTTATCAGTCGGAAAATTCTCTGATTGAAACATACGCCTATACAACTGACGATTATTTTACCTTTCTGGAAGATAGAGAAGGACTTCAGATCCCATCACACACTATGGATGTGGCCGTGGGGAGATTTCCGGTTACCACCGTTCAGCAGGCAACTGATGTAGTGAACAAAACTATTCATTACATGAACAATACCGGCAAAGGTAAATGGAAAAGAGAACTTTGCTTTGTGGGCGACGACGTTGATTACAATATTCATATGAAGATGGCCGACAGCCTCGCATCCTACATCAACAACAACCACAAATCTTATCATACAAAAAAAATCTATCTGGATGCTTTCAAAAAAGACAGTCTTGAAATAATGGGCAGATATCCGGCGGTAAAAGACAGTTTGCTGAGTGCTTTGAAGGAGGGACTGCTGTTGTTAAATTATACCGGACACGGAAGCAGCCAGTTTTGGGCCAACGAACAAATCCTTACCAACACCGACATCACCCGGCTGACAAACGAGCATCTACCCTTCTGGTTTGGAGCCACTTCTGATTTTGTAAAATCTGACTCAAAAAGTATTTCGGCTGGCGAAAATGTTCTTTTGAATCCTGTCGGAGGTGGAATCGGGGTATTGTCGGCTGCGCGGCTTACATATGCCTCCCAGAATTTCGGACTCAATGATTATCTTATTCGATATCTGTTCACAAAAGAAAAAGGACAACATTTGCGGGTAGGCGATGCGATCAGAAAAGCTAAGAACCAACTTTATTCGGAAATTAATAAATTATCATTTATTTATCTGGGCGACCCTGCCATCCGGCTCAACTATGCCGATAATTACAAAATCATTACAAACAAAATAAATGATAACAGCAGTTTTGGAAACGACACCCTGAAAGCAAACTCGGCTAATACCATTGAGGGGAGCATCGTAGATGAGAATTCCAATAAAATCACTGATTTTATTGGAACAATACAACTTAGTTTGTACAGCAAAATTCAATCGGACACCACTCTGAGAAACAGTAATTACAATAACGAACCGGCTTTCGTCTATAATGATCGCCCGATCGTTTTAAACTCAGTAACCGTAGCTGTTGTGAACGGAGATTTCTCCTGCTCATTTGTACTGCCAAAGGATATTGATAAGGATTTTGGCAAAGGGAAAGTCTATTATTATGCACAGGATGATTCAAACAACTATGAAGCGCTGGGTTCTTTTGAAGAATTTATCGTGGGAGGAACGGACAACACTGCCGGAGTTACTAGTCCGGATGAAGACGAATCCACTTCGGGAATTGCAGTGACAAATTATCCGAATCCTGCAAAAGATCAAACCTGTTTCGTTATCAATAATTATGAAAATATTATGAGTTGCTCAATTGATATATTCGATATATCAGGGAGGAAGGTCTGCACTTTATCATCCCCGGCACAGGATAAAATATACTGGGACTTAACCACCGACAGCGGGCAAAAGGTCATTGCTGGAGTTTATTTTTACCGGGCAAGGATAAAAACGGCTGACAGGGAGATTAGCACAAAAGCAAGCCGGATGGTGGTGGTTGATTAGTAACCCGGACGGCCCATAACAGGTCATTTTAGCTTGATACCAAACATATGACTGTCATATGACATTTATTACAGACAAAGAAGGCGGATAAGCTCATCACTTTCCGCCTTCTTTAATACCTCCGTTCGTTAAGCCAGGCTTACGAACAATTCGCCTTCAGTTTCGCTGAAATTTACTTTTCCTTCGCGGGCCAGCCAACCCAAAGCTAAGTTCAGATCCTTTTCTTTGAGTTTTGTTGCTTTCTTAACGGCTTTGACGTTCAGTTCGCCGTGTTCCAGTGCCTTCCATATCAGTCCGGCATTGATTCCGATTTTCTCTTTCATCATAATCGTTAATGAATTAATGGTTTATAGTTATGAAGCATACATTTCATCAATTTGCACCTTGTAGCGCTGCAAAATTACCGCCCTTTTCAGTTTTAAGGTATTGGTCAGTTCGCCGGTTTGAATGCTGAATGGTTTTGAGATAAGGGCAATTTTCTTTATCTGCTCATAGCCGGCCATTCCTGCCTGCATGCGCTGCACACGCTGCAACATATACTCATAAATTTTGGGATTTGCCAGCAAATCATCGGCATCCTTATATTCTATTTTGTATTTGGCGGCATAACTTTCCAAATCGGGCATTGAAGGGGCTATAATTGCTGTCACATAAGGTTTCTCATCACCAATCACCGCCACCTGTTCAATGTATTTATCCAGCACCAAACGGGTTTCAATTTCCTGAGGAGCAATATATTTTCCATAGGAAGTTTTAAAAAGATCCTTGATTCGGTCGGTAAGAATAATGCTATTGCCACGGATGTAGCCAGCATCACCCGTCCTGAAGAACCCATCTTCGGTAAATGCCGCTTCATTAGCAGCAGGATTTTTATAATATCCGGGAAATACCGTTTTACCTTTTACCATGATCTCATTATCAGGGCCAATCTTCACTTCCAAATCAGGAATAATTTTTCCAACAGTACCAAATTCGTAACCTTTATGATCGAAGAAGCTCACCGAAGCAGTTGTTTCGGTAAGACCATAACCATATACAATGGGAATACCCATACTTCGGAAAAAGATATTGATTTCATCAGAAAGTTTAGCTCCTGCCACGGGAAACAGCACCGCCTGTTCAATACCAATGGTTTTCTTCACCTTTGAATAAATCAGTTTATCGGCTATGAAGTATTTTAATTTTAAAGTCAGCGGAGGAACCTTTCCCAACCGCAGGTAATCAATATTGTATTTCTTTCCTGTAGCAAGTGCCCAGGTGACAATTCCCTGTTTAAATGGTGTCATTTTGGAGATATTATCCTGCACAGCGGCATATACTTTTTCCCAAAAACGAGGCACCGCACACATCATGGTGGGGCGCACCTGCTTGATCGCCTCAGTGATTTCAATGGGACGAAGATTGATAAATATCTCCACACCCCTCGCCATACATAAATAGCACCACATGCGCTCAAACACATGCGACAAAGGGAGAAAAGCTATGGAGGTTTGTTGATCGTTAATTTCCGGAATACGAACGCTGTGCACCCTTACGGCCTCTTTGAGGCATGAATGCGGCATCATTACGCCTTTTGGATTTCCAGTAGTTCCTGAAGTATAAAGAATACAAGCCAGATCCGATTCAGAAGCTTCCTGTATCCGGTTCTGTATTTCAAAATGACGATTGGAGGCATAACCCTGCCGGAGTAATTCTTCAAAATAGATTGTATTTTCTCCTTTGATCACCACTTCATCATCAAATACAACAATGTTTTTCAAATGATTGGAACGTTCCATTACTTCCAGCGCAATATCATATTGCACCTGATCACCCACAAAAAGAACGGCAATTTCGGAATCGTTGACAATAAACTCAATCTGAGGTGTAGTAGAAGTGGCATACATGGGAACTACCACCGCACGGTTGGAGAAAAGCGCATAATCCACAATCAGGTTTTCAGCCATATTGTTCGAGAACTGTCCCACACGATCGCCTTCTTTCACCCCGAACTCATAAAGGGCCTTCGAGATCGCCATGACCTGTTCGGCAAACGACTTCCAGCTAATCTGCAACCAATCATCCTTCAGGTTTTTCCTGTGATTCATTACAGTCTTTTCACCATACTTTCTCGCCTGAGCTTGAACTAATTCTGCAAAATGTAGCGTATCCATCTGTCTTTATTTTTATTGTTTAAACAGGACAAAGATAAAAATTTTACGGAAATCTTGTGTATTACAGTAAACTTATGAGATAAGCCAGGCAAACACAGAAAACCTTATGCAACGACATCTTAAAAAAACAATTTTGAAGAGTTGTCTAAGGATTTTGTGAAGCAACATTTGGCTCAGCACCAGATTCCTCCTCAACCGCAGTTTCAGCAGGTTGTTCTTCAGCCCTGAGTGATTCAATAAAACCAGGATTCTCCTGAATCATAAGGTAAGCCTTGTAAGAAGTGTTTTGCTGCGATTCCTTTTTGCTGGAACCGGTAGCTTCACAAATATCTTTGCCTTCAATCAGCAATTTAGAGCGGAACACATGCATGTTCGCCGAACGAACGGATTCTTCAAGTAACACAAAATCATAGGTCAGATGATATTTCTGACATAATTCTATGATTTTCGATTTGTAATTCTTTTCATCAATCACCACCTTATCCAGATCAATAAAAGTCTTAAAAAGGCGTTTCTCCACAAAACGTTTACACTGCTTATACCCCTGATCCAGATAGATAGCACCTATCAACGCTTCGAAGGCATTGCCGTAAATATTACTGTTCACCCCCTGAGCGATATGTCTTGATTTCACCACCAGCTTGTCCAATCCCATCTCTAACGCCAACTGGTTAAGAAAATCGCGTTTCACCAGTTTTGAGCGGGTATTAGTCAGAAAACCTTCCCGTTGCCGGTCGTAACGGGTAAACAGAATATCGGTCACAACAGAGTTGAGCACTGCATCTCCCAGAAATTCCAGACGCTCATTGCTCAGTATATGTCCGCTCGCACCGGTTGTCGTGGAGCGATGACGGACTGCCAGTTGATAATAGCTGATATTATCGGGATAGAACCCCAGAATATGATAAAATTGCAAATAAGGCTCTTTTCGAGCATTCGATAAGAGCCTTACTTTTTTTATTAAATATTTTAACACCTATCTTTTAAACTTTTTTACGATCACGCTGGCATTATGACCACCAAATCCGAAGGTATTGGACAGAGCAGCATTAACAACGCGTTTTTGAGCTTTATTAAAGGTAAAATTTAATTTGTAGTCAATTTCAGGATCTTCATCGCCATCTTCATGGTTGATGGTAGGCGGAACGATATCGTTCACCACGGACAACACACTAATGATTGCTTCGACAGCACCTGCAGCACCAAGTAAATGACCGGTCATTGACTTAGTGGAACTGATGTTGAGTCCGTACGCATGTTCGCCGAAGACTTCCTTAATGGCTTTTGCTTCTGAAATATCCCCAACAGGAGTAGAAGTACCGTGAACATTGATATAATCAATTTCCTCCGGTTTCATGCCGGCATCTTTCAATGCCCTGCTCATTACCAGGGTTGCTCCGAGTCCTTCAGGATGTGTAGCGGTGAGGTGATAGGCATCAGCAGACAAACCGCCACCCACTACTTCACACAATATGTTCGCACCACGGGCCAAAGCATGTTCGAGTTCTTCAAAAATCAAACAGCCGGCACCTTCGCCCATCACAAATCCATCGCGACTGGCGCTGAATGGACGTGAAGCTGCTTCTGGATTATCGTTTCTTGTCGATAAAGCCGTCAATGCATTGAAGCCACCCACTCCCCCGGGAGTCAGGGCCGATTCAGCACCTCCGGTCACCATCACATTTGCTTTCCCCAAACGGATATAATTGAATGCATCAATCAATGCGTTGGTAGAGGAAGCACAAGCCGACGCGATCGAATAGTTCGGACCACGAAAACCATACTGTATCGAAATCTGACCAGCTGCAATATCCGATATCATCTTGGGGATGAAAAACGGATTGAACTTCGGACCATTTTCCTGATTCTGATAATAATAGGCTACTTCATTTTCGAACGTAGTGATACCACCGATACCTGCTGAAAAGATAACACCAACTTCATTTTTGTCAACGGCTTCGAGATCTAAACCACTATGCTCAATTGCCTCTTTGGCCGCGACCATGGCGAGTTGCGCATAAATGTCTAATTTTCTGACTTCTTTCCGATCGAAAAACTGGTTGGCATCAAAATCTTTTACCTGACAGGCAAACTTTGTTTTAAACAAAGTGGTATCGAAACGAGTAATCAACGAAGCTCCGCTCTTTCCATTGATAATACTATTCCAGAATTCCGGAATAGTATTACCAAGAGGAGTAACTGCACCAAGTCCGGTTACAACAACTCTTTTTAATTCCATAATGTTATTAAGGAATAGTTATTATAAAGCTTCGATGTAAGTAATTGCATCGCCTACCGTAGAAATCTTTTCTGCCTGATCTTCAGGAATAGTGATGCCGAATTCCTTTTCAAATTCCATGATCAATTCTACTGTATCCAACGAATCTGCACCCAGATCGTTTGTAAAACTTGCTGTTGGAACGACTTCTGACTCGTCAACACCTAATTTTTCTACGATGATCGCTTTTACTTTAGCTGCAACTTCTGACATAATTTTGTTTTTTAAGTTGATAAATAAAATTTGTTTTTTAATTTTGCGGTGCAAAGTAAAATAAATTTCTCGACATAACGCCTATTTTGTTGAAAAAAATACGTTTTTTTGCACATTATTTATACTTTTGAGCAAATTTTACCTCTTTATGACCAAAAAAATTGCACTTTTTGCATCGGGATCGGGATCAAATGCCGAAAATATCATCCGGTATTTTTACAAAAAATCAGATTTCGAATTTCCGTTGATTATTTCGAATAAATCTGATGCATATGTGCACGAAAGAGCTAAAAATCTGGGTATCCCTTCTTTTACTTTTTCTAAGGATGAATTTGAAAATGGAATCAAAATCCTCTCATTATTAGATAAATACAAAATTAACTACATCGTTCTGGCAGGTTTCCTCCTGAAAATATCAACACCCTTATTACAGGCTTTTCCCGACAGAATCATCAATATCCACCCTGCCCTGCTTCCAAAATTCGGCGGAAAAGGCATGTACGGGCATCATGTGCATCAGGCGGTAGTGGATGCCAAAGAGGCTGTTTCGGGCATTACCATCCATTATGTGAACGAAAACTACGACGAAGGCAACATCATCTTTCAGGCTACCTGCCTAGTTACTCCTGACGATACCGCCGATATGGTGGCGGAGAAAGTACATGCCCTGGAGTACGAACATTTCCCAGTGGTAATTGAGCAGGTGTTTAAAAGCTGAGCAAACCTCTGGCGCACGAGTATTATGATGAAAAACTTTAACAGCATGGGTAACAAAGAAATCAAACCGAAACGTTGATGGTTACTGATGCCTGGCCCCGGATAGGACGAAATATTAATAACCCCGTGCTGTGCTTCGACAGTACGGGGTTATCTATAACAAACTCTCTGGTTTTCTTTTTTACAGTCAGGCTATAAAATATCTACAAATCAAATTCAATTTTTCAGAATCTTTTGAATCGATTCAGATTCTTCCATCCCGGCTTTTACAACATACAATCCTTTGGGAAGCGCTGAAATATCAATATCATTTATTCCTTCCTGTAATAATTGCTGCAATTTCAGTTGCCCCTGAAGATTATAGATTGATGCAAGTTGTCCTGATGCTTCACTTGTACATTTTACCGTAACAACATCCTTCTTTGAACTGATTTGTACAAAACCAACACCAGCTGCCTTGTCAATCCCGGTAGAAGTTTCTGCCCAGACTTTTACATTATCAAAATAATCAACCGAATAAGCTGCATTACCGCCATTCAGGAGCACAGCATTGTATTTTAAAGAATTACCGGAAAGTGCCAAATTAGTACCTTTCTGAACATCATCAATCCACACGTCCATGCTATTCATGGCAGCATTATATTTAATTTTTACTTTGTACCACTGATTCTCATTATAAGATTGAAGGGTGGTATTTGCCGCATAAACAGAACCCGATTCGCTAAAACCAACCGAGGCATAACCAGAACACCAGCTTGACATATCATTGTTATTAAAGCCAACTATTGCATGCGGATAACCTGACATATGTATCTGACCCACATGAGTAATTTTTACATTGAACTCAAGCCATACCACATCCGGTGTCGACGACAAGATGTATTCAGCATTTGCAGACAAGTTTGGTCTTCCTTCGAGTTTCAGGGAATTAGCAGCTGATACGAATTCGGCATTTGTTACCACCTGCACATCACTGCCTGCACCAGGATACTGTAATGTCCAACCCAAAGGAAAAGTTCCGGCAGTGTACGAGTCAAAATTTTCATCAAGCAAGTCTGAACTTTGACATAATACCATATTACCAGAGAAAATAAAAACAGCGAGGAGAATAAAAGTAATTTTTTTCATTTTTTAATGTCGTTTATTATTATTAGTGATCAGAAACCCTGCAAAATTATGTATAACAGTGAAAATTTATGTCCCATTTTTACAGGATCTCATGTTCTGTTTTTACAATAATGCTCGTTTAGCACTACATTTCGACGACATCATTTCATTAATAATGCGAATCAGTAGTAAAAAGATTATTATCAGTAGTATTTAAAACATGAGCGAATGTATTCTTGCTTCGTTTACGAAGCAAAGTTTAGTAACCAGTAAGCTTGCTTACTGGAAAGAACAAACCCTCTACAACCCTCTGCTGCCGTAGGCAGCGAACTCATAGCGTATGAAGTTTGCTTCCTACGGAAGCAGAGAGATAAGAAGTTGAGTGTTATCCGATTCCAGTAAGCAAGCTTACTGGTTACTAAACTTTGCTTCCTACGGAAGCAGAAGAAATCACTTTTCAAATCCTGATTCGTATTAATAATATACCAATAATGATAATCGGCCGGATTACCGGTCGTCCAGTTTTCAACCACGGCATCTTAGCTAATGGATTCTACTAAATCATTGAGAAAATTCAGTTCAGGGTACGACAACCCGGCGAGAAAAAAGAGCAGGAATTCACATTTCACCGGCTCTTTTCTCACGGAACACAACACTGTAACTGATTTTATGCTGTTTCCCAACCAATAATCATGTATCTTTCAGACACTATCTCCCTTATTGTCCCCTAATTTTTCTACAATCTCTCTCAGCAGCTCATTGTGTTCCTTCTTTAATGCTAAGAATTTATTTACCCAGGTGTAAATCATATACAACACTCCGGCAATAATTGCCAGATAGAATACCATTACAATAAATGCGATAATTGATGACATAATTTCCAAAAGTTTATTTTTTAATGTATTATACGTAATTTCGCCTTAACCGTATTTTTTATCTGATACAACAATCAGTTCAATTTTTCACACAACGGATACTGTTCCCCAGTTTTTTAGGGACAGGAGCCTTATAGATTCTACTGCTGGTGGAATCCATGTACCAGAACCACGCCATATTATTATTGGTGGCATTAACAGTTGCGCTCCACCATAAAGCGTTAACCGCGATCATGTAAAATGAGCCTCCGCCGTCACGTTGTCCACCCGGAAGGGCTGTAAAACCTGATTCGTTGGTTGCCCCATCATTAGGACCTTCCCAGTGCAATATACCGGTTTCTCTTAATTTACTACCGGCATTATTCTCTCCTCCGAGATAATTTGTTAAAGTTGTCCACTCCGCATCGGTTGCCACATGCCACCCGACCGGACACAATTTGCCGGTGTTTACAGCATACCAGTTATACAATCGTCCATAGGTATTCACTTTATCCGGATCATTATCGTAATTACAATATGCTCCACTACTTAACGCGCTCCAGGCTGTGGCATCAGTTACATTTGGTATGGCTGTACCATCGTTATATTTAGTTGTTCTCAGGTTTTCTGCCATCCATATTTGGGTACCTATGCTCACCGTTTTATAAGTATTCCCTTCAATATCCGTAACTGTTCCATAAGTAATTCCCGGATTAAAAACGATATTTCCGGTATTGCCTTCAGTCGTTTTGAAAGATACTACGTTACCATAACCGGTACCATTACCATTTGTTGCATAGGCTCTTATGTAATAAGTGGTATTTGCTTTCAATCCGGTAAGTGCACTTGTATAAGTACCCGTTCCGTCACCATCATTTGTTTTATTTTCAGCTATTGTAGGTTTTTGGCTTTCCCCCCAACATATCCCCCGTTCTGTTATCGTTGATCCTCCATCAGAACTTATTACTCCTCCACTTGTAGCCGTAGTTTGGGTTATTTCAGTTACTTCCGTGGTTGTTAAAACAGGTAGCCCTGCATTTTCGTCGGTTTCACAGCTGGTTGCAACAAACATTAATGACACAACAAGTATCGTTGTTAGTGTCGGGATTTCGTTTTTTCTTTTCATTAGTAATTCATTATTTAAGTTTGTTATTACAGATAAATCATTTATCTTATTGACAATAAATCATTCGCATCGCAAACTTAGGCAATAATTTTGGAATTATTAACATTTATACGGATTTTATTTCACTCCTACTTTTAATATGCCAGATCAAACAAAGTATGGAAACACAAAAAAGGACATCAAGTAAGATGTCCTTGCAGGTTTTCACGCCGGTGTGTTGCCAGATGCTACGCCGGTGTGGCGCTCGGTAATGCGCCGGTATGTTGCTCGATGCTACGCCGGTATGGCGCTCGGGACTACGCTGTTGTGGCGTCAAAAACAGACTTTTTTTTTCTGATTCTATTGCGGTATCTCTTCCTTCAGTATTTCACGTCCTGCCTTGTCATAATAAATGCAGGTCATCTTATCCATACTGATTTTCCACTTCTCGATACCAGCTTCCGCACACATCTTAATGAAAGTAAGATAATCGGTTTTTCCTTGCTGATGGGCAATCAATTCCGATTTAAACTTTTCAGTATCTGTTTGATCAGCAATTGCCAGAGGTTCATATTTCTCCGGCACTCTTGCGGTATAGTTACCGGCACCATGGTAGTCAATATGTCCGTCGCAGACATAAGCTTCGTAATGAGTAACACCCAACGACCTGATTTCCCGTACATAAGCAGGGAAGTCGGCTCCTGATTTTACTTTACTGTGGGCTGCTTTGATTTGTTCTACTGTAAACATTATCTTATAATTATTATTGCTTTTCAAATTTCATTTCAATTCTGAATATCAAGTATCAATTAATTGGTACTACAAGCAAATTTTTATTTAAAAATCTCCTTATAAAATTTTTCTAATGCCGCGCCATTGGCTTTATAAAGTTTCTGCATCTCTGCCTTTCGGGCTACTTCACTTTCCTTCCGCTGCGCCATTTCTTTCTGCCAGGTTCTGCCTGGTTCAAGATCCAACAGAAACTTTGAATTAACACTATAGCTGAAATAGAGATCTTTACCCGCTTTCACCGCATCCATCTGATATTCAAACGCCGACATCAAGTCGTCGAACCCAAGTGTTCCCGACGCATCAAAATCCGGTTTCTTAAGATTTTCTTCCACCACCTTTTCGTAAGGATACCAAAGGTAAGTCGGAGCCACACCTCCTTCGAACGAAAGGATATAAAAACCTTTTTTCGGATTCAGCACATCACCAATGGCAAAGTTATTCGGGTTTTTATCTCCCGGAGCTGTCGGTCGTGTTTTGAAGTTCGATTGGGTTATTCCGGCATAATCGGCAAACTTTGCCCCGTCGTTCCAGAAACGATAGAGCCGATCGACCACCACACTGGTTTCCTGCGGCACTTTCTCAATGTACGACACGCCGAGAACGTGCAGCTCATTCGACGCCCATGCTTTTGGCCCGCAATTCTGCATACCATTTATATAAAACCATATCCAGGAGTTCTCAGTCAACTGGTACATCAATCCATCATTGGGTAAACGTGTTTTATTGAACATCTTTTTAATAGCCTTTTGGTCCATCGGCACCAGGCCTTTTTTCGCCGCAAGTTCTTTCACCTGCTCCGGACGATAACCCACCCAGTCGCGTATTTCGGTAAGGATGCATTTGTAATTGGTGGGACGGACAGTGCCCGGGGCATAACAATAATAGGTGCCCGGTCCGTATAGTTTGCTTTTAAGCTGATATCCGGGAACGTCGGGACGGAATCCGCAAACCGGCGTCGGTGCCAGACCGGGGATAGGCTGATACACCGTAAATGTGCTTTTACCATAAGTAACTTTCTTTTGTGCCGATACACTAATTAGCGCAATAATACAGAGCAGTGTGACTGCAATTCTCAGATAGTTTTTCATTCTTTTTGTACTCTTGTGTTTTTTATGATTATTGATTGTTTTTTATGCTTATACTCCCTGGGTTGAAGTAATACAAAGTTAAAATAATTTTGCGAAAATGGAAATATCCTACCGGATAATGTCTGTTTGAATATACCCGATATGGTATAAAGAAGTCACAATTCAACAAATTATACCCGAAATGGTATAAATCCCAAAACAATCACTATATTTGCACCCGATAGGGTATAAATTAATCACTCAACTAACATATCACAGCATATGACATTAGCTGAATTCATAAAATCAAAACGTAATAATGCAAAGTTGACACAACCGGAACTGGCCGGGAAGGCAGGTGTTGGTCTCCGCTTTATACGGGATTTAGAACAGGGAAAATCAACTTTACGTTTAGATAAAGTAAATCAGGTATTGCAATTGTTTGGCCATGAACTGGGGCCGGTAAAAATAAATCCGGAAGATTAAACACCCATAACAAATGGATTGAATTTATTCAAATTTGTTTTTTAGAGAGTGATTTCAGGGAAAAATATATTCAATTGATAAAGGAGAGGTTTGAGAGGTTGAGATAAAGAAAAATTGGACTGTCCCTTCAATCATTTTCTTCATAATAATATGAATAATCAATACCCTTCATAAACATCTCCCTGTCATTAATTTTATTTGTCAAAGCACTCTTCAATAGCGATTTTATGGCATTACTATTCACAGGACTTTGAATCATCGCATTCATATAATCGGTTTTAGTAATTCTACTCCAATCCACGCATTTACTTAGCTGCTTTTTCAATAATAAGTCCAACCATATCCGGGTGCTTCTGCCGTTACCCTCCATAAACGGGTGCGCAATGTTCATTTCAACATACTTATCTGCAATTTCTTCCAATGTTGTTTCGGGCATTGCTTCTATTTGTTTTAGGGTTTGGCTTAAAAAGCGTGATGCAGCAAATTGAAAGCCGCCTTTTGAGATGTTTTTCTGTCTGATTTGTCCTGCAAAATCATATAAACCGCCAAACAGATAACCGTGAATTTGTTGTAAACCTTTAATTGTTCCAACTTCTATACTGTCAATAAACGAACTGTCAAATAAAGCGTAAGCTTTTGTCTTACTTTTCCCATCTATGGTTTCATCACTGTAGGTAAACCATTCGATAAACCGGTTCGCTTTTTTGCCCGGGAATTCTTTACCTAATGCTATTATACCTTCATAATCCAACATGTCAGCTAAACGCATTCTTCCGTCGGGCGCAAGAAATTTCAACTGGGTAGTAGCACTAACCACTTGACTTTTTTCTTTTTTTAACCTGGCTTTAAGATACTTCCAATAGTTGCGATTCTTATTGTAGTCATTTTGATCAGTTAGTACGGCAATAATATCCAATACCGAAAACCACCACCTGGAATTTTCTTCATCCCAAAGCGCACGAACTTCGCGATCATCAAAAAAACGTATGGATATTTTAGCTTTACTCATTCTGATAATTTTTGCTACGTTATGCTACATAATACAACAAAATCCAAAAGCAAATTTACAATAATAATTGACAGGATGTTACGACAGATGTTTATTATTACTACATCTCTTAATAATTGCGCAACTAGTTTCTTCGTTTGAACTGCCTGGAGATTCTGGACAACCAAAATTCCTATTTCACAAAAACCTTAAATGAACTCCCGATGATTTCTCCCATTTTTGAAAATGAATAATCCATGGCTTGAAGGATTGTTTGCAGCGAGTTCCATTTTCTGCATCTCCTGCATGAATGGTTGCTCATACAGCCTGATGACATTTCTTATGCTATCCTCGTTTGTATAAAGCTCAAAATACTCCAAAAAATAATTTTCAGCATTTTTCGAATTCAATCCTGATTTAATGGCATTGGCAAATTTATTAAACTCTTCTTCATTCTTAAACGAAGATTTCTTTTGTTCAATCTGAGCATTAACGCCTTCTTCAAGCTGTTGGAAGATCGCTGTGCAACCTGATATTTTCATCAGCTCAACCACTGTTTGATGGGAAGTCTTAGCAAATAAATTAGCATAAAGAAGGGTAAGGAAGAGGAGGAGAAAGAGTTTGGTTTTCATTTTTTGTTGTTTTATTATTGGTTTGAATGGAATCAGATACACTGTCAGTTAATCATTATTTCTATTCTCAATAACTCTTTTCGCTTTTTCCGCAAATTGGTGCAATTTATTTTTCGAGCCACCTTAAATACAATTCCATCTGACCTTTATATGCAGCTTTAAATTTGCCTATTTTAAGCTCTATGGCAATAAGCCGTTTCAATTTGCGATGATAAAACAGCAAATCGAGATAACGGTCAATATTGTCTATACTCATTCTTTTTTGCCGGGCAATAAAAGTAAAGCCTATTCCCAACTCAAGTATGAAATGTTCTAAATCTTGACGGGTACTCCACCTTTCTATACGACACATTTGCGTGTAGAAACCCTTTTTTAATTCCGTTTCCTGATACATTAGCACTTTTAAATGCGACCAGGATAATTGTCTCCACAGTGTAGAGACAATCTCAAAATCCGGAAAAGTCTCTGCAAAGCGGAGACAATGTTGAAGTTGCTTGACACTCCACCCTTTACCATATTCAGCAGTTAGTTTCCCTGATAATTTAGGTAATATTTGTTTACCGTATTCAGCCCTCTTGTTATTCAGCAACTCCGAGCCGATGGTTTTTCCTATATGCCAATAGGTAGATGTCAGAAAAGTATTCACCGCATTCGCCAACTGCTGACGATTTTCATCTACTATCTTTTTTACCTCTGAAAAAAGTTTGTCAATAGTTAGGTTATTAAATTCATTCATAATTCAAACAGATATAACTTACCAGCCAGTTCCCGATCAGGTACTCTAAAATTCGACACTCGCTTTTTTATTATCAGTCGATATGATCTGGTACTTTTGTTAAGGTTTTAATTAGTAATAGCATACAAAGTCATTAGCAACACAAAGTTAAAATAATTTTGTGGAGATGGAAATATTTCGCCGGATAAGCCGGATGATTTTTAAGGATATATTAAACATGCATCATTCCCTGTTATTTGTTTCATTTTCGTTGTTTTAGTTTGTAATAGATTAAATTATGTACTGCCCATTTTTAATATATATTTTCACATGATACCTTTTATCTGATTAAGATTTGTCTAATTGTTTCAAAAACGATAACGCTTTTGTTCTGTCAAGGATTTCGTGTTTTTTCTGATTTTCGTAACTTCTCAAACATCTGTAACAAGACGGCTCGCACTCGCAAGTTTCTAACACTTTTATTGCCCTTTTGATTACTGCCCTCAAAACTTGTCCGTCTTGGGTTACAAGTTGTCTAGAATGTCCTGCACCGCCCGGAACTTCATCGTAAATAATGATTCTATGTTCCATTCTCCCACTCGTTACCTTGTATGTCAAACACGCTTTGATATCTCGCCTTTCGATATTTAGTTCGTTTGCAAAAGAGTTTAGTAGAGCATACATTACCGACAACATTGTTGCATAGTCAGAAGTATCACAACCAAAAGTAATCTTTGCAACATCTGTTCTAAATTCGTGGTGTAGGCAATATTTTGCTAATGTAATACAACTACAATTCCCTTTTCCAAAGGGATTTTTATGCCCATTTCTTGCATTTTTTAATCGTTCAATTTTTGAGACTCCAACACGATAATCTTCATAATCATTTAACTTGCTTGTTTCATCGCCTGCAATAGAATAACCACATTTAGGACATACATAAAAAAATTCAGTAGATTTTACGACTAATGAATCGTTGGCTGTTGATTCAACTTCCAATTTGATATTCTCAAACTTGTAATTGTATTTGCTAATAGGAAATGCTGTTTTGTCCCCAATATAAATCGCTTCAGTTTTGTATTTTCGTTCCTGTGAAGTTAGCGGGACATCTTTTACTTCTTCTTCGGCAATAAAGCCGGCTCTCGGTTCAATACTCTTGTAAAAATCTCTGGACTTCAAAATATGTCCACAAATGGCACATTCTTTTCCATCGTTCCCAACAGGCATATTTGAAAAGTTAATATTATCACATTCAGGACATTTTGCAAGATATGCGGTTTCAAAATCACCAAGTTCTGTTTTATTTACAATGGGTTTTCTGATATAGCGGCTTGTGTATAAACCGCCATCGGCAACAACTTCGCCCGAAGGCGCATATTCTGCAATGGCAACTGATAAATCGCGACTTAAATTCAGTGATTTAAAATTGTTTGCAGCAATGTTTTGAGTCAATTCTACCGAATCAATCGGAAAACCATATTTTGGCAGTATATTTCCACGAACAAGAAAATCTATCAAGTCATTTTTTTGATACCGTTCTAATTTGCGATTGAAAACCGAAGCTGTTTTTTCATCTCTTGCTCGCATCGCTTTTTCATATTCTTTTTTCAGATAATCAACATTTGTTTCAAACTCATTGATTATTTTCTTGAATATTCCTTGCTCACCGCAAAATTCTTCGAGCCAATCAAAACTGTTTAAATATTTGTTGTTTAGTTGCTCATTAGAAATAGATATTGATTCTCTTAATAAATTGGAAAATTCTTTTGGCTCTGAATTTAACCATTCTGTGAAACCCTGATAACCTTTGTCATTTATAAATGCTTTTGCATTGTTACCTGAATATAATTCAGGGTGTAGTCGTAAGTATAAACTTATGGCAACTGCGTAAATGTGTCGTTTTAATATTTTTTCGTTTTCCAAAGTGAAATTTGGCGGATAAATCATTCCATTTATCATTTCTTTTGGATTGTCGAAAAATGTAAAATCGTGCGAACTCAATCTTGCAAAAGTAAGGGCAAAAGCGGCTGCATTGATGCTTCTGCCTGCACGACCGACTCTTTGAGCATAGTTGGAAGCGAGTGGTGGAATGTTACGTAAGAATACAGTTTCCAAATCGCCGACATCTACTCCCATTTCAAATGTAGTTGAACAGGATAAAGCATTGATTTCTTTGCGAATAAATTGTTGCTGATAGTCTAATGCTTCTTTTTTAGAAAGTTGTGCGGTATGTTCTTTCACAAACAATGGTGATATTTTATCGCTTTGGTAAAGCATTGCATAATAATTATCCTTACAAAATTCTTTAGAATCTAATCTATCCAATTTTCCGTCACAACCAATTTGAATACAGTTATTCCCAATATTAAATTGAGTTACTTTTCCACATTTTTCACATTTCCAAAGCGCTGCCGTTTCACCAAATTTAGCATTGAAAAATTTTGCCGGCACAAAATAACCATTGCCGTCTTTGGTTTCAAGTTTGTATTTGTTACTGTCTGATACCAAATAATCCCAATAATTGCTCAAAAATTCAATAGCTCTTTCTTCGTCTAAATTGAGGATTCTTTTAGTAACGGTTAGTTTATTTGAACGATAATATTTTTTCTCACCGCTTTTCAATGTGTATGGCGTAGGCATAAAGCCCTGAGAACCATATAAAGTTTTGTCTTTGTGTTTAGTTACAACTTTTTGAACAGGAGTAAAATACAAATATTCTCTGTCGCTATTGTTAATGTCTGTGTCGTTATCTGTAACAATAGCTGCCGCACGCACGATCTCAAAAGCAAGATAGTTCAGAAAATTTTTTGCGTCTTCATTTGTAAGTCTATAATTATTAACAACCACATTTACAATATCATTGCTGTTGCCAAGATATTCAAATGCAATCTTACCCAAAGCAACCAATGAGGTATCACGATTACAGTTATACATTTCGTCTAACACTGCAACCCAAGCATTACGGCGATTTTCTACTATTGAAGATTCTGCACTATCGGAATTACTTTTGCGGAATAATTTAAGTGAAGAAAAATAATTGTCAAGCAATCCAACAAAATCGCTTATACAAACACCTTTAGTGTATTTAGTTTCTTCTTGATTTACAACATTCCATATACCTCGACGGCGCAAAAATTGTTTGTACATATCCCCAAGAAAACAAGCAAATTTTGCTGCACCTTGACGACTGTCGGAAAATACTAAAAATTGGCTACCTGTTTTTGATTTATTTTTTTTCTTTTCGGGTTGTAATAAAAATGGATTTTTTGTCGTCTGTTTTTCTGCATTATCCTCAAAAGTAAAAATGTATTCAGGAATTTGTTCGTATAATGAAGTTGCAACAACTCCTGTCGCTGCATCATAACCGAGATTGAACCGTCTTAAAGTCCCATCACAATTAAGGCACTTTTCATCCTTTAATTTTGTAAGTTTAATTTTTTGTGTATTTCCACATGAACACCAGTTATTATGTACCTCGTCTTCGGTGACTATTGCTCCGCAATTCTTACAAAGGTAAAATTGTATACCCTCTTTACTCTTTTTTTCATCTTCACCGTATTCTTTATCAGACAAATTTTCGTCGAAATGAACTTGAAAAAAGGTTCTATCATCTAAACCACCCGTTCTAATTAATTTATCTCTTTCAATTTTTCCTACAATAGCAATTTCACCACAATCCTCGCAAACTGTAATTTCAAACATTTTAGGCGAATTATTGTACGAAACAGTGTAATAATCTTTTCGGACTAACGACAAGCTATTTTCATAATCTAAAGCTAAATAACAGCCATCTAATGCTTTAAGAAAATAGTGATACCTAATATCAACTAATGGTTTACCATTCTTGATTGCTTTAGCACATAAAGCGACAAAAGCGACTGCTTGTTGTTGAGTGATTTCAAGATTTTTAGCAAAATTAGTCAGTGTGATTAAACCACCTAACTCTCGCATTTTTACATATAGGTCAGAAGCGGAAACAATATCATATAATATTTCTCTTTCTTTTTCTTGTGAATAGGGAATATTGAGATTGTATGTTTTCAATATATCTTCAAAAAACTTTTCTTCGTTTGCCAAATCGGTAAATAATTGAGTTGGGAACTTGTAAGTTTGTGCTGACTTTTGAGAATTATCTCGGTATGCGGTTATTATGTCGTCCGTTGTGAAGTTGCAACCTGTCAATCTCTCGGCAAAATCAACAACTCTTTCATTACTTTTCTGGCTGCCATCGCCCAAAGTTGCAGAAGTTAGAATGAATTGCGGTTTTCTTTCGCCATTTATCCTTCCTTTTAATCTACCCATCAAAAACGCTGTTTCTATTCCTGTAGCACCTGCATAAACGTGAGCTTCGTCCAATATTACAAATTTGAAATTTGAGTTTGTGAAAATCATATCATCACCCGGACGGAAAAGCATATGTTCCAACATCGCATAATTTGTAAAAAGAATATGAGGAGGGCGATTTTTCATTTCATCACGAGAAAGTTCCTCATTCGGTAGTCGTTTTCGTAATTCAGGGTATTTTTCGTTCGCAAACATTGTTTCATATAGTTTAATGGCATCTTTTTCGTTGTTTTCTGTACCACCGTTATATACTCCAAAACGGATATCGGGATAAGCCATTAGAATTTCACGTAATCCTTTAATTTGGTCGTTTGCCAAAGCATTCATAGGATATATGAAAATTGCTCTTACGCCGTCATTAAGTTTGCCTTGTTCTTTTTCTCTCATTAATTCACTGAGAACAGGAATGATAAAACAGTATGTTTTACCGCTACCCGTACCTGTCGAAACTACAACATTTTTACCTGCTACTATTTTTTCGATTGCTTTCTCTTGGTGTAAATATAAAGGTCGTGAAATTGGCAGTTTTGGCGAATATTTTTTGTTCTTTTCTAAATTTATGAAAAGTGGGGACAATTTGCCATCATCAATCATTTGTTCTATTGACTTCCCTGATTTGAAAGAATCTTTTATTTCAATGAAAGGACCGTTAGAAACAGTTTTTTCCAATTGTTCTACTAACTTCTTTTGCAGATTTTGATTGCGGAAATGGAATGTAGTACTAATATAACCTATATATTCCTTTTTAATTTCAGTTGCCGCTTTTGCTGGATTAAACATATTCTTCCTCTTTATATTTATATAGGTTTATTTCATCATATTGAGCATCTTCCTTGGCGATATTGCAAATTCCTTTTCGTAGTTTGTCACAAAACAAATTGCCAATAAAATCATTACCACCTTGCCACCCTGCAACTAACCAAAGCGAACTGTTATCTCTCAATTCGATTCTTACAGGATTTATTTTATCGTTTTCCTCTCTTTCATTAAGCATTGAGTTTATGGTTTTTGTTTTCCCATTTTGATCAATCACGCACAAATTTCCTTTATAATAGACATATCCATTTTCTTCAACATATTGCAAATCATCAATAAAATATTTTGGTATAAATGGTATCCATTCAAACGAATTATTGAAACAATTGGCACTTAAAAGTTTAATTCTTTTGTTCTTAAACCTGAATTGTTCTCTTTTTCCTACCATTAACTTACCTTCAAAAATAGTGTCGTACTTTTCTTCATTAGAAAATGGATTTTTATCCTTGATCTTTACAATAATTTGATACACATCTTCTTCGAAATTGCCAAACACAACATTTGTTGAACTAACCTTTTTTCTTCCACTTTTCTCGTTTTTTCCATTAACTTTTGCTATTAGAAAAAAATCGTTTTTTTTGTCGCCAACAAAAGTGTTTTCAACATCCCAAATTACATTGCCATTATTGTATCTCAATGGATTTTCGATAAAATGTTCTTTCGTAGCAATAGTGAAAAGCTCGCATTTTGTTGTTCCAATTGTAAAATAAACAAATATATCTCTTCTGTTTTGGTTTGCATAAATCGTCCGTCCTATTTCAAATTTTCCATTTTGATTTTTAGTGAGTTCATTTTTTTGTCCATCTGATTTTACAAAAAGTTTGATTTCATCTTCCTCTTTTGGGTTATATATTTCCAACAAATCGCCATTATCTAAAAAATCTTTATACCATAATTTTCTATTTATTGGCTCTTTATGCCATTCTTTATCAGCAATATGCCATTTCAAATATGGAATTTTTACTAACAAATTTCCATCGGACAAAGGGCAAATTATCTCGTTATCCTGGTTACTCCAAGAAAAGTCACTGTATAGTTTGTTGTTGCTAACAGTAATTCTTCTTTCAATATTACCGTAAAATACAGATTCGTTAAATTTTATTTCAAGAGTAGGAAGAACTATCAGCATTTCGGTTAAGACTGTTGCTCCTTTTTCGTAGGAATATAAAGAAAGTTCAATTGGTTCATTGGGTTTTAATAATTCCAACTTTAACAGTCCGAACATATAAGAGTTGTTTTCCAAACGCACATAATCAAAACTATCTAATTTATAAGTTTTATTATCTACTTTCAGTTCCATTGCTTTCAGGTTTGTGTTTTCAGGAACAATCAATTTTACGTTGTCTTTATAGACAAAACAATGAATGTCGTCTAAAACCCATTCAATATCAGGTAAATTCCCAAGCAAACAAACAGTATTGGAACTTTTGGCAACTTTTACTTTATCTACAAAAAACACTTGATTTATTTTACCTGTCAAAGTTTCACCTGCTTTGGGATATATATTATAAAGATTTGTGCTGTATGTAGTTAAATGGTCAGGAGTGGTTTCTAGTGCATCTATATTGAAGGAATAAATAAAATAATTTGACGGTTTGTTTATTTGGCTCAATATTTCTTTTTCGTCTTCAAACAAGATAAATTCTCTGTATAGTGTTTCTTTGGAATCGTATATTATAGTTTCATTCTCAGTGATTTTTATTTGAACATTTATTGACTCTGAATATTTAAACAAATCATTCAAATCAAATTCTTTTTCTTTTGTACTTACAACTAATTCGCCTCGTTTTGTTCGCATTTCTTCCGAACAAAACTGCTTACAATTGACATAAACAGAAAGATACATTGTGTCCTTTTCATTATCCAATCTTACAGGTGGAATACAAAGAAGGACTTTATCTTCGTTTCTAATGAATTTTGCAGCAATGTTTTGTTTTGAAACGGTTGCAATTCTTTTCTTTCGAGTTGTGCTATCCGATACCTTTTCGTTTTCAGTTTTATTTTTCCACCATTCAGCAATATATCGCCTTAACCTCGTTTCTTCGCTAATTCTCTCTCGATTAAATAGTTTATTGATTTGATAAAATGTGTCTTTTATGAATTCAATAAAGTCATCAGACAAATTATCGTCCAATGCAAACGACCGCAAACCTATTTTAATTGAATATGCACTTGACCCAATAGATACTTTTTTGTCTTCACGATATCCACCGGCTAAAACTGTTCTCATTGCACTGGCTACTTTTTCACAATACCATTCATCATCACTTGTAAAACCAAAATCTAAGTCTTTCTTGAAAGCTGTATAACAAAGGTCAAAGAACGAAAATATGCTGTTTTTGGGAGTGAATGAGTGCATCATCAGAGTAGCATAATATTTTTTTCCAGTTTTGACGATTGGAATATTATTTTGTGTACCAATTTCTGATATAACACCAACGAATGCACTATATAACTTTTGGTTAAATTCTTCCGTTCCAGTCAATGTTTTGAAGATAAAATTCCAAAAACCAAGATTCTCATCACTTTCATCTACAATGTCAGAATCTTTCCATCTCTTTGCTATTTCAACAAGTGTGGCAAATATGAGTTTATATGAGTTTCTATCAAAACGATCACACAATGTCGCAACAGAATCCACCATTAATGAATATTCATCTTCAGTAAAGTCGAAATCTCCGATTAATTTATTTTCATAATCGTTAAAGACTTGTTCTATATGTTGAAGAATATTATCCATTTTGTGATTCTCAGGTAAAATTCAATTTAGCACTAAGGCTGTTTTGGGGTTGCCCATAACACCCAAATATGAACAACTCCATTTCCAGTATATTAAACTCATTGGTCATATCTCAGCTATATTATTCACGTTAAATCATTAGCAAGTAAGAAAGTAAAAAAGTAAAAAAACACCATTTTCTATCATAGCACACACAGACAATCTCCATCCACCACCAAAATCACCATTTTTCACAAACAATTTTCCAATCAACAGTTCTCATTTCACGCACAAACCAAGAGAAGGAAAGCTTTGCACGCATCAGCACAGATAAACCGGTCATCCTCATATCTATAAACCTTTCACATTACAAACATATAAATATTTTTTAATAAAATTAATAAAAATGGGAAATATTATCAGGCACCAGATCATTTAATTGTATAATAGTCACATAAAGATGTATAAAGCCATCAAAACGAAAAGTTTTTATCACACTATTTAGCAGTATTAAAAACAATTTAACCATGCCAGACCCGCCTAATTATGATTATTTAACCATCAGCATATTTCAGCACCTGCCTTGAGATAAGTCTCATCAGCGCGCGAAGCATGTATAGAAGTAGTCACGGCCATATACCGACATCGTTGGTGCCATGATTCGAAGTGTGCGAAGGCATTACAGGACATAGTCGCGGCTATTACAGGACATACATTCAGCTATTTCAGGACATGCAATCAGCTATTTCAGGACATGCAATCAACAAGATACTGAAATGCAACGGGCCAAGTCCTGATTTGGCACAAACAAAAACAGGATTTGGCGAGGGGACTAACAGTACAAGCAAATAAAAACCGGGCGGCTTAGGGATGAAAGCCGCCCGGTTGGTTAAGGGGATGGATGAGTCAGTTTATTTGCTGAGCAGGCTTGCCTGCCGGAATTCAGCCCGTCCGACTGATGCTTTTAATTCTTTGCCGGGAGTAAAGCGGATGTGCATCTTTTTCACCTTTGAGGCGGTTGCTTCAGCCTCAGTTGCCGAACCTTCGGCGTGCAGGGAGAGATAAAACGACCCCCAGTCGCCCAACTGAATCGACTGGCCGTTGCTCAGTGCACGGATGATGATTTTTTGCAACTGCGAGATAGCCATCTCGGCTTCCTTGGGATTCAGCGTGGTTTCGTCGGCGATCTGACGTGCCACTTCTTTTTCTTTCAACATTCCTGTAGTACGGATGGAGGGGTACCACATTTTGGTTCCTGTGGGGTCGGAGGGGTTTCTCCGTTGCACCTTGTTATAAAAAACAGCCATAATAAATTTGATTTACGTTTACCCCGGTGAAGGGTAAACAGGTTAAACTTTAAATTGTCGGTGAGGGTATACCAAAGATTATGCTGTATTTCG
>JAYFQH010000032.1:0-96308 GCA_034927265.1 Paludibacter sp.
TGGGAATTAACATAACCACTTCAAAAGTCATTTGAGACATGTAGGCATCTCCGCTTTTAAAAAAAATGTCTCTGATGTTTGAGTGCTTTTGATTCTCGCTTCTTACTGATTTGATAGCTTCAATAATGGTTTTATCTGCCAAATTTGAAAGAAATGTCAATGCGTCGAAAAAGTTTGATTTGCCGATAGCATTAGCACCAACTATGCATGTAAACGGACCAAAGTATAGTTCCGAATCTACAAGACTTTTAAAACCGTTGATTTTTATTCTGGTAATCATGACTTTTTCTTTTGAAAGTAAAATGTAAATGTCGTATTTTATACAGAATTAGGAGCTTGCAATAATAGGATAAATCTCTTTTTCAACTGAAATGCAGACAAATTTCACAAAATAAATTGGTTTACACAAGAAAATCATTGATTATTGCTATTACACCAATACAAATATAATCAGCAAACTAAAAATCACCATTTTTTTTGCATCTTTGTACCTGATTTCCAGTCTTAAATTAACCTCTAATAATATGAAAAAAACAATCAGAGCCTATTTCAGGCAGAAGCCATTCAAGTCAATGAAGGATATCTATATGCCGGTGGCGGTGCATAATGGTCGCTTACGGATGGATGATGTGATTGACAGAATGACTGGCCGGGGATCCTTTAGCAAGGAGACTATCGCCAGTGTCGTTAATGCATTTCACACTACTGCCATTGAACTGGCTGCGGATGGTTACAATGTCGACGCCGGATTAGTGTATTTGCGGGCAACAATCACGGGAACCTGCAATTCTCATCAGATTGATCAGAATTTGAATAAGGTCGTGATTTCGGCGATACCCGGGAAGCAATTACAGAAAGCAGGTGAAGAGACTTCCATCATTGTCGGGCAGTCGAAAAATGTGTACAAAGGCATCATGGCTGTCAATCGTCCCAATCTCCGTGATGCATTGATCACCGAACGATCAAACTTAAAAATCAGCGGCAATCACATCAAGATTGCAGGAGATGATCCGGCCTGTGGTGTCTTTTTTGTCCACAATGAAACGAATGAAATCATTCAGGTTCCCGCTAACCACATCATCGATAATTTTCCGAAATCCTTATTGCTGTTGCTTCCTGAAGCACTCCATGCCGGGACCTATCAACTGAGAATCACCACCTCATATGGCGGGAACTCTCAACTGCTTAAGAAACCCAAAACATACGAATACTTTCTACCTGTGGTGATTCATCCTGTCGATATTACCTGATTTATTCCACTTCCCGATACAGGAGAGGGATTCCCTGCTTCTCTATCTCACTTTGCACTCCCTGCAGGGCATCTTTGCAGCCTGAGATAGTAGGCTTAGTGTAGTAGTATACTATGATGTAGTGTAGTACTACACTAAGGCGTAGTGTGCATGTACACTATGATATAGTGTACTACTACACTAAGCGTGTTTGCAGAGGGGGAAAGGATGTGTTGCAGGAGGTGCAACAGGAGTAACGTAAGGGGGAATATAATTTTATTCATACCATTTGAAGTTAACTTTATCCTTGCATAAATAATCATTATTTATCAGTACTTCAAGTGTACCAACAAAATTGCGAAGTTCATACTTAATCCAATCTTTTTTTTTGAAGACTTGCCAACTTCTTCATCTGGTAAAACCATATTTATCATTTTGTTCAAATTCAATAATCTGATCTCCCAGTTTCGACAAATCTAATCCTGAATCTAACCTCGCTGCAATTTCATTTACCCATTCAAACTGGGGCATATCTTTTTAAATCAGGAGAGTGTAAACAGCGTTTCTCTGAGCTGGTTAATTTACATTTCATTTAAGGGCTGATTGTTTATTGAAAAACTCATGTCTTCGTGCCGATAATACACTTTTTTGCCATCTTTAATATGTTCCAAAGAAATACTCCATCCCTGTTCACTTTCCATATACCTGATGTCGTCAAGCACCTGACGCCGTTTCACACCATCTTCAATTCCTGCAAACTCATAAATAGCATGATTGCAAGCATCAATCAGATCATCGATATAATAACGTCTGCCCGGATTTCGAAAGCATTTGTCGAGTGCTTGGTAGCGAATGGTAGCGTGTTTGTTGGTTGCCATTTTAATGTCCTGACTGAGCCAGCCACAATGAAAAAAAACGGTCGTAAACATAATAAGCTCCATCTTCATCTTTCAAAATAAATGTTTTGTCGGTAAGCGAAGATAAAGCCAACTTAACACTACTTGGCGCAGTCAGATTGTATTTGCGCATAAAGGCAGCTTCGTAGGGTAATGACACCTTCTTTTCTGCAGCAATCGCTTTGAGTAATCGCAATTGTCCTTTGCTTATTACTTCGCAATAGGTTTTAAAGGTAGCGTTTTCTTCCTGCAGTATCTCCGCAATTAGGAGGTTTACATCCTGTTCGGAATATTCATTTTGTGATAATGAAAATAATTGGTTAAGTAAATACTGTACATACCAGGTGTGCCCCATCATCAGATTGTAAATGTAGTCGAAAACGCCTGGTGAAAGGGACTTGTCGTAAATTGAAAACAAATTAATAGCGAATTGCCGGTAGGTCTCGATGGGAATTTCTTTCAGTCCTATTTTCTGTGTGCTTTGGTAAAATGGGCGGTTTACAGAAGAAAACATGGCATCCATCAGATGCTTCTTACTCCCGGCAAATATGAATTTTACGTTTGGCAGAAACTGCATATATGAACGCAATAAGGCTTCGACACCCTTCTCAGGATATTCAGTAATTTGTTGAAATTCGTCAATAGCGATGTAACAACGTTTACCTGACGTTTTCAGATAATCAAATATTTCCTGTAAGCCGGCTTCTGTTTGTTCCTTTTGAATATTTAATGATACAGAGGGACTTCCGGTTACAGCATCAAAAGTAAACGATGGACGAAAACTTTTGAAGAATGTGGCTATACGCTTTACCATTGTTTCGGAATAAGTATCTAACTTTCCGATAACGGTTTTACCAAGTAATTCAACAAACTCATAGAGGTTTTGAGTGGAGAAAATATCAAGATAAAAGCAGCGTAATGATTTGTCATGCTCAACAAGCTGGTAAAAAGCATGGTGTATTAAACCGGTTTTGCCAATGCGTCGCGGACTTATCAACGAAATATTTCTATCATTAATTAAAGCTGAAATTATTTTTTCAGTTTCCGCCTCTCTGTCACAGAAATAGGACGGACTATGATAGCCGGCAATTAAAAAGGGATTGTTAGGTTTGTCTTTCATGTGTATATGTTTTTTATAATTGCTGTTTCATAAAACATGAAACATAAAACATGAAATGCAAAAGTAACGAATATTTTAGATTATCCAAGTTGTTTCTTTTTACTTTTTAATTACGAATACGTGGATTTAACCACAAGACACACTTCTCACTTCCCCAGCATCTCCTTAATCCCCCCTATCGAACTCAGCACCCCTGTAGCTTCGTACGGCAGGTAAATCACTTTATTATCTTTACCGGTAACCATATCCTTAAGGGTATCGATGTAGCGTATAGCAACTAAGTAATTGATGGGGTCGCCTTTGGAGGTGGCAACCGCCTGAGTGATTTTCTGGATGGCTTCGGCTTCACCTTCGGCAATTCTGATTTTGGCCTGGGCTTCGCCTTCAGCACGGAGGATTTGCGATTGCTTTTCACCTTCGGCTTTGTTGATGGCAGCAAGTTTCATACCTTCCGACTCTAAAATCTGTGATTGCTTTTGTCCTTCGGCTTCAAGAATTTTAGCTCTTTTGTCACGTTCAGCACGCATCTGTTTTTCCATAGCGTCGCGGATGTCGTGGGGAGGGTTGATATCCTGCAGTTCAACGCGGTTGACCTTCACACCCCATTTGTGGGTGGCTTCATCGAGGACAGCTCTTAGTTTACCATTGATGGTGTCGCGGGAGGTGAGGGTGTCATCGAGGTTCATATCACCGATCACATTACGGAGGGTCGTTTGAGTCAGCTTTTCGATGGCGTCGGGGAGATTGGATATTTCGTAGATGGCACGAACCGGATCGGTAATCTGGAAATAGAGAATGGCATTGATTTCGGTTACCACATTGTCCTTGGTTATTACATTCTGTTTGGGAAAATCATACACGCTTTCGCGAAGGTCAATTCTGCTCGTGGTAGTCTTCAGGATATAATTACGACCATCACCACTTTCTTTGATATACCTCCACATGATCTCACGGGGTTTGTCGATGATAGGCCAAATGATGTTGATGCCTGCGCTCAGGGTGCGGTTGTACTTCCCGAGACGTTCGACAACCATGGTTTCAGACTGTTGAACGATTTTAAAACCCATCAATGCAAAAATAACGACGAAAAGGGCTATCAGACCCATGATAATTGTTGCTCCCATAGTATTAGATAAATTTTAAGTGAATAATCGTATGTCAAATAGATTTCCTGACGATCAGCCGGGTACTGTCGACTTTTATCACCTCAACGGTTTCACCGGCATTGATAATGCTGTTGTCGACAGATATTGCACGCCAGTCATCTCCTTCCACGATGGCTCGTCCTGTGTTCTGTACGTTATTAATAGTCTCGGTTACCCGGCCGGTTTTACCAATCAGTGCATCAACATTGGTTTTTACTGCATTACTTTTTTTGTGGGCGAATCTCATCATAAACGGTCTTACGCCAAAAAATGCAATGGCCGTTCCGATGGAAAACGCTAAAAGCTGGATTTTGATGGAGGTGTCGAAACCGGCTGCAACAGCTGAGAACAAACAGCCGATGGCAATGCTGAAAGCAATAAACGAAGGAGTGAAAATCTCAATGATTCCAAATATAAGGGCAATGATGACCCAGATGTGCCAAATTTCAAAGTTCATGATAAAGGATTTAAAGTTGAGCAACAAAGTAAATGAAATAAAATTGTTTTAACAAGTTTTTTGATAAAATTCTCACTTTCAGTTTCAAACGTAATAAAACAAAAGAGTTTTATTAATATCATTTCAAGCCGATGACAGCGTAATCAAAAACGCACCATGACCTGGCAGGTTTTTAAAACCTGCCAGGTCTGATTCAACTTATTTTTACTTCACTCTCGAAAACTTTTCCCCCGAATACACAATCAAAACATAAGAAATCCCTGTGTTTGTACTGAGTCCGGTTTAGTAGATGTGGCTATATTTGTATTTCTCAATGTATTTATCCAGATTTCCCGCCAGATAATAAGGCAAATTGAGCAATATAAAAGGTTTTCCGCTGGTGGTTCTCAATTGGTCTGTTTGAAATTTTCCGGCATAGAGACGGATAGCAATATTCACATTTGATGTTTCCATAAACTGGAACAGTGATTTTAATTTACCCACTTTCCCTGATTTTACCTCCACGGGAATTGCTATTCCATCTTTTACATAAAGATAATCAACTTCAGCAGAGGCATCTACTTTATCGCGAACCCAAAACAACAGCGTATGTAACAAGTTGGTGTTGTTGGCCAGAATCTCCTGTCCGACAATATGTTCTGATATTCTTCCCTGATAAACATCCGTTAAGTCATGTGAACTAAAAACTTCCTTTTGAACACCTGCAAAGTAATTTACCAATCCGGTATCTAAAAGATGTAATCTCGGAGATTTTTTGATATCCGGTTGGTAAGGCAATGCAGTTTGTGTTGTTGGGTATATTAAATAAATAAGTTTTGTTTTTTCTAAGGTTCGCAAAGCTTCTCCCATTTCGCGCGAGGCATAGGAAGATGCACCAAAACCGTGAAATTTAATTCTGCTACCCGCTTCGGAGAAACAACTACGTATTGCATGACGTATAATCTGGGTTTGAGTAGTATTGCGTGCATATTTCTCTACATCATCAATATATGAAAGCAGCAACGATTCATAAACTGATTTTAATGCGTTTAAATCACGATGTTCAATATATTGTTTTATGACCTCAGGCATTCCTCCGATTAAGGTGTATAAATGGAAAAGTTGCAACATCTTTTCATGAGCAAAGGAGGCAATGGGTATCGTATTGTATTGCTCCAATGCCATAGTTTCTCCCGATGCTAACAAAAATTCTTCAAATGAGAAAGGATGTAACACCTTATATTCTAATCGCCCGACAGGATAAGAAATTTGGTTGTCGAATGCCATTTCTAATAATGAGCCAGCGGCGATTACATATAATTGAGGGTAATCTTCATAAAAATATCTTAAAGCAGCCAGCGCTTCGGGGACTTCCTGTATTTCATCAATAAAAATCAAAGTGTCCTGAATCTGACGTGATTTGTTCTTGAGAAAAAAAATTGCATCAACCATTTCATTGATTGATTGCTTGTTTGTGAAAACGAATTTATCTTCGTTTCGCTCCAGATTCAAATAGATATATTGCTCAAATGACTTTGAGAAATGATGGATGATAGTTGTTTTGCCTACCTGTCTGGCTCCCCGTAATACCAATGGTTTTCTGTTTGAGGAGTTTTTCCACTCCATCAAGTCATGACTGATACTTCGCTCGAACATAAATTTTGCAATTATTTGACTGTAAATGTACAAATAATTCTTTGTATGTTGTATTTTGTGGGTAAATGTATTTGAATTTCGTCACATTTTGTGGGTAAAAATCACAAAATATTGTTCCGTTTTGTGGGTAAAAGTTTCTTCCTTTTGATTTCTGCTTTTATTTCAGTATAATTTTTTTTGTCATTTCATTAATTTTCAGAAAATATATACCCGGTTGCCTCCCAGATAAATCAACTTGAATGGTTTTTTCTCCTGAAATGTCCTGCTGTAGGATTATTTTACCAACAATATCGAAAATACTTAGCGTACCATTAGTGATATCCTCCTCGTTGATTTGCACATGAATCTTTCCTGTGGAAGGATTCGGGTAGATATGCCATGACTGAAGTGAAGGAAAAAGTAATTTTGTTGCGGGTCCTGTATCAATCATTCCATTCACGGCTGAGTAAAGAATGTTCCCGGATTTTTCATTGCTCAAAAAGGCGTTCATGAATTCAATATTGTAGCTTCCTGTAAGCATATTCACATCGCAGGTAAATGGAATGGATACTACTTTTCCTGATTTGGAAGTGAAGGATTGCTGTTCCGGACTGTAGGATATGATTCTTATTGTGTTGTTGGTAAGTAAATTAGCGGTGACAATGTGATCCTGTTTACGGTCGCTGAGTCGGATGCCACCGATGTCGGGTGTCAAGCCTTCGGGATATTTTAAGTCGAACTGAAAGGCGACAAATGATTCCTCGTTATCGATTGCGATCTCAATATCTTTTGTTTCACCCTGAATGATTCTTTCTGTGATGATTTTCAGATAATTTGGTGCAAACGCATTTCCTGTCAGTTCCACAGAATAAATGCTCTCATCCGGATCGTTGCTGAAAATCTTCATAGTACCACTTGTCTGTCCTTTCTCAGTCTTCTTAAATACAACCGGTAGATTCAACTGTTGGTAGGGCTGGATAGTCACCGGTAAAGATTGTGGACTGCTAAAGAATTCGTTGGAGAATGTCAGTTGGTTGATAATCAGCGGCTCCTGACCATAATTGTAAATAATTTGAGAAAGTTCCTTTTCTGATGTCATGGATACATCGCCGAACGCCAACTGATTTGAAGTGCTGATATCTGAGGAGGTAATCTGAAGGGAGCCACCATAGGAGGCCGAAAGAATATTCTCTCCACTACTGTCGGAAATTATGACATTGCTGATGTCAATCTGATAATAACCGCCGGTTCCGTTCAGATGAAACCCTAATTCCATTAACTTACCATCGTTCAGACTGAAATTTTTATTTCCCGGCGAATAAGCCAATATCCGCAAGGTGCTTGCATTAAGCGCATTGACTGCGATGATATGATCGTCCCGCCTGAAAAGGGTCGCTGACCCGGGGATATAACTCATAGCATGCGGCAGGTTGATATCGAATTGTATTCCTGTGAAGGCTTCCATATTGTTGACGTTGAACTCCAGTGTGCAGTCGGTCGATGATGCTCCGCTGATACTACCTGTGTGTAGTTCGTTGACAGCGAAGGCTACGGCTTCCAAAGCGACTTTGAAAGATGGCTGGTCGGGGTCATTGCTATTGATGTAGAGCGACTTTGCGTAATTACCTTTGGTTACAGGTGCAAAACGTACCGGAATATAACGACCTGAACTACCGGCAATGATGATGTTGGTCGTTTCAATGGTGCTGAATTGCGGGTCATCGAAAGACAGACTGCTGATGATTAAATCCTGATTTCCTGTATTCAGGATGTTAAATCCGCTTTCTGCCTTTGTTCCAAGCGCCACCCGACTGAAATTTAATCCGGTTGCGGAAAGCTGAATGTCAGGTGCCAATACAGTAATGCTGCCGTTGACAGTTCCGGTGAGGATGTTCTCAGACAGACTGTTTGCCAGTGTAGCTTGATTTATTTGCAGGGGAAAGGTTCCGGGACTCTTTCCTGCTTTCAAAGTAAAACTAACTAAAGAACCGCTGTTTCCTGTAAAAGCTACATTGTTCGTAGAATACCCGATCAATCTCAGCACATTGCCGGTCAGTAAACTTGCACTTAATGCATGACCGGAAACGCGATCAGGATTTAATGCTGCTGAGTTGTTGATGTATTTAAACCCTTCGGGGATAGGAATGTCGGCCTGAAAAGCAACGAAAGGGTCGTCATTTTCTACTTCAATCTCTATGATAAGCTCAGCATCAGGTAACGACTGGTATTGATTAACTTTTACAATGTTCCCGGCGTGGGAAATTGTAAGATAGTATAGTAAAATGAATGTAATAGATAGTTTTCTCATGCCTGTTTTGTTTGTGGTAGAAAATAGAACCAGCCGGATATGTTGTAAATAAGCATACATATCGGACCTGTCAGGTTTTTAAAACCTGACAGGTCTGAAGGAAGATTATTGTACCATCATCCGTTTAGCCGGACAAGCACTTCTGCTGACTCCCTGTCGGATTTCGAGTTTATACATCAGCAAACCTTTCTGTTGCTTGGGATTCCAGTTAATCAGGTTTTCGCCGGTAACCGGACTTGACAAACGTATTACCTCCACTTCCTGTCCCATCATATTCACCACACGCAGCACAATCTCATCCACTGGTTCGTAAATTCTTATAGGAATGGTGGTGAAGCCGTTCACAGGATTCGGATAGTTTTGTCCGAGTTCGGCGATGTTTTGATTCATATTGGCTGTGATATCGGGGATACGGGTTTTGATGTAGTTGACGCTGACTGATGATCCGCTTGGTTCACCAATAATGACCTCGTTAATCATACTGCCGGATTTGATTTTCAATAAAGGAATAGCCTGTCCCGGTGCGATGGATTTTCCTGACATGCTGTAGAAGATCACCCGTAGGCTTCCGTTGGCATAGCTGTTACCCGATTCAAAGGCTTTCAGTGCATCCAATACTTCTATGTATTCGAACTTGTCAATTCCGGCAATGTCCAATTGAATAGCTCCGATATCCACATTTGAATTAGCAAACAGCGTATCATTTTGTAGGTACAAATCGACTTGTTTGTTCATGGCAATGCCCGGAGCATTTTTAGGAATATTCAGGACCATATTCACCACGCCCACAATATCCAGCACATTGATTTGGCTGTCGCTGTTCACATCGGCTGCCTCCTGAATAAAAGGTTGCGGATTGTTATTGAGTAAGTGTGCCACAATGGTGGTGATATCCAACACATTCACGCTAAGGTCACCATTAGCATCTCCTTTACTGGCGGTAAAAGGTGTTGCCGAAACCACACGCGACGAGTCTGTTTCCGCCATGTTGGTGCGGAGGATTTTGTAGTAATAATAGTATTTTTTGTTAGGCACCACAGAGTAGTCGGTGTACAATGTGTCGGTTATGAGCGAACTGTTGATGATGACAGGCTGTGTCAGCGTGGAATCGTTGATGTGCTCCATGCGGTACATGTTGTAACCAAGCCCATCTTCGAGGTCGTTGTGATTCCATTCGAGGGCTACTTTGCCGAGGCCGGGGGTGGCCATGAAATCTAAAGAGGCTGAAGAAGCAGCAGCGATGATGAAATTGAAACGTTGATCTTCTATCGGTATCTCCCAACCCCAGTCTGCATCCTGCTTAGCACCTGCAACATGAATTCTGTTAAGGCCATCACTGGTAGTGAGTTTGATGGTTTTATAAACTGTATAAATTCTACCATCCTCAGACCAAGAACCATCTTCGTTTATTGGATTAGAAGTATAAGGATAAATACTACCAAAAGAGACCTGAGGTATAATATCCTTTTTCATGGGTCTATTGAAATAAATGTCAAATTTATGCTTGCCAATTCCTATTGGATCGGAATATAATTCATCAATATCCTTGTTGTTGATACATATTTTCCACATGTGACCCGGAGATTCTTCTGAAGGACTGTTTAATGAATTTTGAAAATTTATATATGGTAATGTGGCATTATTTTTAAATTGATATACCATTTTCTCAATTTTTATAGGATTTACTGTGCCCCAATATTGGTCTGATAAAGTAATTTCATCCTCGTTGCCACTACTTTTAACAAAATATGTATCATTTTGGTTATTAAAAAATGAATTGTTTTTAAAGTTGATATCAGAATTGTTGACTAAATTTATCAAAAAAGAAGGTATATATCCAGAAGTAAATGGGATGGTATTTAAAAATAAATTACTTATAATAGTATCAGTTGCTGCATTAAAATAGATTATGTCAAAAGTAATTATAATATCCTGAAATGTGGATTCTTTAATATTTTTAGTAGTGTTGTTATTTGGTGATGTTTTGTATAGATTTATATTTCTAAAATATGACTTTGAAACGATTCTTAGTTCAAGTAAGAATTGACTTATACCATCAAATAAAGATTTTTGATTTTCTATTAAACATTTTTCAATTTTATTTGCATTAATTCCCATGAAATTACTGATATAACAATCTAAAATTATATCTGCACTAATTTCTTTTACATTTATAATTGAACAGTGTTCTATTGTATCTATATTAATTCTTTCAATGTTGTTTAAATCAAGGTCAGTGTATTTATAAACTGATTTTCCTCCAAAATTACCTCCTGAAATTTTGATTCGATTCTCTTTAGTTCCAATGGATTCAATTATTCCTCTGTTGTCAATTGTAGAATTTATTTCAATTTGAGTTCCAGGTAAAATTTTGAGTTTTACCCCATTTCCAATTCTTAAACTATTGGTGATTACCCAGTTTTTGTCAGCAGTTAATGTTGTGTCTTTGAGTAATATACCAGACAATTCCTGACCATTATATAATTTGAATTTGATGTTTTGCGTGTAAACAGTTGAGTCAATATTATTGTGTATGCTTACATCAATAGAAGCAAAACTATTGTTCATACATGTGTTGCTTATCTGTATCTTAAATGGCATGTTATCATTAACTTGCGAACGGTAAATACCAATACTCCCAAATTCGACAGAATCTTCTATAATGGTGATATCATTTGCATTTCCATCAATAGCAGGTTTAATTTTTGCGTAAACTTTTTGAGCTGGCTTACCTGTATTTCTAATTTTCACTATTAGATTAATTGTTTCACCAGCGTCTGATTTGTCATCTTTGTCACAATCATCATTTCGATCGTTAATCTCAAAACAGACAAGGTCCAATCGGGGTGAAGTAAAGGTGTTGAATAGTGCGTTTTGAAGATTAATAATGCCATTACCCGAATAAACAAAGTCACTCCATAATTCTTCTAATGTTTTATCAGGGTATAATGTACGATACAATGCAATAGAACCAGCTACAATAGGTGTTGCCATAGATGTGCCCTGAAGAACTTTATAGTTCCCGTTTGGTGTTGTGCTCAGTGCACTACCGGGTGCTTTTAACTCATAATTTAAAGCTTCTGACATTGTTGATATAATAGGACCATCCGGATCATAATTTGAAAACGGCTCAGGAGCCTGAACGCCAAATACTATCGGGAGTGCGGCAGGATAAAAGATTTGTGGATAACCAAATGCATCGAAATCGTATATGCTTTTAGCATCATTGCCTGCTCCCGCTACTAACATGGAAGTTGGATATGCATTTAATAATGCATTTTCCATTGTAAAAGAACGTGCATACGATCCAAAACTCATATTAATTACCGTAGCTCCTTTTTGTGCAGCGTACATTATTCCTTTGGTAATTGTTATAACATCTCCGTAACCTGATGCAAAAAATACCTTTACAGGCAACACTTTCGCCTGCCAGTTTACTCCTGCTATCCCAATTCCATTATTCGCTTCGGCAGCAGCTATTCCTGCCACGTGTGTACCGTGACTGTTATCATCCATCGGATTGTTGTCGTTGTTGATGTAGTCCCAACCCATGTAGTCATCGACCAAACCATTACCATCATCGTCAATACCATTGTCTGGTATTTCGCCCCAATTTCGCCATATTTTGTTTTTTAAGTCAGGGTGTGTCCAGTCAACACCAGTGTCGAGAATGGCTATTACCTGCGTGGTATCACCGGTGGTTTGTTCCCATACCAAATCGGCTTTTACCGCAGGGATATACCATTGTTGCGGGTAAAGAGGGTCGTTCGGAACCACCGCTGTGCTACTTGTTTTCTGCTTGTTGTTTTGCATGCGGGCAAGGTCATCGGCGCTGATTTCCGGTCCGATCGGTTGCAATTGATCGATTGAGTAGATGTAGTTGGGTTCGGCGTATTCAATTTCTGGTAGTGCCTTTAGTTCTTCAATAATTTGATGAATATTAACCGGTTGTGCCAGCGGTGTTTCGGTATTTGGAACAGTCACCCGATAGATTTTGTCTAACGCCGGCACTTTTAATTCGGTGCCCTGCGGACTACGCATTACTTTTTTTCGGGTGGGTTTCTTTTCATTTGGGAAAAGTCGTTCGAGGGAGGTGATTTCGTACTTCTGTAAGACCTGATCAACTCCGGAAATTCCAGCTGCTTTAATTTTGCTGGCAGCACTGATAGAGGTTTCATCCTTAAACTTAACGAGAATTTCGTTGGGGACATAGCTCATTTGATCCCTTCGTGGATCCCGTGGCTGATCGTTACTGCCGGATGTAAACCGGTCGGCTTTTTCCTGCGCCAAAAGAGTTACGGCACAGAAAATCAAGGTAAGGCATAGTGATTTTTTCATAATATATCATAGTGTTGAGATGTATTCGGTTTAAAAAATGATATGCAAATTACTTGAAAAATATAATTCTGAAAGTAAAGTGCATGTAAATGCGTGCATTTGTAAACATGTAAACGATGGGGTAAAAGTATTAATAATTTTTAATACATCCAAACAAAAACAAATAATTTTATGGTGTTCTGTGTTTTATGATCCTGTTTTTAAGATTTCACGCAAAGGCGCAAAGATTTTCACGCAAAGACACAAAGTTAATATCCTCTGCGAGCTTTGCGATCCCTTAGCGCCTCTGCGTGAAACTTATATGGAGATTTCTTTTTGGAATTTCACGCAAAGGCGCAAAGAATTTTACGCAAAGACACAAAGTTAATATCCTCTGCGAGCTTTGCGAACCCTTAGCGCCTCTGCGTGAAACTTATATGGAGATGTTTTTTAGGATTTCACGCAAAGACGCAAAGATTTACGCAAAGGTGTAAAGTGCTTTGTGCTATAATCCGTTTACTATTCGATGTATTCCGTTTTTAAGAACAGGTACATTGAAGTTTATCAATAAGCCTAACTTTAAACCAGAAAGCTTCAGGTAAGTGAGTGTCTGAGCAAAATGTACCGGAGCCAATGTCTCAACAGATTTCAATTCGATTATTACTTTATCATTTACCAGTAAATCAATACGATATCCGACATCTTGTTTAACATCTTTGTATATGAAGGGCATTGCAAGCTGTTGTTTTATATCTAAACCTATGGATCTTAATTCAAAAGAGAATGCAGCTTCATAAGCAGATTCTAAAAGCCCTGCTCCAAGATTTTTATGTAAATCTATTGCCACACCGATAATCTTATTTGATATTTCATTTTCAGTCATAGAAGGTATTTTTAGGTTGATAGTAATATTTCACGCAAAGACGCAAAGACTTTTACGCAAAGGCGCAAAGTTAATATTATTAGCGCCCTTTGCGAGTCCTTAGCGTCTTCGCGTGAAACTTATATAGAAATGTTTTTTTAGGAGCCCACGCAAAGGCGCAAAGATAATATTCTCTGCGTTCTTTGTGATGTTCTTGGCGTCTCTGCGTGAAAGTCTTTGCGTCTTTGCGTGAAATATTATACCTTTTGCTTCACTTTTGAACATTTATCCACCAGATACACAATCGAAACAT
The DNA here is from genome assembly GCA_034927265.1 of Paludibacter sp. GTDB lineage: Bacteria > Bacteroidota > Bacteroidia > Bacteroidales > Paludibacteraceae > Paludibacter. The sequence goes on from JAYFQH010000032.1 coordinate 14,262, forward strand.
ACGGAATACCAGTGTTGGTATTCATGCCTATTTCGCAGGTACGGCTGTTGCTGTACCCAACCTTTATTCCGGCTTTTTTTACCTGGGCGGGAAGTTTACGAAGTGCGTATTTATTCAGTTCAGGGACAAAGAAACCTTTATCACCGGCAAAGCCACAACAACCTACTTCTTCGGGCACTAAAACATTCGTACTGCATAATTTAGCTATCTTTATCAATGAGGGGGTAAGTCCCATTTTGATGGTAGAGCAGGTAGAATGAATGGTAATAGGTTCGTCAGTCTGCTCAAAGTCGAGCTTGTCGAGCAGGAACTTGTCGATAAACTCCACAGGTTCGTATAAATCTAAACCTTTGAGGGTGTGGCGCATACGCAGTAAGCACGGACTCTGATCGCACAGCACCGGGTATTTACCGTTATCACTTGCTTTCAACAGGGCTCTCTCAAGTTCGCCTGATTTACTGTCGGCAATATCGGGCATCCCTTTGCTTTCCCAGATGGTACCGCAACAAAGTCTGTTCATCTTTTCAGGAAAAATAACTTCATAGCCGGCTTTGTTCAGGAAAGAAAGCATTTTATGCGTCAAGGGTACCTGTTCAGGATCATTGGCTGAGTTGCCCATCATCTGGTTCAGACAGCTTGGAAAATAAAACACTTTCAGGTCTGATTTGGGTTGAACAAGCGATTTTATTTTCTTTCCGGGCTTCGGAAGAGTGGAGGTCCATAGCGGAATGTTGTTGCCACTGATGCGATGCAGGGTCTTTCCTAACTTATCCACATTGTCATTTCCCAAAACGACTCTGGCGGCATTAGCTGCTGTTAAGGCTGTTTTGAGGGTGCCGCTCAGGAGACTGAAGTTATCGGCCGTCCACTTGCCGACGCGTTTGTTGCGAGGGTGACGGTCGTGATGCTGCTCGCGTACCACGTGGATAAAATCTCCAACATTGATACCCACCGGACAGGAAGTTGCGCAAAGTCCGTCGCCGGCACAAGTCTGGTCTCCGGCATAGACATAAGATGCTTCGAGTTCTTTGAGCAATGCGGGATTTTCTCCACTTTGCCGGAGCCTTGTCATTTCCCTCTGTACGACAATACGTTGACGGGAAGACAATGTAAACCCCCAACTGAGGCAGTTCACTTCACAGAATCCGCATTCGATACACTTATCGATGATAGGATGTGCTTCGGGAAGCGGTTTGATATTTTTCAGGTGACATTCAGGATCGGCATTGAAGATTACTCCCGGATTCAGAATCCCTTCCGGATCGAACAGTTGTTTTACTTCCTGCATTAGTGCAAAAGCAGCATCTCCCCATTCGCGGCGTACAAAAGGTGCCATATTGCGACCTGTTCCGTGTTCAGCTTTGAGTGAGCCGTCGTATTTATCGACCACCAGATCGATTACCTCGTTCATCAGTTTTTCGTATTGAGCGATGGCTTCAGGCGTATTGAATGCCTGATTCAGGATAAAGTGATAGTTGCCTTCCAGCGCGTGTCCGTAGATCACTGCTTCACCGTAACCGTTACGGTCTAAAATAGCGCGCAGATCTTCGATGGCATCTGCAAAGACCTCCATCGGAAAGGCAACGTCTTCGATCAGACAGGTAGTGCCTATAGGGCGTGTTCCTCCTACTGTCGGGAAAATACCAGAACGCATGGTCCAATAGGCACTGTACTCCTTCTCATCCGTTGTGAAACGGGCAGGATAAAGGGTTTTGAATTTGGAGACAATCTGGTTGACTTCTGCAGTTTTTTCAGCCAGTTCATGTTCACTTTCAGCCTCAATTTTGATGAGCAGGGCAGACCCATTTTCAGGAAGCGATTTCAGTGGCAGGGCAGGAGAGTCGTCCTCCACCGATTTTAAAGCTTTGCGATCGAAGAATTCCACGGCACTAACCGGTGATTTTTTCAGTGCCACCACCAACTCACTTGCCGTACGGTTGTTTTCGAAGAAAAGCATGGCGTTGGCTTTGTAGGCTAAATCATTTGTGGTTAACATGTCCACCTCAGCCATAAAAGCCAGTGTTCCTTCTGAGCCGGTAATCAGATGAGTGATGATATCGAACGGATCATCAAATTCAACAAAAGGAAGAATGTTGAGCCCGGTGACGTTTTTGATTGAATACTTTTTACGTATGCGTTCGGCAAGTTGTTTGTCATTAATTACCTGCTCACGTAGTGCAGAAATACTACGGATAAAGTCGGAATGGGTTTTACGAAAAGCTTCTTTGCTTTTTTCATCACCCGTATCCAGAAGCGTCCCGTCGGCCATGATCAAACGGGCTGTTTTAATCATCTTATAGCTGTTTTCATGGATGCCGCAACTCATACCCGAAGCATTGTTCAGGACGATGCCACCCACCATAGCCGATTTGAGAGAAGCAGGATCGGGTGGAAATTTCTTGCCGAAGGGCTTAAGAATATTATTTACCCGCTGTCCGACAATACCGGGTTGCAGGCGGATAGAAGATGCATCTTCGGCGACGGTATATTTTTCCCATCCTTTACCGGCGATGACCAATACCGAGTCGCTGATGGCTTGTCCCGATAAGCTGGTGCCTGCTGCCCTGAAGGTAAGCGGAACCTTGTATTTACCTGCAGATTTAATAATTGAAATAATTTCGTCCTCGTTTTCGGTATGCACCACGATCTGTGGAGTCAGACGATAAAAACCTGCATCAGTTCCCCAGGCTAAACGACGCATAGCATCGGTGTGGATACGTTCTGATGGAATTTGTTGAGAAATTTCTTTTAAAAAAGACTGTATCATGTTTTATATTTCCAATTTCTGTTTTTTTACCATATAAGTCATATAAGGAACATATAAGTTTAAGATAAAACGTTAAAACATATATTGAGTTCTTATGCTTTAACTGTCACAAAAACTTATATGTTCCTTATATGACTTATATGGTTATTATTCAATACCTATTTGCTTATCATCACCACTTTACCGAACACGCCTTTCGAAGTTTTTACTTTCAGAAGATAACTTCCCGGTTCAAATTCGCTTACCTGTATTTGTTTGTCGTTGGCGACTTTCAATAAAACACCATTGAGCGAATAAAGTTGCAACAAAGGTACTTCATTTTCGTCGGTTTTTACAAACAATACATCGGAAACGGGATTAGGATATATACTGATATTTTGATCGATACTATGTGGGTCTAATCCTGAAATGGGCGCATCGTACTGTAATAAATTATCCACATAAATTTCAGTTGACTTGGACAAAACACTGTTTTTGCGTACAATGCGAATGCCTGTCAACTGATAATTATCCATTTCTGTGAATTTAGCTTCCACAAATTCCCATCCCATGAAGTTCAGCTCACAAAGTTTTAAGTATCTTACATCGGTTTCGGATGTTACCGAACGGAACTGCAGTTGAAGTTCATTTCCCGACATATCACCGTAAACATGCAATCCGAATACTTTCGAAGTCTCAGAAGTAATAGAAGGCTCGTTGATTCGATAGACTGCTGAGGCTGACGCATTTTTGAAGATGGTTTTCAACTTATAAGCATAGCTTCCAAAGAGTTTTTTAGTGGAACTCCGTACTATTGACGACAATGAGTCGTTTTCGCTCTGCGTCGCATCATAGAGATATTTTCCATCCGTTTCATAATTTTCGATAATGGTTTTATCCGTAACAGTTACTGCCGATGCCGTAAAGTTAATCACAATAGGATCAACCAGTTTTACTCCCGTATTGTCCATTGCTTCGCTACCTAATCTGACTGTGTAATTGTTCCCGGCCGTAAGCGGTTCACCCAGTTCAAAATAAATGTCGCCATAGGCTGTTCCTAACTTATTGATTAAAACTGAGCGGGTTGTTTTGCTTATAGCAGTTCCAGCAGCATTGTACACATTGATCTCGTCACGGATATTGGAAGTGTCCAATGGCTTGTCGAAGATAAAATAGAACAATGGTTTTGTAGCATAAACACCTTTGTTTCCATTTGCAGGATAACTTTCGAGCAATGCCAGCCTGTTTCGGCTTTTGGTGACAAACTGGAAGACAAAATCCTGTTCCATGGACATGTTATCCGGATGTTTAGCCGATTTATCCAGTTTTACAGTATAGAGTGTCGATTTTTCGAGCGGCATGGAAGGTGTGAAGCGCAGCACATATTGACTATCCTCGAAAGTCAGGGAACCTTCCACTGCAGGAGTGATCGAAAAAGCAGCCCGTGTGGAGGCTTCGTCCATATCCCAGTTAAATTTCAGGACAATGTCGGTTGACGGTATCACGCTGTCGGTCAACGCAACATTGGGAGAATAACTGGTCACCTGGGGAGGTGTGTTACGTACCTTGTTAAGTTCAAAACTAAGGTAGTTGATTTCATTTTTCAGAACGGTGATTTGTTGTGTCTGGGGATAGTAACCTTTAGCCTCAGCTTTTACATTGTAAACTCCGGGTTGCAGGTCTTTGAACACATATATACCATTACGTTTCTTATCCACAATATAGGTCTGATTTGTTTCCAGAATGGTTAGTTTTGCACTATCCAGAGGAAGTAATACATCTTTACCATATTTTTTGTAAGTACCATCAAGAATCAAATTTCTTCCATCTTTTACGTAACCGGCAATATTTCCTGTCGGGATTTCTGCCTGTTTAAAATAGGTACAGAAAGCTTTTTTGAAGTTCCAGGCTTCGAGCCATTTGTATTCCATATTCATCAAACGGTAAGTTTCCGGAATATAATCGTGCATGGAACCTTCGGAAATTACACCAGGCACAGTTAATCCACGCAATACACCATATCCGTCGGGCCAGTTGTCCATATACAAACGTCCGAAAGTCTTATCTCCGGACACATTGTAGTTTGATGTCCAGTATGTTATTTTGTTTTTGTAAAGATTCTTGGCGATTTCGGTACTAATGGCTTTACTTTCGTCCGATCTTGGAGTCGGGGTGGTATATATATGTGTGTCGCCATCGCTTTTGCCTGAGAACAATTGTAGAACATGATTTGCTATCCCGTTTCCGGCATTACTATGGATAGATAGCATGAAATCTGCCTGAAACTCGTTGGCCATTTGTACTATGGTGGAAAGAGGAAGATCGTCCTGTGTACGGTTTTGTGTTCGTGATATCTGCACAGTTGCGCCGAGAGCCTCCAGCATTGTTTTTAGCTGCTGACCCTTGTCGAGATTACTTTGCGACTCCCAAAAACCAACATTGGCAGATACGCTTGGGTATAGAGGCGTTGGGATTCCTCTGTCGTCGCTGTCCCATCCTCCATGCCCCGGATTGATGTGAATTTTTACACCGGTAAGATCCTGAGCCGGTATGGCAAAAGCTATTAGTGTGAAAAATAACAGCGTTGTTAATTTTATAAGTTTTGTTTTCATTTTCTTCTTTTTTTGTCCAATGTCAATAGACAATAGACAATTACTTCCCAATTTTTAGTTCTATCACATAAATTTCGCCTTTGGCTGTGTTGAAAGCCACTTTGTTTGCAGTAACGGCTGCCGTTGGGTACATAGCGATCTGATCTGATGTACTTAGTACCTTTTCTGATTTTCCATCCAGACTTTTCATCAGGATTTTTGACTCCGTAACATATTCACCATTGTCTTTGTCCTGCATGCCCACCACGAAATTATCGTTGTACCAAACCGGTGCGTTCAGATACCCCAGTTTTGCTATGATTTTTCCATTCAGATCACAAACAAAAGTACCATCACCGGCGGCGGTAAACAGGATCATTTTGCCATTTGGTGACAAAGAGGCCCATACGTATCCGTTGGTGCCCTTTACCGGATTTAGCCGCTGGATTTTATTGTTGCGGAAGATATTCAGATTACTGCCATCGCTCCATACATAATCGGTAGCGGGGACTTTTGTTCTTCCAAAGGTTGATTTTACAAGTTTGGTTTCGGCGAAAACCAGCACACCGTTTTGAAACGATTGAGGCTGTTTCATGTTACGGCGCGGAGTAAGCATCTGTGATTGCCTTTTCGATGCAAAATCATAGCTTTTAAGTCCGTCTTTGCGTAATCTTGATTCGTAAATGGTATTTCTGAAAAACACCTTATCATCATTATTGCTGAAAACCGGCTGAAAACCAGCTCCGGTTTCTTCGGATACCTTTAAGACCGATTTGTCGGAGAAACGATAAACATTGAGTCCTATGTATGATTCAGAAGTAAAAGCCAGCATTTCTCCGTTGGCATTGAATTTAGGATGAAAACCTTTTTGTTCCACCGGACGATAGGTCTTTTCAATGGTAATGGTTTGAGCAGTCAGTGATGTGATGCACAAACATACGATGGCGATAAAAAATAATTTTTTCATATGCGCTTATTTTTAGTTGTTATTAATTCAAGTTTACAAATTTATATTCCTTTTGTTTCAATGTTTTTATTAGTTTGTCCATATAGGGATAGAATTTATCAGTGCGTTTTTCTGATGTTCCGATATGGAAAAGTAAGATGTTCCCATTGAGGGTATTGTTGCTTTCTGCCTTCATAATCTTCTCATAAATGTCCTGACTTGAGTAATAATTTTTCATCTCAGGGATGGTGTAGTCGGCATTGGAATAAGTACCCGGAGTGAAATTGACGATTTGCATACCGGCTTCTTTCGTCCATACACTGATGCTGTCGTTGTACCACTCAAAAGGCGGCAGGAAGAAGGTTGCATCACTTTGCTTAATCCCGAATTTGTTCATTTCAACATAATTTGCTTTCAGGTCGGAAAGAAAAGTTACCTTATCTACCAACAGAGAATCGCGTTTCTCCCACGAACAATATAGCAAATGTTGGTCAGAATGTGCTCCAAGATAGTAACCGGCTAGTTTCAGTTTTTTTATCAGTTTCGCGTGTGAAGGATTTCTGTAGAAGTCTCCGGTAAAGAAGAACGAAGCAGGAATCTGATGTTTCTTGAGGCAGGCGAAGATAGTTTCAAATCCATCTGCATATTCATGACCCGAAAAAATGAGGGCGATTTCTTTTTTTTCAGGATTCATCCGGATCATACCGCCCTGATGATACACCCTTTTATCTAAAGGATATGTAGCTTCTTCCGACTGTTTGGCCGAAAGAATATAGGTCAGTGAAGCAGTACCGTCCATCGTGGGTTCATTGGTAGAATAATCGGCATGATCATCGTGGTACACCGCCCAATCGGTTTGAAACGGAGCATATTCATCCGCTTTGGTCAGATGAACGCCTAACAGACGACTAAAAATGCTGCCGTACACCGGACCATCCACCAATCCTCCCAGGGTTTGTATCAGGTGATTGTGCCACAGGGCAGAATGAGGATCAGACGGATAATCGCCTTTGACAGGTAAGCCAACAATCATGCTCGTTCCCCAGGGATTACATCCGAAAAGCCAGTCGATCAAAGCATTTTCCATTTGAATAAAGCGTCTGTCGCCGGTCAGTTCACGATACAATCTGCATTGAGTCGCCATAGCCACCACTAAATTGTTGGAGCACCAGATAAAGGGAACGCCCAACTGAAAAGGATTCTTTTGTGCCCGTCGCTGCATGCTTTCCAACCCGAGTAATATGTCCTGAGTAAATTCATCGCTGATTTTCTTATTGCCAGCATTTCCCAGCAGGTAATGACCGATATTCACAAAAGGGTACCATTGATAATGGCGTGCCGTATCTGAAGTCATCCAGGGAGTGACCGGTTCCATTTGACCATATTTAGCCGCATCAGGTAAGTATTTGCCTTCACCCGAGGAATGATAGAGTTGTGCAGCAGCCAGTTCCATATCATCTGCCCAGTTATCTTCTTCGTAAAAATAGGGCGATTTACCGGGAGCTGTCTGGCAAACACCGGGATTTGCAGCACCATATTCATATGCCTGTGTTGCCTTCTCCTGAAGTATTGTTACATATTGCGGATAATGATTTTTCAATAGTTGCGCACCCAACGAAAATGCAGCAGAGTATTTTCCTGCAATAGAGGCAATTCCTGTAGAGCGGTTTTTATTTGTAAATAGTCCCTGAGGCATTCCGGTAGCACGGTAAACAGGCCGGCCGGTTCCCGGTCCCCATCCATAGTCAACGCGGTCTTCTCCCGGTAGTCGAAATGAGGCATGGTCGCGGTCGTCGGCAATCTGATGATACAAAACTTCTTTCTCAGGATACATTTTCAATAGCCAGTCCAGTCCCCATTTGGCTTCGTCGAGTATGTCGGGAATGCCGTTGGCTCCGTGTTTGCCGGCAGCATCAAATGCATCACCGAAAGCCTCCGGATTTTTCTGATAGGCAAAGAGCATCTGGAAAACTGCATTAGCAGAGGTGGTTCCGTATTGCAAATAATCAGAAGCATCGTGCCAGCCGCCTGTTACATTCACAAACTTATTTTGTTGAGCATCTTCACCATAGACTTCGTATCCATCGTGTTGGTGACAAGTCATGTTCAACGAAGGATTGTAGCCGCAACGCTGCTGACGCATATAACGAAGGACAAAATCAGCCGTGCCGCCGTATATGTTTTTGTTGATAATTACCGGTGGCGATATTGTATTACCCACTTTCAGATAATACACGCCTGGAGTTGTATATGCAGAGAAATCGAGCACATAGGTGGAGCAAAAGGTGTAAAATTTACCTTTTGCTTCAGGAGATTCACTTTTAAATACCAGTTGATCCGTCAGGGCCTGATGCAGAGAAAACGATCGGACTTCCATCGTGTCTTTACCCAGAAAAACCGCCCGTTTCACCGAACCGGGCAAATAACCCAGCTGGTTGATGCGTATCCATGTGTCAGCACTTAAAACACTGCATACAGAGGTATATAGCACAAATAATATAAAAGCAATTCTTTGCATACCGGATTTTCTAAGGGATAATTATTTTGCGTGAAACAGTTGCTTCACCCATTTTTATTTTCATTATATAGATACCTGTTTGAAGTTCTGAAACATTTTGTTTGTACCTGTTGACAGCGCCATCATTGCTAATGTTGCTGCGAAGATTGACCAGTTTGCCATCGATGCTGTATAATTGAACAACAACAGGACTGCTTTCCATCATATTCAGATCAATAAATATAGTTTTGTACCTGAGATATAATTTTACATCGTTTATGTTGTTTAACTCAGGAAGGCTGGTATTTCCTGTTTCAGGATAATGAGCATAGATGCTACTGAAAGGAATCGTATATTTTTTTACTGTGACTGAATTAAAACTCAGTTTGAATTTCTTCAATTTTAGAGGGAAACGGGGAACAGCCCATGCAATGCCGTCGGTTGCCAAAGGAATAGTCACTATTTGTTCTCCAGAGTTTTGCAATGAAGTGCGCTGAGTGATAGCCGTTTTTGCTGCATCCTCAAAATAGAAAAACATTTCCTTCACAATATTGTCCTGATTCAGATATTGCCATGAGAGTGAATCGGGTAATCCGTAAATCAAAGTTTCCCTTGTGAGCTCAAGAAACGGAGCTCTACCGGCAATGAAATCGAATTCCATTATTGCTCCGTTGCCATTTGCAGAAGGACTAAACTGAAGATTGCTGACTCCGGCAGATTTGGTGCTAAAGCCACCCATATCAGAGAAAGATTCAAGTATCTGTTTGTCTTTGCCGATTTCAATTTTTACCAGCATTGATTTGGAGAGATTTCCGAAAGTCCCGGTTACCATAGTTTGTCCATTACTCAAACCTTTCAGAATTCCGTTTTCGACCGAGCAAATAGAGGAGTCTTCTACCTGCCACGTAAGCATATCAGGACTGATTTTGAAAACCGTATTATTAACAGTCGTTTCCACCACAATCGGGTAACTGCGTTTGTCGGTCAGAATTGTATCCGGATTGATGGTAAAATCATCCACCGGACGAACATATACCTGCAATGTAGTTTGCAAGCCATTTTTCTGTGCAATTATTTTTCCTGTGAATGCCTGTACACCTGCATGAAATTGTTGGTTTTCGTCCACATATCCCAGCGCTTCAGGAATGCAGCTAAAGGTAAAACCTTTCACATCCCTTGCCAGAACTTCGTCGTATTGATTGAATGCGAGTAACGAAAGCGGAATTGTAGAAGCAGCTGAGGGACGAATGGAAGGTGTGGCGAAACTGTATGCCGTTGTATCTGTCGATTCAGGAGCTGTTGAAACAGCCAGCATCGCATCCATTACCGGACGTATTGCATCGCGTGCCGGATAATTCAGCATCGTTTCGTCAACAACTATTGCCACCGAGCCACCGCTATCGAAGTTTACCACATTCCATGAGCCGATGGAAAGCATGTAGTTAGCCAGATCGATACAGTTGACCCCGGCACTTGTTTTCGACATCTCGGTGGTGACAATATATAATGTATTGCCATCCTGAGATATGCCCGCCATGACACGGGAGGAAACCTCATATTCCCTTCCGTTTTCAAAATCATTGTATTCTCCCTCGTGTAGTTTTCCTTCGTAGGCAATACTCGGATATCCATGAAATGCATTCAGAATATTGCTCAGTGGAGCACCGAATTTACCGGCATTCAGTTGCTGCGATATGTAGATTGTATCTCCTGTCTGAACACTGCTCATTGCATTCAGTTTGGCACCCCGCAGATAAATCACATATCCGCTGGCTGAACTTTGCAAAGGTGTATCCGAAATTTCTACTACTTCACAGGGAATATCGCTGCCATTGAGTGTCCATTCTCCTTTTGGTGCAATCTTAATATAACGGCCTGCCTCCGTAAGGGTCATGGCGTTGAAGCGGTTGAATAAAATGCAGTCGCCCGACATCCAGTCGGCAGCCCGGTTGTAGTAATCAATTTTTACCGTTGACTTATCGGCCAGGATGATTTTTGCATCGAGGCTTGGATTAAACACTGCTGCCTTTTTATCTTTGTTGATGGCTAAGGTCGAACGGCCCCAGCCGGTTCCATAAGGAATTTCACCCTCGCTTACATTCATACCGATACAGATGCCGCCTTCGTAGGAGAAGAAGTCGTGGTTGAAAGCGACGCAGACTTTATGTCCGGGTCGTGTATTTTGCCGGTAGTGTTCCTGTACAGTCCACCGTACCAGATCGGGTACCTGATGGCGGGACTGAACCTGTTCTATTTTGTTGTACGGATTTGTCAGGTCTACCTTAGTAACCCAGATTAACATTTTCTTTCCCTTGAAATAAATTTTGGTGTAATCAATACCGGGTCCGAGTTTATGGCACGCCAGTGTATCTGCTTCGCCCCAGTTGGGAGCCTGAGCATGAAGACTTATTCCTGAACTCAGGAGAAGAAAGGATATGATGATGAGGGCTATGTGTTTCATTTTCTTATAATCTTGGAAGTGCTTCTTTTCCTGTCGGTAGTAATGGTGAGAAAATAATAACCGGGTGCCAGTGATTTAACAGGAATCGTAAGGACTTTCCCGTTTACTGTCATTGAGTGTTGAGACATTATTTTCTGTCCTGATATGTTGAACAGTTCATAATCTATCATATCTGTTTGCTCATTGAAATGAACCTGCATATCTGATTTCTGAACAGGATTCGGATAAATGTGATAACCTTTTTCTGTTGCTGGATTTTCTATGCCTGAAAGGTCTGAAGCACCGTAGATTAGTTGAATTTCTTTAAATGCCAGTGCGTACGATTGGTTTTCAGTCATTGTTTTCAGATAGAAATTGAAGTTATCAAGCCATATGGGAAATACGGCAATGTCACTGGTGTCGAAAAAATCGTTCAAAGCAAATACAATTTCAGTATTCCGGCCATCATTAATAAAACTGTTGAATTCTTTCGCTACAGTCAGTTTGCTATTGTTGGCTCGTAAACTGATCAGTACCCTGTCAATCAGCATATCGCCTGTGTTAATGATGATTTTGATACTGTCGGCAAGCGAATACAGAGGCTTTTGATTCGTCAGTTTTATGAAGGGGAGACGTCCCGATTTATAGGTGATGTTTACAGCAAGTCCCGGTGTCCATGAGGTAGGCAGATCTGAAGACGAGAGGGAAGCAGATAGCTGTGATGAGGCGGATAATTTCCATTCATTGCTGCTATTGCTGAAATCGTCGTAAATCATGACATTCTTATCCGGAATTTCAACCGTAACAAGCAGACTATCATTTGCAGTTCCTATTGAACCGTAGATTTTAGTTTTTCCATTACTTAATCCCTTCAACAACCCATTTTCGATTTTACAAATGGTGTTGTCCTGAATTTGCCAGTTTAGCAATGCCGGGGGAATGCTTAATACTTCTGCATTCGACAAACTTTGTACTTCAATGGGATAGGAGAGTTGGTTGTCGATGAGGACGGAATCGAGCCTGAAGCACATTACACCTGAGGTGATGTTCAGGTTCTTAGTTACAGAAGCGTTATTATAAGTAACCGTTAGTGTTCCACTGGTAGCGCTTCCGTTGGCAATGAAAGCTCCGTCGGCTGTAATCTCTCCCAGACCTTCCGAACAGGTAAGGGTATAGTTTTCAAGTTCTTTATCGATTAAAACCCCGTATTGATTGTAGGCGAGTATCCGCGGTTTGTACATGGCAAGAGAAGGCAGTTCGGAACGAATGTCATCAAAGGCAATCTTGGTGATGTTATTATCTTCAGGTGCTTTGTGATAAAGGAACCAGCCGTTGGCAACCGGGCGTTCTTTGCCATCAGCAGGATTATTTACAATCTGACCTTCGAGCATCATCTGAGCGGATCCTCCGCCATCCATGGAAGTAGCATGCACAGCTCCGAAAGCTTTTAAAATTTCACACATGCTTGCGGTACTTGCTCCAATGGAAGTTCCTTTTTTATCTATTACAATTAAGAAAAGTATTTTTCCATCCTGAGAAGTTCCTATCCCTGTACGTGGATATAACTGAGAATTGTAGGCTTCATTCGTATTTCTATCGGTAAGTGTTCCGTTTTTCATTACCAGCGCATTACCGGTAATCATTTCCTGTACCGATGGATATTGGTTGTCTGTGAGTGTTTTGATCCCCATATGCACGGAAAGGGTATCGCCGGAAGATAAAGCTGACAAGAAAGTCTGCGCCGCACCGTTTCCCGATAAAACAGATTCACCACTCTGAAGTACATTCGCTCCCTGATTGGCAATGATTCTGGTGACAACGCATTTCACTTCCTGATTGGTATTCCATTGAGTATTATCGATGGGTTTTATAAAAACTTCCGTTCCGTTATTGTCGGTTCGCGTTGTTTTACCAACACCCAGATAATTGTTAAACAATACCAGTTCATTTTCTCCTCTGATGCGGTTTATCTGAGAAACAGGATATTCTCCTTTGTTGGGAATTGATACTTTTCCGGCAAAAGTAACATCATCAATCCAGACTTTTTTGTTGGCATCAATCATGGCAAAACCGATACTGCCATGGCCGCGGTTCCAGTTATTGGGGTCGGTAATCATTTCGCCCCCCATGGCACTGCCGCTATGAGGAACTCCCAGTAATTCTGTGGGTTGTCCCTGACCGGAAACGATCCAGAAATTTCCGTTTACTCCGGCTAATGAGTTATGCGAGGCTGCATTCAGTCGGGAGTATGCCGTTGTCATAGCTTCTGTTTTTCCTGCCTGATTTCCCGCCTGAAATGTTTCTACTAAGTTGTAAGGATTTGTCATGTCGATCTTCAAAAGATAAGCAGACAAAGGATATTCAGGTAATTGAAATTTTGTGTACTGAATTCCCGGACCAATCATACGGTATTCAAGGGTATCCATTTTTTTCTCAACACCGGATATGTTGATTGAATATAGACTGAAAAACAGTGACTGAAGCAATATCAGCATTGCCGGTATGATATTTTTTCTCACGATACGAGGGATTTAAAGTAAAACAGTAACAGAATTAAACAGAAACGTTCGCAGTGTTCAACGAACGTTTCTGTTGATGTCAGGATTTAATCAATGAAAAACTTTGAAACGCTAAACTGATCATTTTCATAAACCTTAATGAGGTACAATCCTGATTTCAGATTCTTCAGAGAGACGGAGATATTGCCTCCCTCATACCTTCCATGTTGATTTGAAACCAGCAACTGGCCAGAGGTATTATAAATTTCAGTACGTACAGTCTGATTTTGATTGTTTTTTAATTGCAGGTACAAAGTCTGATTCGTTACCGGATTAGGGAAGATGTTGAAACTATTGCTTTTTGCCGGGTTAACGCCGCTGATTACAAAATTCTTATATACCAACAGGATGTCTTTAATCGCCAACGTATAGGCTTTTGATTCCGTCATCCCAGAAGTTTCGATGTAGAAGTTAATATTGTCAAACCAAACAGGGTAAATTGCCTTATCTGTAGCATCAAAGATATTGTTTACCGGAATGTCCAGAGTGAAATCCTTATTCTTTTGAAAGTTGGTTACTTCATAGGAAGTCGTTTTTGTAGCATTATTTGGCCTTAAATATACCAAAGCTCTCGTAATTGACATATCACCCATGTTCATCAAAATTTTTATAGTATCAGGCAATCCAAAGAAAGAGCGTTGATTAATAAGTTTGATAAAAGGAGATCTTCCGGCTGCATGCACGAAATTGACCGCAGCACCATGATCCCATGCGGCAGGTAGATTGGTTTGATTTAGTTGCGCATTCAGAAAGGAAGACGCACTCAGCGTCCAGCTGGTGATTTTCATGCTATCGCCGATAATAGTCGGGGCTGCAGGAATCATAACATTTATCTGTACCTGATCAATGAAATCATTGATTTGGCCGGTAGCTGTTGTTTTTCCATTTTTCAGTGCTTTCATAACCCCGTCTTCTATCGTACAGATCTCAGGATTGGCCACAGTCCAGTTGAGTGCTGCAGGTGAAATTAAGGTTTCGCCGGCAGTTGTGCTGGCTACCACTTCGATAGGATAATTTGTTCTACTGTCGATAATAACAGAATCCAAACGTATTCTTAATCCGGATACAGGTAAAAGGCTGACAGGGATGTTGGTGGTTACTGTGCCGTTGTAGGTAGCTGTAATGTTTCCCGGTGTATTTCCTGTTGCAATAAATTTATTTCCTTCAATTTTCCCCAGACTTTCGGGGCACGAGAGAACAACATCTTGTACATTTGAGTTGAGTAGTACACCATATTGGTTATATCCGTAGAATTGAGGGGTATGTTCGCCATACTGAGGAAGTGAAACAGAAGGTTTATATGCTTTAATAATACTAAGCACGCTGTCGGCAGGTGCTGTTGAAACAATGAAAACACTATTGGATACTGCCCGTTCGTTACCGTCGCTTGTAGTATTAACAGGTCCACCGTATTCGGCAACATACATAGAGCTTGAACCTCCACCGTCCATATTGAAGGCTGTCCATGCGCCGGCACTTTTCATGAGTTGTGCCAGTTGTTTGGTGGTTGCTCCGATTGAAAGCCCACGACCATCTACCACACAAAAGATGATTGTGTCCTTGTTTTGACTGTATCCGAGTCCGGTACGTGGATGAAGTTCTGCCCACACACTTGTTTGTTCCACAACACCATTTAACAACATAGTTTTGTAATTATCTCCACCGGTCATTTGAAGAAAGTTTGAAGTGCTGTTTGAATTCAGCGACAAGTCGAGACGGATGTCAATTTCATCGTTTACTGAAAGCAGGTTCAGCTGCTCTGCGGAGGTGCCATGGCCTGAGAGCACAGCAAGTCCTTTTGGAATGGCCATATTTCCTACACCTTTCTCAACTTTTATAACTTTAGCTTTGAGGGTTTTGTTACTTCCCCAGGAATATCCGGGCAACAGTTCGATAAGAACTTCAGTCCCATATGGGTTGGTATGGGTATATCTTCCATTGTGACGATTGAAAAGTACTAATTTATTTTCAGTGCGTAAATGATTCACTGAATTGATCGTCCATGTGGAAGATCCGAATTTAACCGTTCCGTTGTAGGCCATAATGCCTATGTCCGGTATTTTTTGTTCATCAAAAGCAAATACATTGCGAGAACCGGGTGTTTTGGCAATTTCTCCGTTAGCCATATTCCCACTGACAGGATAACCCACATAACCGGATGTTTCATAAAAGTCGCCATTGGTCCCGGCGAAATAGTAATTACGTTCAGTTGAGATACGTTTAGCCAACACCGAAGGTGCTTCGCCGGTATATATTGAGTCACGTCCAAGGGCAGTGCGAATTTCGATGTTTGGATTCTTCATGTCCGCTTTCAGGAAATAAACGTCCAAACGTTTGGCAGGGGCAGTCAGGCGTAGTGATACATATTGCGTGCCTGGTCCGACCTGATGATTTTCGAGTGTATCAATTGTGTAGTTTACCCCGTCAATTGGTAAAGTTTGAGAAGAGCAAACAAAAAGTAAAGCCGAAAAAGAAAGCATGAAAATAAGAGAGTAAATTTTTTTCATACCGGAAATTATTTAAGATGGTTGATGAGTAAAGACAGAAAGAGCAATCAGATAAAAAGAAGAAAAGGTGGTGGAAGTGCCACCACCTTTTCACTAAAGAATTATCATTATATTATTTATTTAACAATAACTTTATGAACTTCAGTTTTACCTTCTAAAGTTGTTGTTTTTACAAGGAATACTCCGTTAGATAAAATATTTACTGAAGAAGTATTTTTGGCTTTAACCACCAGTTGTCCGGCTGCAGTGTATACATCAACAGCAGCAACAGTCTGGTTCATGTTCAACGTTTTATTGTTAACGCTAACTTTAATTACAGAGTTGTTTACGTCTTCAACGCCGCTACCGTCGTTAATTTTGAATTCGTAAACTCCGTAGCCGTTTTCACCTGTGTACAAATACAATTTAGCAATCTTATTTTGTTCGTCAGTTTCAACAGAAGGCACTGCTGTACGGTAAGGATTAGATGTTGCTCCCATACCTGCTTGAGGAAATGTCCATAACTCTTCTATTTCGCTGAATTCCTTGTTGGCATTAGCCCATTTGAATAATGTAAAAGAAGAAGGAGGATTTCCAACGGTATTGTTCGATGCTATCAGGAAGAAATTTTCTCCTCCAAGTTCAAATTCAATCAGACCATTGTGACCAGCTCTGTTACCGTTTACAACTTTTTTATTTGTTGTTGTATTTAATGACCACCAGTTTTGTCCTTCTGTAGTTACATTGAAGAAACCATCCACTGCATTTCCTGCCATATCAATTAGTGTAGGAAGCGTAGCATTTCCATCTAAATAGAAATAGTTTTCATCTATAGGAAAGATTTGAGGGGCTGTTCCAGGATTAGTTAAACCTGTCAATAGAGTTCCTTCGTTGGTAGCTATTCCAATTGCTTCGGCTTGACCAGTAACTCCACCAGTTATCGTCCATTTGTAGGCTTCCATAGCCGAAGCGTTTGCTGCCATAATAACGGCATTGTTGTTTACATCTCCATATACGCCAAATGCATCAAAACGAACAACAGCTTCTGCAAAATCAGGATTGCTTTTCAGAATTTCATCAACAACTAAGGTACCTGTTCCGTCAGCCAGATTGATTTTCCAAACCTGGAAAGCTCTTGCGTTGGAATCAATAAGATTACCTACTAAAATGTTTCCGGCAGCATCTTGTTTTATATCGTTAAATTTCAAAAGTCCAGCGTCACCAATACTGTCATTTCCATTGACGTCTTTGTAAGTATGTTTAAATATATTTGAGGATAATTTAATAGGGGTGAGCTTTTGTCCTGTTACACCATCTACTACGGTTAATTGCTCCAGTCCTCTCTCAATAAAGTACATCTTTCCATCTTTTGCAGTCATGCCACGAACCATTTGACTGGCACTATGTATTTGATTTGCAGAAAGGTTGTCCATTTTGGCAGATACCAGCCATTTATTTTCTAAGGAGTATTTTCCTTCTGCTTTTGCAGTATAAGTAGCTGGTTCCGGACGTGGAACCGGTGCTGGTATTATGTCTTTAGAGTAACCCACCAGTGTGACTTTATTATCATAATTCACGACAGCTGTAAGGCTTATTTTTGTACCTGCAGGAAGTACAGATGCTGGCGTTGTTGCCATTGTAATGGTATTGCTTGCATCGTCAGTTAGTGTAAGAATGCCGTTTGCATTAGCTGTCACTTTTACTCCTTCAATTTTCACTGATTCAAACATATAAAGGGCCGGGTTAGGAGTTGCTCCTGTTAAAGCGGCAAGTGTAACTGACTGAAGCGGAAGTGAAGCTGTTTCCTTTGCTGTGACAGTGGCACCGGTAAGCTTTACATAAGTGCCTATAGAAGCAGTTGTTCCTGAAAGAGTCACTTTATCACCAGATACAAGAACCGGATTGGGAGCGGTTGTAAATTCAACCATCAATCCTCCTGTTACATCCTGAATGTAAGCGGTGGTTTCATTGATATATCTTACCACGCCACGAACCTGGGTGCTTGTACCTATTGTCAGCGCTTTTACTTCCTTGATGGTAGGAATATAATTAATCCATTTAGCATACAAGGTCTTGTCTCCCTCTGCACCAGCAGGTATTGAAGTTAATTTTGAACCTTGGAAATCAACCGTTTCATACCAACCATCGAAAGTTGAACCTTCTTTATAAGGTTCGGGAAGAGCTACTTGTTTACTCCCATCGTAAGAAGCGGGGCCGGCGAATCCATGTTTCCATGCAGCCATAAAAGCATCGGGTTGACCTGCAAAAATATAGTTTGCTGAAGCAGGCCACGAAGCACGCATGCCATTGATAAAAAATGCCGAAACATTGTATCGCCAATAAGCATTTTCGGCTTCTGCTATAGCAGCAACTCCTTGCTCGGTTACGTTAGCTACAATTAAGTCGTGTAGCCATTGCCATTTTGGAGTTGTAATAGCTCCCCACATGCTGGTGGCAAAAGTTGGGATACGGGTAACAGGATCACTTGTTGCCAAAATAACGTCAAGAGTTTCCCATGTGTACCAGGTTGCAGTTTGAGCAATTGAGTACTTCGTGTTGTAATCCTGGTTCAATCCGACAAGCATGTCGGCTTTACTAGTCCAACCATAGTCGTTAGTCACACCACCATTTAATACATAGGTGATATTTCCGCCTGCTGCAAACGATAGTATCGTCATGCTGCAAGCTAATGTTAATAAAGTAAGCTTTTTCATAAACACTAAATTTTGAGTTGATAATAGATAATTAAATATGTTTGTTGTTTTTATATATCCCCTGTTCTAACGTTTTACTTTTAACGTTTGTTCTTTGTTTCCTGTTTTAACCTTCATCAGGTACAGACCTTGTCCGTATTCCGATAGATCCGGTGTTAAGGTGTTTTTCCCGGGAAGAATGTTGTATTTCATTCTGTTGAGCATCATTCCTGATATCGAATAGATTTCTATCGTCAGAGATGATGCCTCATCATTATTCACCACAAGATGACAGGTACCTGTTATATCGTAATAGTTATAGCAGCAGGCGTTTTCGTTGACATCCGGTACTGCTGATATGTTTTTCAGATTGACCATTACCGATTGTGATGGATCAGTTAATCCGGTACTGTTCTGTGCTTTTACACGTACGTAATAAGTTCCATCAGTCAAATTGTTGAAGACTGCATTGTAAGTAAAAGCATCTACTGATTTTACTTTGGTACTCCTTGTCGGGAAAGTTGAAGTTTGTGATAACTCAGCCTGAAATCCTTTTGCAGCCTGTTCTTGCCAGATAAGTTCAATTTCCGTTCCAAGAATGGTGGCGCCATCTGTTGGAGATAAGAGTACGGGGTTAGGAACAGGTACTTCTTCTGTTGTGAATGCAACACGTTCTGATATAGCTTGTATGTCTCCCTTCGCTGCTTTTACCCGTGCATAATAATTGGTCGAAGTGGCCAGTATTCCTGTTGGGATAGCGGTTGATGAACTTTGCACTTCGGCTGTATATAAAATGGTTGAGAAGTCTGGTTTGCCTGATATTTCGAGAGTATAGGTAGCTCCTGACCCGATGTTTGTCCATGTGAATTCAGGAGTCATGGAAACATTGGAAGTGCCATCAGCAGGCGATGTGATTTTAAATTTGGTACCTTCGAAACTACGTACTTCCGATACTGTTAATGGTGCGTTGGGACGAATGGTTTTAACACGCCAATAATAGGTTTTGTTCTCTTTAATATTGGTCTGCAAGCCAGAATAAAATGCTGCTGTTGGTATCTCACGTGTAACTACTGGTTTTGTGAAAGCTGCATCTTCAGATAACTCCCAAATATAATAAACCGCGTTTGACACAGGCTGCCATGTGAAATAAGCAGGCAACACTACATTTGTACTGTTTTGAGCAGGATAGGTCAGTTGAGCAATGTCAGCAGTCGCAGATGCTTCCCCGAGAATACGGGGAGGGAATTCATTGCCATACCTGTCGTATACTGCCACAGCAATCAGATGTGAGGCAGAAGTGATGGTTGATGGTAATGTGTAACTTTTCTTGTATGAAACGCCAATGAGATAGTTGGGACTGCTGAATATGTTTGCATCATTAACGTTAGCTTTTGGTATGGCATAAATACTGTAACGAACTTGATTGTCAGTATAATTCCATGTCAGATTCTGTCCTGACAGGAAAAGACTCTCCACTAATCCTTGTCCGGTTGGGATCTTCCATCCGTAGGCAGCAGTTAAAGCTCTGAACTGATAAGGATCCGCTTTGAAGGCAGTCATGTTAGCTTGAGGCAGGTTGTTTGTACGGAAGTAAACACTGCCGGTGGTGCCATTTAAATCGGCATTCCGGTTGATATATATTTCGTTGACTAATTCAGCTGCCGAAAACGAACTAGTGTTACTGGAGTAATAATTTCTTCCGAAAAAATTCGAAACTTTGGCCCACCATGGACTGAGTTTAGAATAGTCACTAGCAGATCCGATGGTCCAGTAATTTTGAGGTGAAATATAGTCTATGGAACCATTGTAAAGCCAGGCAAGCGGATCACTGTATATGCTGTTATATTGCCAATCGCTGCCTACAGGGCAGGGGTCAACACCATATTTTTTTGCCACGTTGGGATCTGAGGCAGCTACGCCTGCGGGACTTATACCAAAGCTTAGGTATGGTTTGATGCTGTTAATACGTGCCTGAACATCTTTGACCATCTGATTTACATTCTCACGACGCCAGTCCCCTCGCAGTAATCCATTAGGATTGTACTGCTCAAATTGTTGTTGGTCCATGGCGTCAGTTGTTCCCGAAACATAAAAATAATCATCGAAAACGATTCCATCTACATCATATTTTGTGATTATGTCTGCCACTACATCTGAAATACGCTGACGTACTTCAGGCATACCCGGGTTAAGGATCTTAGTATAATTACCATAATCAAGTAGCCATTCAGGATGAGCAATTGCATAATCATTCGGAAGGTTTCCATGTGATTCGGAAGAAGTGGAATATCGATACGGATTCAGCCATGCATGTACTTCAATGCCACGTGCATGAGCTTCGTCAATGATAAAACCCAGTGGATCCCAGCCAGGATCAGCACCACGCTCAGAAGACAGATACTGGCTCCATGGTTCATATTGAGAATTGTAGAATGCATCACACATTCCTCTAACCTGAAAGTAAACAGTATTGAAATTTGCTGCCTGCAGTCTATCAAGAACTGAAATCAAGCCCGACTTTTGTGCATTACGCGCAGTTTCACGTGTGGATTCGTTGGTTCCTGTGGAGGCAGGGACAGTCGTTGATGGCCAGTCGAGTCGCCAGACTGTTGAGAGCCACACGGAGCGAATTTCGCGTTTGGGTTGTTGTGCGTAAAGATAAATGCCTGATAAAATGAGCAGTGCTGCTATGTGAAATATACGTTTCATTCAGATTTTTTCTATTTTAAAAGTGTGTGCTGCGGTAACTGAAGTCTTTCTCAGTTACCGCGGCGCTACTAGAACAATTTAGACTTGGTGTTGTTTACTACAACGCCATAAACTTCTACTCCTTCGATAACATGCTCAATTTTATTGATTGCAGGATTATAACGCATCAAACCTGATTTTACCTCTGTTGGGTTGGCTGAGCGTAAGCCGAAGTATACACATCCTGTTGATTCATCCAAAGCAAGTTGAGAAATGCCAATGAATTCTCCTGTTGATCCTTCACCCTTACCGGTTTCAGTGATAGGCGTTACGCTTTTGCCGTTGGTAGTAAGTAATTTGTAAGGAGTAAGGTTGCTTCGGGTACCGCCAATAGCACTCAGCTGATCAAGCGTGCAACGGTACAATCCTTCGTATCCGGTGTCGTAGATGGTGAAATAAATGACCTGATTTTTGCTGTCCCAAATCAACGACTTAGGATTCATTCCCGATAAAGCAATTCCGGCTGTCGGTGCAGGTTGTCCACCAGTGATAGGTGCCGGTAGAATGTCACTGTTGGTGAATCGGAAAATACCGGTTCCGTTATTAGTTTTACACCAGTGCCATGTTCCATTGATTTTAGTAAAGCAAGCATTCATTGAACCGTAACTCCATCCGTTGCTATAATAACCTAAAGTGGCATTTTGCACGAACCAGGGAAATTCAGATATTGAGTATACCTTGTTACGTTCGTTAAGACCAATTTTGCTGATCCCGGTGTTACGATTAGCAAAGTACAGATTCGATCCTTCGATATAACCATAGAAGGGATCGTTGAATGCAGCTCCACCTACGTTGGATAACATGGTTTCCACTTTTGATCCATCTTTTGACATTACCATAATACGACCATCACCCATTATTCCACTAGCATCATCTACATAGGTAAACTGCTGACCAGCATCTAAAACATACAATGAATTTTCTTTGAATAAAATATTCAATGGGTGTTTTCCTGAAGAAACTCCCATGTCGAAAGGATAGATGTTCATGCCGGCAGGTTTGTTGTTGTCGAGTTTAAGCGCCATGATATTGCCGTTTTTCAGGGCATAGTATAATGTAGGAACTTCTTTGTTATAGGCAACCTGTACATTTACTTTTCCTTCTTCCAGTAAACGGCCGGCTAATTTTACCTGTAAACGTACGGTTTGTGATCCTACGTGACTGAATTTAACCTTTCCGGGATCCTGATTTGTGGAAGTGACAATTGCCTTTCCATTTTCGTCGGTGGTTCCCTGTGGAAATATCCATAAATATTCTTCGGTAAGACTCTCAGGATTTGGTAATTCAACTGAAATACCTACCGGAGTCGACAGTACTTCGCAAATACCTCCCTCGATTGGATTCAGGGTCATGATAGGGACGATGTCCTTAATTAATACCGGTTGCCGGTTGAATTTAAGTCCGCCGATTGTAAGTTTCACCTGATAGGTCCCATCTTTGGCATATTTATGAGTAACTACCTCACCTGTAGTAGGGTCACTACCATCTCCGAAATCCCACACACATTCGCCTTCCATTCCTGAAATGCTCGTAAATTGTATGGTCGAGCCCACATAATAATCCAATTGATAGGTATCATCGGTTACTTCGTATGTAAATGCAACGGCTTCAGATGGTAATTCTTCAATTTCCGGTTCATTGTCAATACATCCGTAGGCAATGGCTCCTAAAAGACTTATAAAAAGATATTGTTTTATGCGCGATATTGTTTTCATGTTCTCCAGAGTTAATATATTGATATTTTATCTTTATATGCTGTTTGTTTATGAAGTTATATTTAATTAAGCTGATAAAATTATATGTTCATAAATTGAGAAATCAATTTATGTCGATCTTTTTTGATACGGTTGTTCCATAAACATTCTTTGTGTCATATACACGCATTCTGGCTTCGATATAATAGGTGCGTTTGTATTCAACATTATAACCAGATGATCCTTCAATCAATTGCTTAAAAGTAATGCCATCATAAAGGTTCTTAATCGCGTCGGGTACAGGGGTGTTACCGCTCTGGTCTTTTGGAAAATGGTGCACATAACTGTTAGAATTGATATCTAAACTAGAATCGGTATATTGTTCAAAATCTTCCAACAAACTAAGGCCAAGCATCATGCTTTTGAAGTCTGCAAATTTCATGAGGGTATATAAACTGTCCTTGAAATGTTGCATGTATCCAGTTCCGAAATAGGTATCCATTTTAGTTGAGTCAAAAACATCCGGTTTCACCCACGAAAAAGGTTTTAGGGTGCCACTCACCGGAAATGATCCGGTAAATGTATATGCATGCAGTGAATCGGACCATACAGCCAGTGAATGCGGGTATTCTTTAATTTTTTGTGCAATACGTTTCTGTTCAGAGGTAATAGAAGATATCGAATAGGTAAATGATTTTACCCAGGGACATGTAACGTTTTTTTCCTGCACTTCAGTAATGTTATACCATACTTCTGAATAATCAATGTCAGCAACAGTGGAATAGTATTGTACAACAAAAGGCATATTTGAACCAGCACTTACTGTTGAACTGCCAATTTCCCAGTAAGCCTGTGGCCCTACATTTCCTGTGATGGTGTTTTCGTCGAAAAAGTCATGTTTTTCGCATGAAGGAAGTGCAATAAACATTAAACCATAAATAGCAAAAAATACTATTTTGTTGAAAATGTTCTTCATTGTTTATATTTTAAATGATAAGTTAATTATTTGCTTCTGTTTAATTTGTTTTCGATTTATTCCGGCTTTATCTATAATGAAAAAGCCGGCTTGGGTCTTATTTCCATCCTGTAGGATCACTTGAAGTTGCTTTTCCACTGGTATTATAGGCCCATATCATCCTCTTCTTCAGCCATTCATGATTTTTAAAGGCGCCAAGTCTTTCCAACTCTTTACGGTTGTATTTATCCTCTGTTTCAGGGTCGTAATTCAAACGGTTAATCCATGCATTTGGTGAAAGCTCTGCATTTGTGCCAAAGGCATCTGACTGCATCCAGTAAGGTTCATACAAATTGTAAGGACGTCGAAGCGAATATTCTGCCGTCATAGTATTTGTTCCTGACCCAAAAACAGAACCGGTTGAATTGGAATAACCCGGAATATTTGTTTCAGAGCTTCCATTATGGCAACTTTTTACGGTATAAACAGGAACATTATCATATAAGATTCCATTTGTTTTACTGCTATAATTATATCTGCGCATATCATTCCATTGTTCTGGCTGAAGGTACATGGCAATAAATTTTTGTTGCATTAAATCTGCTATGGTGAAAAGGCTTTCACCAGGCAGTCGGATGTTGAAGAAACCGTCATAACGTTTTTTTGCGTTACTTCCATCAGCAGCAACAGGTTCTTTGATATTAAGACGTTTAAAGTTTCGCAGCACAGCAGCTTTGGTTGTGTTAAATGCTGCAGCTTTATCTCCTCCCCAATATTGTGCTTCTGCTTTAATAAACATTAATTCTTCTTCGGTAATCAGAGCAATGTAACCATCGTTCTTGGTGTATGGGTTTGAACCTGATGTTGTGGCAAATAAGTCAGGGTAGAAAGTTACTTTCATAGATACATCCATCCCTATATTGCTTTCCAGCCATCGAATAGCATCACTGCTGCTGGCTCCTGTTCCTCTTGGTGACATGATTTTTTCAGCACGTGGGTCTAAAGCGGATAGTCTATTTGTCCGTCGATCCGGATAACATCCTAAAATCGCATATGCAAAAAACTTAGTTGGTATAGATGTCGACAAACGGTTCCCGCGACTTTCCCAGGCATTTATAATAGGTGCCGAAGGACCCCATGGACAGTTCTGTTCATTGGTCCCACCGTAGTAATTATAATGTGGTTCTTCCCAGTCGGGGTCATTCAGGACGTCGTCTACCATGGCTGCAATTTTGTTGCAAACGGTAGGGTTGTTTTCCCAGTTTGGCAATTTACGTAACCATAAACGGGCACGCAAAGCTTTGGCATACAATCCCCATTTCTTCATGTCGCCACTATATATTCTATCCATCTTCGCTGTAATAGGGATGTTGTTCGGATTGTCGGTCCATGTTGAATCCTGGTAAAGTGCAATCAGATCATCAGCTTCCTTAAACATCCATTCATAGATTTCTTCCTGTGTGTCATAAGTAGGAGAGGTTGATGTATAGGCATTGGAACGTGGCATTGGTCCGAATACATCGGTGGTCAGCATAGTGGATTGTAACATGATGGTGCGACCTATCAAAATGAAATTCTTCGAATTGATTTTTTCTGCTGCACGAATCATTTCGTTGATATTGGCTCCCAGATCATAGAAATGTCTTCGCCATTGCGGGTGACGGTTCATCGACAAAAATTCCCATCCCTGACTGTAGGCATACACGCCTGTCTGACTTTTTGAGGCGGTCGTTAATGCTTGTGAGAGATACACACTGTATTCTGCATGGTCATATATTTCCTGAGCTGCATAAAAACAAGCCGTTGGCAATGCCTGGTCCACGGTAATAGTGGTTGGGCTGTCTTTGCTGGTATTTACATCCAGGAAATCTTCACAGCCGGAAAACATTAATACAACCGGAATACTTAATGCTATATATCGGAAAATTTTCATATTTTATATTGTTAGTTGTGTTCGACTGAATTGATTAGAATGTGGCTGTGATGCCAAAGTTAAAACTTGTTGTGTTGGGTACGGCATAGTTGTCGATACCCGCCGAACCGGTTCCTCCTGCACTTGTGTTAGCGTTCAGACTTGGATCAGCACCTGTATATCTGGTCAATAGGAATAAATTATTTCCGGTCAACGCTAATCTTAAGCTTGTAAAGGCAGTTCTTTTGATAAATCTTGATAAATCATAATTTAATGTCACATAGCTCAGACGTAAGTAAGATCCGTCCTCAATGAAATTGGAACTTACAGCGTAAAAATAGTTCGAAATTGTCTGATTATCGAGTGTGATCGGTGTTGTGTTGGGTTCGTATGTTCCATCGGGCTGTTGTACTACGCCATCAATCACAATCTGTCTTCCTCTGTATTGTTCAAGCATTTTGCTCTGACCATTTGAAATTAAACCACGACCTGTAACGTTAACCACATCTCCACCTAAACGGCCTTCAAATAAGAACGACAAAGTCATTTCTTTGTATTTGAGGGTGTTAGTTATGCCTGACTGGAAAAGGGGTTCGCGATTTCCGATGTATTTGTTCTTATTAGGATCAATTTTTGGATAACCATCTGCCCCAACAATAATTTTTCCGTCTGCCGTTCGCAGATAATCTTTACCCGATAGACCAGTGGTAGATCCACCAAGGTACGCTGATGTATAGATGTCGCCATATTGAGTACCGGTAATTTCTGCTACGTCTTCGGGCAGACTCATAACTGTACCGCGGTTCAATCCAAAGTTAAACATTGTTGTCCACGAAAAATCACGGTTTTTGATAATGTCCTGATCAAGGGTTAGTTCAATACCATGGTTGCGGATGGCTCCTTCATTTCTGGTTTGTAAAATATAGCCCGATGAAGGAGAAACGCGTACCGTAACAATCTGATTGTCGGCTTTAACTGAATAGTAGGCCAAATCCAAACGTGTTTTGCTGTCGAAGAAGCGCAGGTCAGCTCCGATTTCCCATGAATATGACATTTCAGGTGTCAGATTCCTGTCGGCAGATGAAAGTGTAGGGTCAATCCCATATCCATTATCGGGATAAGTAGCAAACTGTTTGAAACGACGGTCATACAAATAGACACCGGCATCTTTACCTACTACGGCATAGTTTCCACGAAGTTTTCCGTAACTGAATATGTCATTGGTTAAATCAAACAATTCGGAGAATAGCAAACCTCCCGTTACTGAAGGATAGTAGAAAGGATTTTTAATGATGGTGGACGACCAGTCCCAGCGACTTGTAAAGCTTAATGAGGCAAGTCCTTTGTAATCTCCCCTGATCTCACCAAAATAACCATACATGCGTTTTTGCCTGTGTTCAGCCGTTCTGTCGGTCAGGTAGACGTATTTACTATTGGTGTTGCTTAAGCTGAAAGTGCCGGGAATAATAAAATCTCTACCGCTGTTTGACATCGAAATACTTTCTTCCATCCTGAGTTCAGTACCAACAAGAAAATCTATATCGAAGTCTCTGGGTAATTCCCATTTGTAAGTTGCTAAGGCTGACGCTGTAAATAATTCGCTTTTACTGGAAGAACTGTAGTATGATCCAAGCAAATCTTTGTCCATATCTTCAATGTCTTTTCTGTTAAGAAAGGGAGTGCTTGTAGCAGGGTCACCTGTATAATACTTGTTGTATTTTGCTAAACTTTCATTATATGCAGCATTATATACGGCCAAAGCTTCTTCGTATCCGGGCGAACCTTCAGTTAGTGTAAATGGGCTTGGAAAATTAAAGGCAGCCAATCCTTTACTGTTTTTAATGTATGCGGCTAATGCTTTGTCGTATTCCTTTTGCCATTCAGATTTAGCATAGTCACGTTCTTTTATCCATTCGGGTGTGTTTTCAACAAATCCATACTTTGAAGTAAAGGAAAATGGAGAAAAACTAAAGGGGCTCATAAAGTTATCCAGTACAGAGGAGTCATCCCAACGTGGTACGGTATAACTATCACTTTTACTTGTTCTTGAGTCATAGCTAACTCTTCCTGTAATTTCAAGATTTCTTATTGGCTTCCAGTTAACCGATCCGTTTATAATATTACGCATCCCCTCGCTTTTCCCATAATCTTTGTAGCGCGAGTATAACGGGCTGATGGGGGAATTGTATTTGTTATCATCGTTATAATACAGAAAACGTGGATATCCGTTTGGTTTCTGGTAGTTGCTGATGTCGTCGTTGATTGGCCAGTTGTATACTGAACTCATTCCTGTCGAACTAAATGAACGGGAGTTGTTTTCAAGTAGATTTGCAGAAACAGAGAAATTCAAAGATTTATGAGGTTGAAAAGTAGCTTTCAGTAATACTCCCATTTTATTTAGATAATCATTAGGAACAATACCATCATTCTTTGAATAATTGGCTGAAGCGTATGTTTGGAATTTTTCACTTCCTCCGGTTAAGCTGATGTCGTATTTTTGATAAAATCCGTTGTTGAGGAATGCTCCAACATTATCATATATTTGCTCTCCTTCATTGAGTAGAGGTCCCCAGCCTCCCATGGCTTTTTCAGTATAAAATCCCTGTGATCCGGGTGCATAACTTGTCTGTAGCTCTTGTATTCGTGTTGGGATGTCGTATTGCCAGCTGGTATTGACGGTGACATTTGTTTTTCCAACTTGTCCTTTTTTAGTGGTAATCATGATGACACCATTGGCAGCATCCTGTCCGTAAAGTGCAGCAGCTGCGGCACCTTTCAAAATGGTAACATTTTCTATGTCGTTAGGGTTGATGTCGGAAGCAGCGCTACCTTTTCCGGATACCGGCATTCCATCGAGGATGAATAAAGGTTCGTTACTTTGACTATTGTTTACCGAAGATACCCCACGGATGATAACCTGAGTTCCTGAGTTAGGCGATCCACTTGAATTGGTTACGCTTAACCCGGCAATTTTACCTTGCAATGCATTTACAAAATTTGGTGCCTTGTTTTCTGTGAGTGTTTCGGCTCCTACACTCTGAACCGCAAAGTTCATACGTTTCTTTTCCTGTTGAATACCCATGGCTGTTACAACAACTTCATCGATTACAAGTGCACTTGATTGCATTGTAATGTTGAGGGTGGAGGTCGTAGGAGTGATTTTTTGCTCCTGTGTCTTCATTCCGACATAACTGAATACGAGTGTCGCTGATGCAGGCACAGATGACAAGTTGTATTTTCCATCCAGATCGGTAATGGTACCGCTTGTTGAGCCTTTGATAACAACAGAAACCCCGATCAGAGGCTCATTGTTCTCGTCAACTACAACTCCGGAGATCGACTTTTGTGCAAAAGTACTTATGGTTGTAAATACTAGTAAAATGAGTAGAAAAAAATACTTTCTCATGCTGATGAATTCGAATTTAAGGAAATATTATTATTGTTTTACTATGTTATACTATGGAAAAGGGTATCTTACGAAATAAGGCGCAAGTTAAAAATCATTTCCCGCAAAAAAAATATTTTTTCAATTTTAAGCCCATCTTTTTTATATTATTAACTTTTACATACATATATTTGCGTATATTTTTATTTGTAAATAATAATTTATGATTATTTTGATTTCAAATTTGCGCTTTTGTTTTATATTTAATTGATATGTCAGTTTTTAATGACAATCGCTACCATTAAAATATGTATATAATATATAATGAAACTTAATGAAATGAGGTTTTGTAATGAGAATTAGAAAAAGATATTCTACTTTCGTACGTTAAAATTATTATATAAGAAAACTATTGCCATCACATTGATATTTCATGAGAGAACTAAGAACAGTTTTAATGATCATCATATTTTTTGCTCTTCAATGGAGTTGGTCTTTTGTTCTGGCCAAAACTTTTGAATTTGCCCTTGTTACTGATCTTCACATCGGTCAGAACGAAACAAGTGTTGATGATCTGAAAAATTCTATACTTACTATAAATAACACCCCCGAAGTGAATTTTGTTTTTGTTTCGGGCGATTTGACTGAAGGGGGAGACAGAGAATCCTTGTTGAAAACAAAACAAATGCTGGACGAGTTAAAAGTGCCCTATTTTGCAGTGCCGGGAAATCATGAAACGAAATGGAGTGAGTCGGGGGTGATGGATTTTAGAGAAATATTCGGGAACGACCGTTTTCGGTTTGATTATGAAAATTTTGTCTTTCTTGGATTTAATAGCGGACCTGTCATCCGTATGATGGATGGCCATGTCGGTATTCAGGATATTCTTTGGCTCGAAACTGAACTTAAATCGATCGAATCTCATAAAAATATAATAATTATTATGCATTATCCCTTACAGAATGGAGACGTGGACAACTGGTACGAGCTGACCGATCTCTTAAGACGCTATAATGTAAAAGCAATACTCGGAGGACATTATCATACGAACAGATTGACCGATTATGATGGAATTCCTGCTTTTATCAACCGCTCAAATCTTAGAGGAAAGGAAGTCGCAGGAGGGTTTTCTGTATATTCTGTAAATGAAGATTCAATTTTGGTTAGCGAGCAGATTATAGGTAAATTTGCACGTCGTTGGGGTGGTTATTCGCTTCAGCAGAAATATTATACTGAAGATGCGTCTGGATATTTCCGGCCTGATTATTCTGTCAATGAGCAATTCCTGAAGGTTCGTGAATTATGGATGATCAAGAATAATGGTGCGGTATATTCTTCTCCCGTAGTGTCGGGAAACAAAGTCTATGTCGGTGACGATCTTGGTGTTCTTTCCTGCTACACATTGAATGAAGGAAAACTTTTGTGGCAATACGCTGCGAAAAGTTGTATCCTGGGAACACCTGCCGCCAGCAAGAAAGTGCTTGTTTTCGGTTCAACCGACCGTTATATATATGGTGTGAATGCTGAAACGGGTAAATTGATCTGGAAGTTGAAAACGGATGCGTCTGTCATTGGTGCTGTGACGATTGAAAATGACCGGGCTTATGTTGGAGGTAGTGACCATGTGTTTCGTTGTATTGACATCAAAAAAGGGAAGGTCATCTGGCAGTATAATGAAGTTACCGGATATGTGGAGACCAAACCTTTACTGTATGATGATAAGGTTGTTTTTGGCGCATGGGATAGTTATATGTATGCTTTAAATAAAAGATCCGGCCGCTTGTTGTGGAAATGGAACAATGGAAATGAACGTATGCATTTTTCGCCGGCTGCCGTTTGGCCTGTTGCGGCTCATGGAAAAATATTTTTCACAGCACCTGACCGGGTGATGACAGCACTGAATGCTGATAATGGTAGTGTGCTTTGGAGAACGAAAGAATCGATGGTTCGTGAAACCATCGGCTTGTCGGTTGATAAAAAACGAATTTATAGTAAAACCATGCAGGACAGTGTTGTATGTTATTCAACAACAACGGATACTCCACGTAGAATCTGGTCAGTAAATGTGGCTTATGGTTATGATCATGCACCAAGTATGCCGGTGGAAAAACAAAATATAGTTTACGGCTCAACCAAAAACGGGCTTATCTTCGCGCTTGATGCGCTTACAGGTAAGGTTTTATGGAAACACAAAGTAGGAAATTCATTGATCAATACAGTATCACCTCTTGGTGATGGAAGATGTGTCTTCACAAGTGCTGAGGGTTATGTGGGGGTGTTGAGGAGTGAATAGGTGACAGTGATGAGCAGAAATAAAATAATCAATTGCCCCCGATTTTAACTGGGGGAATGAAATGATGGGAAGTGGTGAGAAAATGATAGCAAAGAAATTGTAAATTCATAATTATAAATAACATATGAAAATAAATTGTTTTATTCTTTTTCAGGATATACAACAGGCTGAAAAAACAATCATTTCACTGAAACAGTCGGAACTTGTTGCAAAAGTGTTTCTGCTTTCTCCGGAGAAAAAAACTGATAAAATTGATGGCTGTGAATTGATTGAGGTTGATTCATTCCGTTCGTCGGCGATGGTGAAAGCAGTTGCAGATAAATCAGATGCCGACTACACCTTGATTTATACTAAAACAGATGAATTGAATGTGGGTTATTTTGCTTTGGAACGGATGGTGCAAATTGCCGAAAATTCGCAGGCAGGTATGGTTTATAGCGATCATTATCAAATGAAAGAGGGTGTGAAGTCGAATAAACCGGTAATCGCTTATCAAAAAGGTAGCTTGCGCGATGATTTTGATTTTGGATCGGTGCTGCTATACAGAACTTCTGCTTTGAAAAAAGCGGTTTCAGAAATGAGTTCTGACTATCAACATGCAGGCTTGTATGATCTTCGTCTGAAGGTGTCGCAATCGGCTGATCTGGTGCATATAAATGAATATCTTTATACGGAGATTGAATACGATAACCGTAAAAGCGGTGAAAAACAGTTTGATTATGTGGATCCGAAAAACCGTGCTGTGCAGGTGGAAATGGAACTTGCCTGCACCGACCATCTGAAAAAAATCGGCGCATATCTGAAACCTGAATTCAAAAATGTGGATTTTGATGGACAATCATTTGAAAATGAAGCTTCTGTGATCATTCCGGTGCGAAACAGGGTAAAGACAATTGCCGATGCGATTCAATCGGTATTGAGCCAGAAAACGAAGTTCCGCTTTAACCTGATTATCGTGGATAATTATTCGACCGATGGTACTACTGAACTCATCCGAAAATATACTTCTGATGAAAGACTGATCCACATCATCCCTGAAAATAAAGAACTGGGAATCGGAGGTTGCTGGAATGTGGGGGTGGCCCATCAAGCCTGTGGAAAATTTGCTGTTCAACTGGATAGCGATGATGTGTATTCTGACGAAAATACGCTTCAGAAAATTGTTGATGCTTTCTACGAACAGAATTGTGTGATGGTGGTGGGTACCTATATGCTGACTGATTTTAATAAACAGCCTATCCCTCCGGGAATCATCGATCATAAGGAGTGGACGCCTGATAACGGACGAAACAATGCTATGCGAATCAATGGATTAGGTGCTCCGCGTGCATTCTTTACACCGATGCTGCGGCAGATAAGGGTTCCGAATACCAGCTATGGTGAGGATTATGCCTTAGGACTGGCTTTTTCGCGCGAATATCAGATCGGACGGATATATGACGTGTTATATCTCTGCCGTCGTTGGGAAGATAACTCGGATGCTTCGCTGGATGTAGTGAAAATGAACGGACACAACACCTATAAGGATCGTATCAGAACCTGGGAACTTCAGGCAAGAATAAATCTGAATAGGGAATAGTTAATAATGATGAGGTCATCAATAGGCTCCGGTTTTATGAATAGACTCCGGTTTTAACCGGAGTTATAAAAGTGAATAACAATGAGATCATCAATTGATTTTGGTTTAACCGGAATCATAATGATAATTTTAAATATATGATAAAATTAGTTGAGTCATTATTTGGAGAACAACTGGCTGAATGGCCTTTGGCCAAACAAAATTATGAGGCGCTGAATAAAGTGCAGGTCAGGGATCTCGACCTGGGCGGATGTTCAGTGCGTATTCAGTTCAATCCTGAACGAATGCGTTCCAGTGCTGCCAAAATTGATGCCAAATCGATTCAGGAAAGAAAATGTTTTCTCTGCCCGGCCCATCTTCCTGCGGAACAAAGAGGCATTCCTTTTGGTAAGGATTATCAGATTTTGATAAATCCTTTTCCGATTTTTCCTATGCATCTGACTGTGCCTGTATTGGATCATATCGATCAGTTAATCTACGACAGGTATGAGGATATGCTGGATCTGGCGGAAGAGTTGGAGAGTTTTGTGGTTTTTTATAACGGACCAAAATGTGGTGCTTCGGCCCCGGATCATATGCATTTTCAGGCAGGAAATAAAGGTTTTCTTCCTATAGAAAAAGATGTGAAAGAGGTGAAACGCAACATTATTGTTTCGAATGATGAGTTGCAGTGTTTTACTTTGCGGGAATATCACAGAAATGTTGTGATAGTGGAGTCGGGGAATAAAAAAAGTGTTGTTGAGCTGTTTAACCGGATTTATGCTGCACTGGAAGTAAAAGCCGGAGAAAAAGAGCCGATGCTGAATATCGTTACCTGGTTTGAAAATGGCAAGTGGACCTCCTGTATTTTTCCACGTGAGGTACATCGTCCTGCTTGTTTTTATGCCGAAGGTGATGATAATATTCTGATAAGTCCTGCTTCTGTCGATTTAGGAGGAGTTTGTGTGTTTCCGCTGGAGAAGGACTTTAACAAAGTTACCGCTGCCGACATCAAAACAGTTTTTAGTGAAATCTGCGTCAGCGATGAAAATTTGAT
Organism: Paludibacter sp.; assembly: GCA_034927265.1. GTDB lineage: Bacteria > Bacteroidota > Bacteroidia > Bacteroidales > Paludibacteraceae > Paludibacter. The sequence goes on from JAYFQH010000032.1 coordinate 48,821, forward strand.
GAAAATATTGAATAAAATAGAATAAAATATTAACCACAACAGGCACAAAAATTTCATGCACAGGCACATATTAATATCCTCTGCGTCCTTTGCGATACCCTTAGCGTCTTTGCGCAAAATCTTTGTGGTTTAAAAAATATGAACTAATGCAAAAAAAAACATCACCCTGGGCATGGATCCCGAGTTTGTACCTTGCTGAAGGTCTGCCTTATGTGGCAGTTATGACCATCTCGGTAATCATGTACAAACGCATGGGTATATCGAATACTGATATAGCGTTGTACACCAGCTGGCTTTATTTGCCATGGGTAATAAAACCTTTTTGGAGTCCGTTTGTTGATTTGCTGAAAACCAAGCGCTGGTGGATAGTTACCATGCAGTTATTTATCGGTGCGGGATTAGCCGGTATTGCCTTTATGATTCCGGTACCGTTCTTTTTTCAGGCGACGCTGGCCTTCTTCTGGCTGCTGGCTTTTAGTTCAGCTACGCATGACATCGCTGCAGACGGTTTTTACATGCTCGCCCTCAATACGAATGATCAGGCTAAATTCGTCGGGATTAGAAGTACTTTTTACCGCATCGCAACTATCATGGGGCAGGGTGTGCTGATCATTCTTGCAGGTTTTCTGGAAACTGCCACGGGAATGGAACCTCTGAAAATCAATGTGGAAGCAAAGCCGGAATATGTTCAAACCTCCATGCTGATTAATCCGGTAACTGACATTCAACCTTTGGAAGGCGATTTGCATTTTGTTACAAACAGCAACACGATTCAGATTGGTACTTTTGGTGTCAATAATGATAGTTTGCAGGTTTTTCTTGCTAAGGTAGAAGGATTAAATCAGGAAAATGGATTTATTGAAAATGGACAGACAGGTTCCGATACGAAAGTTAAGGCCAAAACAAGTTGGTGGACAGAAAAAGTTTCTCAGCCACTTGGAAATGCAATAAGAAATACATTCGGTGAGAAAAGAGTCGAGGTTGAAGAAAATACCCGAACTGGCAATGTCGGTGTAGCCATGGTTTGGTTATCTAAAGCGCCCGAAGCCGGAAAGCAAATTATTTTGAATACAAGTCTGAGTCGTGGTGATAAAAGTATTTCCCTGATTAAGGGTGAACGTCTCGTTTTTAATGAGTCGAACTGGAACAAACCGGCTTACCTGATTTTTCAGCTTGATCCGAAGCTGACTTCGGGAACTGCTTCGGAATATAAAGGTTTGTCGGGCAATATCTCTTTAGCATGGTCTGTTACTTTTTTCCTGCTGGCAGGATTGTTCATATTGTTTAGCTTTTATCATCGCATATTCTTACCCAAACCTTCATCCGACGGTGCGACAGCAAATGTAACTGCAAGTACTATACTTAAGGACTTTGCACAGACCTTTGTGTCATTTTTCAAGAAACCCGGAGTAGGGAAGGCAATCTTTTTTATGCTGACCTTCCGTTTCTCTGAAGCGCAAGCTCTGAAACTTATCAGTCCGTTTTTGCTCGATTCACGTGAAGCGGGTGGTTTGGGCCTGACTACCGGTGAGGTTGGATTGGTGTATGGTACGGTTGGAATTATTGCGCTTACCCTTGGTGGAATTATCGGCGGATTGGTGGCTGCCAAAGGCGGTTTGAAAAAATGGATTTGGCCGATGACACTGAGCATGTTGCTTACCATAGCAACTTTTGTCTATTTAAGTTTCTCGCAAACTGATAATTTATTCATAATCAATATTTGTATCTTCATTGAACAGTTTGGTTATGGATTTGGATTTACGGCATACATGCTTTATCTGATATATTTCTCTGATGGTGAGCTTAAAACAGCACATTATGCTATTTGTACAGGATTTATGGCGCTGGGTATGATGCTCCCGGGGATGTTTGCCGGTTGGTTGCAGGAGCTACTCGGATATAATCATTTCTTTATCTGGGTGATGATCTGCTGTATAGTTCCTGTTATTGCAGTGATGTTGTTAAAAATTGATCCTAATTACGGAAAGGCAAAAAAGTAGAAAACTGAAAGCGAATAATGAATTGCCCCGGGTTTTAACCCGGGGATGTCTGGGTTTAATTTTCTATTTCAAAATAGGTTTTAGGAATAAAATAATAAGAACATGAAATCATTTAAATTATCATTCATATTATTAATTAGTTTGTTGACCCTCAATTTGAGCGGGCAATCAATTAAAATAAAAACAGGAATTGAAGTGCTGAAACAGCAAAACTTCAAAATACTGGAAGGAAAACGGGTGGGACTGATTACCAATCCCACGGGTGTTGATAATCAACTGAAATCAACTATTGATATTTTGTTTGAAGCCCCGAATGTAAATCTGGTGGCACTTTATGCTCCTGAGCATGGAGTGCGTGGTGATGCGCATGCAGGTGATTATGTAGAGGATGTAAAGGATCCGAAAACAGGACTTCCGGTTTATTCTCTTCATGGGAAGACACGGAAACCAAGTCCTGATATGCTTAAAAATATAGATGTCCTTGTTTATGATATTCAGGATATTGGTTGTCGTTCTTTTACTTATATCAGTACTATGGGACTGGCCATGGAAGCTGCGGCTGAAAATAATATAGAATTTGTGGTACTCGACCGACCGAATCCGTTGGGGGGACTAAAAGTGGAGGGCGGACTTGTGGATGACCGGTTTGTATCTTTTGTCAGCCAGTTTAAGATTCCTTATGTCTATGGCCTTACCTGTGGTGAGTTGGCGATGTTGTTGAACGGTGAAAAGATGCTGAACAAGTCGTGCAGATTGCAGGTGGTGTCTATGAAAGGGTGGAAACGTAAGATGATTTACGAGGAAACCGGATTGCAATGGATTGCTTCTTCGCCACATATTCCTCATCCCATCACAGCGCTTTTTTATCCGGTGAGTGGAATTCTGGGTGAGTTGGGTTATATTTCAATCGGGGTGGGTTATCCGCTCCCTTTTGAGTTGTTCGCGGCAGAATGGATTGATGCCGAAAAACTGGCTGAAAATATGAACCGTTTAAAATTGCCGGGAATGAATTTCCGCCCCATTTATTTTAAACCTTTTTATGCGACGGGTCAGGGAAAACAAATGAGTGGAATTCAGGTACATATCATGGATTATGCTGCTGCAAGGCTTTCGGAAGTTCAATTTTATGTGATGCAGGAAATTGCGGCTTTGTATCCTGATAGTGCGGTCTTCGACCATGCCAATCAGCAACGGTTCAATATGTTTGATAAAGTGAGCGGAAGTGATTTTGTACGCCTGACTTTTTCCAGAACCAACCGTTTCGATGATATCAAAGAGTTTTGGTACAAGGAAGTTGATGGATTCAGAAAGATTTCGAAAAAATATTATTTGTATAAATAATGAATGGATCCGGTTCTATGACTAGTCTCCGGTTTTAACCGAGTGATGGTAATGAGCGGTAGAGACGCAGCATGCTGCGTCTCAATAATGAAAAAATGTAAAAAAATAATAGTAAATAATCATGGCACAAGTTCAGACTAACAGCAGATTGTTATCCCTCGATGTATTGCGCGGGATTACCATTGCAGGCATGATACTGGTCAATAATCCCGGTTCATGGTCGTATAAATATGCTCCGCTCGGACACGCTCCCTGGCACGGACTTACTCCAACTGACCTGGTATTCCCGTTTTTCATGTTTATCATGGGGATATCGACCTATATTTCTCTTCGGAAATTCAATTTTGAATGGAGCAAATCGACTGTTCTTAAAATTCTGAAAAGAACAGTGGTCATTTTTGTTATAGGAATGGGAATTGCATGGTTATCTTTATCTTTTCGTACTTTTCGTGAGCTGGAGGGTGAGATTCCCGACTTTTTAGACCGGTTGCTACTGGCAATCACAAATTTTGAAAATCTCCGTATTTTGGGCGTGTTGCAGCGACTGGCCCTGAGTTATGGAGCTACGGCGCTGATTGCCATTTTGGTAAAGCATAAATATATACCCCACATCATCGTTCTTTCGCTGATTGGGTATTTTATGATTCTGTTGCTGGACAATGGTTTCGAATTTAGTGAGCAAAGCATAATTGCAGTTGTTGATAGAGCTGTGCTGGGAATCAATCATATGTATGTGGATAGTGGCGTGCGTTTCGATCCTGAAGGATTGTTGAGTACAATACCTTCCATAGCCCATGTGTTGATTGGTTTTTATGCCGGAATGATGCTGATGCAAACGAAAGACAATTATGACCGCATCCGGCATCTGTTTATATTGGGTGCTATATTGACTTTTGCCGGCTTTCTGTTGAGTTATGGTTGCCCCATCAACAAAAAGATATGGTCGCCTACCTTTGTGTTGGCTACCTGTGGACTGGCTTCTACATTGCTGGCTTTACTCATCTGGATTATCGACATCAAAGGACACAAACGCTGGAGCCGGTTTTTCGAATCGTTTGGCGTAAATCCCTTATTTATTTACGTGGCAGCAGCAGTGTTTTCTATCCTTTTGGGAAATCTGTTTGTAACTTACGCAGGAGAAGATTATTCAATAAAAAACTTTATATATGAAGCCGGTTTGCGTCCGTATCTCGGCGATTATTTCGGTTCATTCGTTTATGCCGCTTTATTTGTAGGTTTTAATTGGATAATTGGCAATATTTTGTATAAAAAACAAATTTACATTAAGATATGATTCTATTAGCAGATGGAGGTTCAACCAAAGTGGATTGGTGCCTGGTTGACCATGGGGTTTTAAAAAAGAGAGTTTTTACCAAAGGAGCAAATCCGTTTTTTCGTTCAACGGAGGATATCAGCAAAGAAATAAGTCATTCGTTGATGCCTGAACTAAAAAACAGTAAAATTGAGGCAGTGTATTTTTATGGAGCAGGCTGTGCTTTTCCCGAGAAAAACGAAATAGTCAAAGCAGCTATTGCCGAGAATATTGATACTACCCATATCGCCATTGAAAGCGATTTGTTTGGTACGGCAGTCGGATTGTGCGGTAATAAGGCCGGAATCGTCTGTATCCTTGGTACAGGATCTAATTCCTGTTTTTATGATGGTGAAAAAATTGTTGAAAACGTTTCTCCATTGGGGTTTATTCTGGGTGATGAAGGCAGTGGCGCCGTATTGGGACGGTTGTTTGTAGGTTCGTGTTTGAAAAATCAATTTGGCGCTGAAATTAAGGATAAATTTCTAAAGCATATAAATCTTGCTGTTCCTCAGATACTTGATAAAGTATACAAACAGTCAATGCCTAACCGATTTCTGGCAAGTGTTTGTCCGTTTATTAAGGAAAATATACAGGAGAAATCCATACATGATTTGGTTTACAATGCTTTTGCCGATTTTTTCAGGAAAAATGTAATGCAGTATGATTACCGGAATTATAAAGTATCTTTTGCAGGTTCGGTGGCCTATCATTTTAAGGATATTCTGATGGAGGTGGCTTCCGGTTTTGAAATAGAAGTTGGGACAATAGTACAGTCGCCCATGGAGGGATTAATCAATTACTATTCGAAATAGAAAAAGGAGGAAAACAAGATTTTGTTTTCCTCCTTTTTGCTTTGAAAGTCCTGATTAAAATCAAAATTTAATCAGGACCTTTTATTTATAATCATTCACGTGTGATCTTAACCGTCGATGATCCATTGATTCTCAGCAAATATACGCCTGATTTCAAATTTGATACATCGATGGTTTCTTTATTGGTGTTCAGATTGTTGAGTGAGTTGACCATTCTGCCACTCAGATCAAATACCTGCACTGTCCGGATAGCATCTCCTGATTCAATGGTAACGACGCCATTGGTAGGGTTGGGATAAACCGAAGTTTTTATTTTCACATCTTTGATGCCCGATGCTCCACTCTGAGAAACTTTCAATGTTCTGGCAGCGGGAGTTGTGCAAATGTTGTTATCAGTCGGCATTGCCCATGCACTGATAAATTTACCGCCGTTGGAAACAGCATATAAATTGCCGGCATAGTCAAATGCAAAATCATCGTAAGTTACTGATGCGACGCCTAAGGAATGCTGGAACTTTGGATTTACAACCGGAATGCCATCTTTATTTAGTTTATAATCAAAAATATAAACACCTCCGTTGTAACTCAGAGCAATGATTCCCTGTCCTTCGTTGACGGCCAAACCTCCATTTTGCGAAACCTGATTGAGTGTAACTGTAGTTCCGTTTTTATCTTTGAATTCCGCAGAATTGAAAACAGTTTCTCTGAAACTGTCGCTGTAATACAACATGCATGGGTTAGCTACAGTGTTACCTCCTGCTCCGCGATATTGTCCGCCCCAGTATCCGGTGGATACCGGCACTATGCTGCTGTTGTCGTTACCAATATAGCTGCCGGCTGCAGCAGAAGAAGTCGGAGCGCTTGTCCATGTGTTGTTCGTACCAATGTTATAGATGTTCACATATTTTTTCCAGGTTGAACCGGAAGCGGTTTTGTCAACTGCATACAGTTGTGTTGATGCTCCGGTACCACGTGTGCCGATGGCGACAATTTGTCCGCAAACATATGTCGAGTTGATTTTCACTGAACCGTTTGTAACAGCTGCATTCGGGAAAATTGAGCTGATAGCAAAGGTCTCCGGATTCATATAATAGATTCCGGCTTTGGTCGTACTTGCATCGGCAATAAATACCCGTCCGTCGCTTGTTACAGCAACTTTTCTGGGTCCTTCACCATTGACCCCAGTCCATGTAATTCCTCCTGTGTAGGCAGTATTGCCCTGTCCTGTAACGTCAGAAGCATCAGGAGCCATAACGTATATACCAGTGCCGGTAGCTCTGCCAGCAGATTCTCCAGTCATCGTGTTGGTGATGTAAATACGGCCGAAATAGGGGCTTTCGGGTGACTTGTCAATCGCAATACCTTTAGGGGCAAAATAGTTGTATAAAGGATTATTGTCCGATATTTTAGTGAATCTGGAAACATTGGTCGCCCCAACGCGTAATTGCCAGTAGAATTCTCCTGTTTCGGGAATATCGGTTTTGTTCAACAGAATTTCATTGGCACCTTTGTTTTTTGCACCAAAGGTGATCACTTTAACTTCTTGCTGTGTTGAATCATTGATGAGAATCAAATCCACAGATGCTGCATTTTCATTTAGATTGAAGCGGATCTTGTAGCCATTTTCATCAGGAATATATTCTGATTTCAGACCGTAAGCAAAAATACGGGCAGGTGAAGCAGGTTGTATTGTATTTTTGGTGCTGTATTTTACGAGTTTGTTGCCAATCATAAGATACATGTCAATGTCGGCATTGTCAACAACTCCGTTGGCAGTCATATAGCTGAGCGTAGTTTCGTTGGCTATGTCGGCGCTGGTTTCACCCACTTTCACTGCATTATTCAAGCCGTTGGTAATGTCGTATAAATGAAGCTTATATGCATAAGTGTTGTCGGGTTGTTTTTCACATACCGGGGCACTCATATATATTTTGCCGGCATACCGGAAATAGTTAGCTCCTTTTGATTCTACCGGTATGGAACTGGCTAATGTTCCTGTTGCTATCTTGTCGTTATTCAGCCAGTTCATTTCCAGTTCGAAGGCTTTGATCTTATTTCCGTCAATGATGAAACGGTTGGGAGCTATCGGCGATAATGAAATATGTGAATCTGCTCCTAAGCCTCCCGCGTTGATAGTAAGTCCTGAGTTGTTGAACTGAGTGCCTGTAACTATTCCGTTGTCAACCTGCCAGCAAAGATAGCGAACCGACCAGTCGGTAGGTCCCCAGTTGTCACTCGGATGGGAGTCAAAATAGATTTTGAGCTTGTCGATTGTTCCTGAAACAGTGAAACTGTTTCCCACAAGGTTCGAGTTGTTGTTACCTGCGGCTACAAGACTGGTGCTTGTATTGGTCGGCAGTCGTAAAAATACTCTCGGGCGAACATCTTCAAGAATAGTGTCGTTGGTAGCCTGCCATTTATAAACATAAAAATCACCGGTTTGAAAGGAATTGTTTTCTTTCCCAACAACAGTTGAATTTACTCCAAGCAATACATTGTCTTGTGTGAAAGCTATATCCGAAAGATTATAGAGATGCGATTTTCCGTTATAACCCTGAGTCGAAATACCCTCGGTGCTCATTTTTTTAATCAATTCTCCAGTCTGGGGATTAACGACCAGAAGTTTCGGATTTTTTGCAGCATCTACAGCTAAAATAAAATATTTGCCATTACGCAGAATTGCCCTCCTAACGGTTAAGTTTTGCAATGAATCGACTGTCATCCCGCCAACCTTAACGAAATTATAGGAACTTGCTGCAGCAATATCTCCATCTTGTGCAGGATGGGCAAAGTCGGTAACTTCCTGAACTATTTCTTCTTCTTGTATGTTTGGGTCAGGAAGGGTAATATCGGTAAGAAGTTTATTAATGAAGGAAGTTTCGTTTGCGACTACCTCTATCTCATTCACTTCTTTCCAGTAACCCGGAATGTTGTACACCAACTGATATTTTCCAGCCTGAAGTCCTTTAAATACATAAACGCCGTTATATTCTTTATCGGTTTTGTATTTGGCAATCGTGTCACCTGCTGTACTTAAAAGAGCTACTGTTACTTCGTTTAAAGGGTTGTACTGATCAAAAGAACCTATCTTATAGGTGTATAAACTGTGCGTTAATGCCTTGTTTTTATCTTTTACAGTACCCATGATGGCTCCTTTGCTTTCCGTATTATCGCCAAACCATGCACGGATAGCACGGGAATAACGCACCCCTTCCTGATAGGAGTAATCCTTATTCAGCAGGCGTTGGCGTTCGGGTTGATAAGTGTGAAAGCACCCTTCGCTCAGGAACCCGTCGCAGCCATGTTTCAATACGCCGAGATATCCGGTGTATCCGCCGACTGTAGAACTTGAACCATAAAAAGTGATGTCTCCGCGGGTGTTGTTTGAAGATGCGTCAGTGTAAGCCGAGTAATAACTAACTCCATTTTTTGAGATATATTTCCAGGCATCCAGCGCCATAGCCCGGGCGTTGGTAAGTCCGTTTCCCGGTTCAGTGTCGGTTCCACGATATAGTAATAAAGGATAGTTGGTTGTAGTTCCTTCAGAGGCTGCGTTGCTGTGAATGGAAAGAAAATAATCCATGTTGTTGGTTTCTACATCTGCGCAAATCACCGACAAAGTGGATAATTGTCCGTTGCCTTCGTACACCTCATAGTTGTTCAGCGTGGTTTGTGAACTCGGTGCAATTCCGTTCACTGTACGCGACATACGCACGTATCCGGCGCCGGCTTTTTCCAGCTCATCTCTCAATGATAAGGCTTTCCAAAGATTGGTTTTCGTTTCAAAAAAGCCCAGGGTATCCAGTATCGCGTAATTAATAGTTGGAAGTGGACGGTCGTTAGAACCCCAGCCACCGTGTCCCGGATTGATGTAAATGCGCGCCTGGCCCAGGGTGTTGATTGCATAGGTATTCGTTATTGCCAAAACCGACAATAAAATATATAAACAGGATTTGTATAGTAATTTTTTCATGATTGTGCTTATTTAATAATTTCTATCTTCATAAGAAATATCTTTCCATCGGCAGTGTTGTACACTATCTTGGTAGCATCGGCAGAGCCTGAGGGGTTGGTCGCGATTACAGTACTGTCGGTGAGGTCGGTACGACGACTGCCATCCGCAGCTACAGCAACAACTTTTGATGCTGTGATAATTTCACCGTTGTCATAGTCGACCATACCTACTACCCAGTTGTTTCCCATCCATTTTGGGGCACGTAAGGTTCCTAAGGATACTGCATTAGTTCCATCCGGATTGCTTACATAAGCTTTTCCCTGTTCAATGACGTAATACAGCATTTTTGTTCCGTCAGGTGAGATGGAGGTCCACAAATAATTGATAGCTGTTCCGGCTGGTGAAACAAGTTTTGTTTTTTTGTCTTTTGTGAGGTACAGTTGTCCTTTTTTTATGCTGCTTATTGCAGGAACCTGGCTGACAGACTTGCCGATAAGCTTTTTTGTTTTTAGCGTTCCATTTTCCACTGCGAATACTGTTCCGTCCTTGATGGTGAATTTTTCCAGATTACGGCTATCCTTTAGAACCTCATTTAGTTTGCCATTTGCAAAATTGATGGTTTTTAAACTTGTATAACGTAAGCGGTCTTTGTATTTCTGACTTCTATATGCCACCAGCTTTCCTTCATCCGAAATCTGGACGTCGAAACCTGCTCCCTGATCAGTCGTCAGTGTTTGCAATTGTTTTGTCGTAAGGTCGTATTTACGAAGCCCTTTCAGATCATTTCCGGTGATTAAAATATAATCCCCTGCCGGACTCAATACCGGACTGTAACCAGATTCCGTTTTTGGTAACGGGATTTGTTCGTTGCTGATGACTTTTATCCCCTGGGAATAAGTCGTCGTGCCGACAAAAAGTAATGTGCATAAAGTAAAAATGATTTTTTTCATAATAGAATTGTTTTGAATAAAGGTAAATCTGAAAGAATAAAAATTGAAATATAAAAATCAAATGTAGAGAGAAATAATTATTTATTATTGCAAATAACATATAAATAATACTAAAATATGTATATAAAGCATAAAAACAACAAATCCCGAATGAAATCCGGGGTTTGTTGAGGTGTTTGTTAATAGATTATATTAAAATAATTTCGGATAATAGTAATCCACCAGCCCTTTCATAGGCGATTCGGTGATTTTGGCTATTTTGATGTCGAATTCTTCAGCAACACTGTGGAGGATGGTTTTATAGCTGTCAGCGACAGTGCCAATAAATCCGACAGGATATTTCTGATAATCGTATTGGAGAATATTTCTTCTGAAGAATCTTCTGAAGTTCTTTGAAATCAGATCGTTTACATATTCGTTGTCGACAGAATCCAGCAAAAAGAAGGAGAATTTTGAAAGTGTTCTGTTGGGGAAGGGCTGATTATAGATCATGTCGAGCACATCGTCGGCCGTCAAATGATAGAGGTCGTAGAACTTTTTAGTCAGATCCGACGGAGCCAGGTTTTTTAAACAATCACTGAGGAACATTTTTCCTAATACAGAACTGCTGCCTTCGTCGCCCAACACATAACCTAATGACTTGACATTCTGGATAATTTCGTTTCCGTCATAAAGGCCGGTATTTGATCCGGTTCCCAAAATACAGGCAATTCCTTTTTCCCTGCCAAAGAGAGAACGTGCGGCTGCCAGTAAATCGCTGTATACCTGCGTATGAACTCTGAATTGTGATGTGAGCGAAGCTTTTACAATATTTTTTTTCTCTTCCGATGTACAGCCCGCGCCGTAAAAGAATATCTCATCTAATTTACGGGTGAAAAACTTTTCAGGAAGTTGTAAACGAACGCAGCGACTAATTTCGCGCCTTGTCTGAAAAAATGGGTTGATCCCTTCTGTGAATGCGTGTTCCACTACGTGTTTTCCTTCAAGTAAACACCATTCAGCCTTGGTTGATCCGCTTTCTGCTATTAGTCTCATCTCTTCTTTTCTTTTATGCTGTTATGTTGCTTTATTTCTCTACCAAACTTCTGATGGCATCGGTCCAAACCTGGTAGCCGGCATCATTCAGGTGTAACCCGTCGGTTGTATATATACTGTTAAGGGTTCGCCTTTTTTGTAAAAATAAAGGATAAAGATCTACATATTGAATTTTTTCTCTTTTGCAAAGGTTTTTTAGTTGTTTGTTCAGGGTTTCGATTTGCTTCTCTTTGTTGATCAGCTTTTTATAGCGACCAAAACTGTTGTTCACCGGTAAAAGGCTCTGGATGTAAATGGTGGTTCCCGGTGATTCTTTTTTTATTCGCTGAACAATTTTTTTAAAATTTTTGCAAAGATAATCAGTATTATAATTCTGTGAAATGTCGTTGATACCTATCATGATGAAAATTTTTGAAGGACAGGCATTAGTAACTTCATCAAGTCTGGCTAAAACGCCTTCTGTGTTGTCACCGGAGATACCCCGGTTGACCGGATGAAGCTCCGGAAACCAAACCGACCATTTACCTCCTTGTGTAAGACTATTGCCTAAAAAAACAATCTGGTTTCGATCCAAACCTTCTTTGCGGAATTGTGCGGTTCGGCTTTTGTAATTTTCTGTTTCGTAAATTTTCTGTGTGGGGGTTTCCTGAGCGAAGGAATAAGAATAAAAACACATCCATATGAATAATATCATTTTTGCTGTGTTGATGTAATAAGATGTGTCTATAGGTGTTTTTTTCATGATGATTTTCCGTTTCTTTTTGATTGAATCGCGAATTTAGAAAAATATATTTTATGAATTAATAATATATTTTTTGACTTTGCAAAGTTAATCAAAATATTTTTATATTGCTCTTGTTCTTATGTTTATGAGTAATCTAATTCTGTTCAAAGCGGCTTTTTATAGTTAAATAAAATATATAAAATATAATAAAATATAAAAAATGTGTTCAATAATTAATCTATTTCTCGGTTAATCTGTTGTATTTCTTTGCTTTAAGATTCAGTGATTAATAACTGTGTGTTTTTTAGGTTTTTGCCGGCCTTGCCTGTCTGATTTAATTCAATAATTTTGAAACCGGATTTTATTTAAGAGAAAATTGCGTATTCAAATTAACTTATAAATCACAAATTCTTAAAACATTTAATCTTATGAAAAAACTAATTACACTTTTAATTATTGCTTTTACCTTCAATGGTTTACAAGCAGGAATTACATTGACTAAAAAGTATTCTAAGACAACCTATACTTGGAATACAACAAACAAATGCCGCGATGCAGATTATAATAACGGAAAAGTTTATGTCGTTGAAAATAATTCAACAAGTAGTACAATCCATGTCATTAATGCTGAAACAGGTGACGAAATAACTGCTGAAAATGTTGTTAATGCATACTTTAATGCTCTTAGCGTAACAAGTGATAAAGCTGGCGTGTTATATGTGCCAACAAACAACACTGGTGGAGGTTCAAATTTCATGTTAACAAAAGTAGATTTACCGAACACTGTAAGTAAAATAAACAATCACTCTAACGTAGGTGCAGGAATTAGAACCGATTTTATTGAAGCCTATAAAGTGGATGCATCCACAACATATGTTGCGGGCGCTTCAATCAATGCTACAACTCAGGTAGTCAGAGTTTGGACTATTAGTGGTACTAATATATCGGGTCCTGTTAGTTTTCAAAATATTGTTGCTTCTTCATCGGGAGCTGATATTAAATGGATAGATGCGTCAAAAATATTATTAACAGGTCAAAGTAGGATTCCGGCGATAGTAAATTTAAATATGTCTGATGGTACGTTTACAAAAACTGACATAGGAACAACAGCATATGCTTTTGGTGGTTCAGCATACTTTAAAGTATTGGGAACTCCTTTTGTTGTATTGCCGACGAATGGTTTTGGTGCATTTAAAGTGTTTGATATTACAAACCCTGCTTCTCCAGTTGAGAAGGTTGCTGCTACAGATAACATTGGTGCTGTCACAAATGCTGGAGTACATATGGGTTTTGAGGTAGTTGTGAATGGTAATAAAGCTACTATTTATGTGTTTTCATCTAACAACGGCTTAGCCGCTTATGAAATGGAAGTTCCAGCAAAAACCTTCACTGTTACAGCACCACAAGGTACAGAAAAAGTATATGTTGCGGGTACATTCACCTTTAAAAACTGGGACAATACTACTCCTTACGAACTTACTGCCACAGCTAACCCAAACGAATTTACCGGTACATTTGCCTGCGAAGATGGTGTTGAGTATAAATATTTAAATGGTGTAGGAAATTGGGAATATCAGGAAGCGTCTAGTCTTGGTAGTACTGAATATAATGCTGCTGATGGTACCCCAGTAAAACCATCTGATGGAACTAATCGTTCTTACAATGCCAGTGATGTTGTTAGTAACTGGAAAGCAGTGTCAAAACTTGTTCTGAAAGCTGATATTACTGCCGGTGGAATACCTTCAGATTTGTATGTAAAAGGAGGTTGGGATGGTTGGACTACTGCAACTGCAATGGCCAAAAATGGAACATTTGATTATACGGTTACCATTGGAGATGGTGTTGATGATGTAATTTATTCAAATTCGGGATATAAATACTATACTACAGATTTGGGCTCTCCGGAGAACTGGGAAACCCGCAGTGGAAACAGATGGGCAATTTATCCATCCATGACTGATGAAATTGCCGGATTCAACACACTGATACCATCAACGGGAATGAATGGGAAAAAAGTTGATGTGCAAATCATTCGTACTTCAAATGGTATTACGGCTAAGTTTAGTGGACAAGCAACCATTGAATTGTACAATGTGAATGGTGGGATAATCGATAGGACCATAGCAACAGATGTTTATACCCGCGATTTAAGCGAAGGTATGTACATTATTCGTGTGAACGGACAGGCTCAGAAATTTGTCAGATAAAATCAAATTGCTCCAATGTTTCTGAGTTAGTTATATCAACTGTATGAAACTTGTTCTAAATGAAAAAGAATTTGTTTCATACAGTTTTTTATGAGTCTCAGATGGTAAAATTATTGAGGGGGTTGCTTCGTTGCTCACTTTGTTCGCTTCTCGCAATGACGAGTGTGATGAAGGTTAAAATACCCGTTGCCAAAACGTTTTACAACTATTTAAGTCCTTTTAGCAACGGGTGCTGGACATCTTGAGCCGCCGCTGAAATGAGTTTGATCAAATAACAAAATTAAGTGCGGCGGGAAATATTAACCTTACAAGGTCCGTCATTGCGAGGAGGCGAAGCCGACGAAACAACCCCATCTTAATAAACAAATCTCTTATATTTTATACACAATCATCATGACCAAAAATTTTCTTCTTATCATTTTCCTATCTTTCTGTCTTTCTTTGTCAGCCGCTGAACCTCAACGTGAGTTCAGAGCCAATTGGGTGGCAACGGTATCCAACATCGACTGGCCTAAAACAAAAATCACCACTACTGGAAATCAAACGCAGATAAATGCTCAAAAAGCAGAACTAATCAATATTCTGGATAATATGAAAGCAGCCAATATGAATGCAGTTTTTCTGCAAATTCGTCCGATGGCTGATGCGCTGTACCAAACTCAAATAACTACCTGGTCATCCTATTTGACCGGTACACGTGGTATGAATCCGGGCTACGATCCGCTGGCTTTTGCCATCGAAGAGGCGCATAAACGGGGAATGGAACTTCATGGTTGGATGAATCCTTACCGGTATACAAACTCTGCAACCAACCATGCACCAACAGATTACATGCAGGTGCAATATCCTGACTGGCTGCTGAATTTTGATAGTAGTGGAAGAATTCTTGATCCGGGCATTCCGGCAGTACGTACTCATATCGCTCAGGTAACCAAAGAGGTGATTGTCAATTATCCAGATATCGATGGTATCGTTTGGGATGATTATTTTTACATAGCATCCATCAGCACCGGCAATCAGGATGCAGCTTCTTTTCAGAATTATAATCCGCAAAATCTTGGTGTTGCCGATTGGCGTCGCGATAATGTGAATAAAACAGTGAAGGAGGTGTATGACAGCATTCAGAAAGTGCACCCGGGAATTCGTTTTGGCGTTTCTCCCAGAGGAATCTGGAGTACCAGCACTACCGCAGCAAAGAAATACGGGGTGACATTACCTTCTGGTATCACGGGTGCCGATAATTATAATTCAATTTATTGCGATGCGCTGGCATGGCTAAGTCAGGGTACGATCGACTATATTTCTCCTCAACTTTACTGGGCAACTTATCCAACCGGAGGAACCGGACAGGATTATAATGTGCTTGCACCCTGGTGGCAAAGTATTGCCAATAAATATGGCCGCCATTTTTATTCCAGTCAGGCGCTATATCGTGGCTGGGATCCATCCGAAATAGGTCTGCAAATAAATAAAAACCGTTCTGTAAATACAGTTTCTCCGGGGTCGGTGTTTTATAATACATCTTATTATCTGTCGGTCAATTATGGACCCTATCTGGAAACAAACTTTTTTCAAACACCAATATTGCCTCCGGTTATCAGTTGGAAGCAAGGGGATGTGTTGCCTGTATCAAACGTGAGGAGAAACGGAAATACCCTTTCGTGGAATTCCGATCAAACAGATGGAAGTTTTGTGATTTTTGCCGTTCCTAATGAACTGGCGTCTATGACGTTGAATAACTTCAGTAATATGCTGACAAGGTATTGGACAAAAAACAATACTTTCGATCTGAGCAAATATACAGAATTAACTAATACGCATCGATTTGCAGTTGCGGTAGTAAACAGGCTTGAAAAAATGTCGGCACCCGTTTATGAATTGGATTTTACTTCAGCACAGAACGTAACCTCAAAAACTTCATTTAAAGCCTGTGTGGAACACTCGCAATTGCATCTCAGGGTAAATCAGCCTGAAAATGTAATGATTTACACGGTGAGTGGTGTGGTTGTTTATCAGGGTAAAGTGGATGATGAGTTGGTCGTACAGCTGCAAAAGGGCGTATATTTTATTCGGATAAATTCTGAAACAAAAAAAATAATCATCTGATATTATTTTGGTCCAAATTCAGGATATGAATAACGTTGTAGAGACGTTGCATGCAACGTCTCTACATAATTAAACATGCAACGTCTCTACATAATTAAACATGCAATGTCTCTGCATAATTAAACGTCTCTGCATAATTAAATAACAATTATTGAAATAAATATAATGCCGTATGAAAACAAAAAAAATCACACAAAAAACAATCTTATTGTTTGTATTGCTAATCTGTGGTTCAGCAATGTTAACCACTAAAGCACAACCGACCAGCGGTCCCGGAATTGACCCGAACGCTCTTTTACTCATGGACTTCGAAAACGGAGATGTAAGCGGTTGGACAAAAAACACCATCAACAGAGGAGAAAAAGTGAGTGTAGAATTAATGGATGCTGAAAAAGGTGACCCTGTCCGTTTTGGCAGGTATGCGGTAAAACTGAATTGGGATTTAACCGCTGCTCAAACAGGAACTACTCTTGCTTGTTTATATTCGCCTCCAGCCAATGCCTTTGTTATCCCGGCAGCAGCCAATCCACGGAAAATGGGCATGTGGATTTATGCCTCGCCTGAATGTAAAGGAAACATCTGGTTCAGACTTCAATTGTTCAGCCCTCCGGGCGCCGCAGGATCCGGTTCTAGTGTAGTTTCTGTTTTTGGAAATGAGCCATCTTACAATACAATCAACTGGACTGGCTGGAAATATCATGAATTTGTTTTTCCTGACGGTGGTGCTAATAAACAACTTGGCCCTCCTGCAGCAGCAACTCCATCCTATGGAATGTTCAGATTATTACAGGAAAAATCGGGTGATGCGACTTTAGGTCGGCAACTGACAAAGGGTTATTTTATTATTGATAACGTACGTGTTACCAGTGGTAATGTCACCGAAGACACTACCCGCCCTGTTATAAGCAGTTTAACTGGAAATGGAACCACTCTTGCTGGAGCTACTTTCGATACCGGAGAAATAAATTTATCTGCTGTCTATAGTGATAATGTTAGCGGAATCAATATCCAGAGTGTCAGTTTTACAGTTAACGGAGTGCTTTATAAATCAGGTAGCACAGGATTTAATGCTGAAGCCACTTCAGCTACGCTTACAGGTTTGAAACTTCGTAATGGAACCCATACGGTTGAGATGCATATCGAAGATATTTTCGGAAATATTCAGACAAGTACGGCTACTTTTACAGTAAACGATCCTAATGTAGTGGCAACAACGGTCACGCTTGTTCCTGATGCACAGGCGCAGGTAGGTGATGTGTTCGAGATGAAAATCAATACCAATAACTCTCAGGATATTAAAATGGTGGATGTCACGCTTGAGTTTAACCAATATGCTTCAATAGAGGCAACTAATGGAGTTGTTTTTGCCGGCACTGTTACCGAAGGGACTTATATCTACAATTCCTCCAATAATCAACTGACTATTCATCTCAAAAATGATCATACAGCTGCTGCTGTGGAAACTTTGGCAACCATTAGGGTAAATATTTCAAAAAACAGTAATCCTGATGATGTACTCAGATGTACTCCTGTTGTAGCTACTGCCACATACGGGGACGATACAACGGGAGCTTTCTCTCTTTTCAGCGCTTTCTCCAGACCTGTCTCGGCAAGTTATAATCTTACAGTACTTAAGCGTATTGTAGGAGTGCCGGGAGAAGTGCAGGTTACTGATCTTAATGGAAGTCCGGTGGCGGGAGCTACGGTGTATGCCGACGCTGTTTCGGGAGTCACTGGTGCCAATGGTGTTGCGTCATTTAATTTTACTGCTTCGGCACAGGCTGTAAATATGTATGCCGGAAAAGATGGTAAATATTCATATACTTATGTTGTAAGAACACTTACACCGATGCTTGCAGCTACTCCGTCAGCCATCAGATCAGGTACAACTTTCGATTCTTCTACTTCAAAAACCATTGTTTGGATGGCAAATCCTGCTGTTGCCGCTGATCCATCTATCATTAAGATTGCTAAAAAATCGGAAGGAGAAGGAAGTTTCCAACAGTTTACGGGGGTGACAAAAATATTGGAATTTGATGCTATCTCAAGTAGTGGTGTGGCAAAAGGAAGTAAAGTAACTGTGACAGGATTAGTGCCCGGGACAACTTATATTTATCAGGTAGGCGACGGCACCAACTGGTCGGCAACAAGAGAGTTTACAACAACAACCAATACGAGCAAATTTTCGTTCAGCGCTTATGGTGACTTACAGGCAACCGGTTCGGCTGATATGGCTCACTGGATTGCAGCTGCAGGAACATTGGAGGCTATGGAACAGAAACCATTCTTCAGTCTGAATGTGGGCGATATCGTAGATAATGATAATAACTGGGCCTACCATGCTCATTATTCGAGTTTGTTTGATCAGAGAACAGGTTTTGCCAATATTAATATGGTAGCAGGTTATGGAAATCATGAATATATGGGTACGCCTAATGCTGATATTATTAAATTTCTGAATGGACATCCCACTTTGGAACCTTCTGATAAATATGATATTGCAAAAGTTGGTGATGGCACTTATGCATCCCTTTATGGCAATATGATTGTCATTGGGTTGGATTGGGAATCAAAAGGTGGGGGTTACACGGCTTCTCAACGTCAGGCTGAACAGGTTAAATGGCTCGACGAAGTGTTGACTGCCCATTCAGATAAAACGTGGAAGGTAATCACTATCCATTATGAAGTTCCAAATACGAGCTTTACCCCAACATCCATGACGACTTTGGGACCTGTTTTGGATAAACATAATGTGCAACTGGTATTTTGTGGTCATGGTCATACTTTTCGCAGGGTGCAGGTTAAAAATAATGTATGGACACCTTCTACTTATACGCGTACAGCCCTTCCGGTGGCAGAAGCGGGAACCATGCACTGGCAGCTCGGTGGTATGCGTCCAAGTGATGGTAATAGCCAGAGATGGGTATTGGGCGAAGTGAATGGCGATACGATTAAATTTACCGTAAGAAATGGCAGTAATGAAATTGTGGAAAATGAAGGCTTTACGTTAACAACTGTAGGAGAAGTGCCTAATGATGTAAGCGATGTAAATGGGAATAGTAACGTAAAGGTTTTTCCAAGTTCCTTCAATGAGTCAATAAATATATCCGGTGCCGAAAATAGTTTTTTACAAGTTATGGATATTACAGGTGCTAAGGTTTATCAACAAAAAATAACAACTGATATTGAAGTAATTCATTTAAGATCACTATCAAACGGAGTATATTTCTTCCATCTTGAAAAAGATAAAGTAAGAAAGGTTGTAAAGGTTATCAAACAATAGAAATTATTCATGCCCGTAATTTGTATGTTGTCGGCGTGCGGATAACGAACAACGTAGAGACGATGCATGCATCGTCTCTACAATTTTAATATGCATCGTCTCTGCAATTTATTATTTATGTTATTCAAATTTCACTGCTCCTGCCACCACATTTGCAACCAGAGCCCGCAGTCGTGCAACCGATCCTTTATCGTCGGGATGTACCCGATTGGTCAGGAGAATGACGGCAACCTGATTATCAGGATCAATCACTATTGAAGTGCCTGTGTAACCGGTATGTCCGTATGCATTTGGTCCCAACAGATCTCCCTGATTTGAAGAATAACTGGAAAACAGATCCCAACCGGGTGTTCTTCCATATTCTGATAACCCTATGGGTAAGGTAGTAAGAGTGTTTACAGCAAGCGGACTCAGCACACGTTTGTTATTAAGGGTTCCGTGGTTGAGCAACATGGCTG
Source organism: Paludibacter sp. (assembly GCA_034927265.1). Lineage (GTDB taxonomy): Bacteria > Bacteroidota > Bacteroidia > Bacteroidales > Paludibacteraceae > Paludibacter. The sequence goes on from JAYFQH010000032.1 coordinate 69,007, forward strand.
AAAAGAGCGCCAGATCTTTCGCGTCGGAGAACAGTCCTGCATTGCCGGAAATACCGTGGTTCAGCTTTCGGGCCAGCGGATCATGCACTTCGCCCAACAATACATGATTGTCGGATTGCTTTTGGGTGGGCGCTGTTCTTTTTAGAGTTTCACCTGTCGGACAAAAACCGGTATGTCGCATACCTAATTCATCAAATATATTTGTTTGTGCAAAGTCTTTGAGATTTTGTCCGCTCACTTTTTCAATAATTTTCTGCAAAGTGATAAAGTTCAGACAACTATACTGAAATCCTTTGCCAGGTTCAAAACTTCTTTTGCAGGAGGCGATATAATGTGTTAATGTGTCGGGATGAGTTGCCAGGTTTTTTTCAAGAGAATCGACTGGTGCATAGGGTGGGAGTCCAGAAGTATGTGTCAGTAAATTCAAGATGCTGATGTTGTCTTTAAAGTATGGAAAATACTGTGAGACTTTGTCTTCCAAACGTAATCTGCCTCTTTCAGTTAAAATCATGATGGAAGTAGCGGTAGCAACAGACTTGGTAAGTGATGCCAGATCGAAAACAGTATTTGTTTTCATTTTTACGCTTTCAGGATAAATTTGCTTGTTGCCATAGGCTTTCATATAAACAAGCTTGTTGCGGAACACAACCGCAAGTACTGCCCCTGGAATCTCTTTGTTTTGAATGGACTGTTGTATCACCTTATCGGCGTAACGAAGTTGTACTTTGTCTATGCCGGCAGGCACCCGTGCGGGCGATTCAATTGACTGTCCAAAACATTGAAAACCAATTAATATGGACAGAATAATGAGTGTTTTTTTCATAATAGTTGATAAATGGTAAACAATTAACCGTAAGTTGTAGTTTTCAGATTTAATATATCCTTTCCAACTTTGCAGAAGGAAAGTAGTGAGCCAGTATTTCCTCATAGTGATACCCCCTGGTACTCATCACGGCCGCACCGATCTGACAAAGTCCGACCCCGTGTCCCCAGCCTGCACCTCTTAAAACAAATGATTCGGGCGCTTTGTTTGCACGATCCGGGTTCATTCTTTTCTCTACCACGAAGGCTGAACTGTACAAATGAGATTTAGAAAGTGCTTTGCGTATTTCCAGTTCTTTTCCAATGGTAATGCTGTTTTTGCTGCCGACAATCTTCATACGAATTAATCTGCCTGAAACGCCTCTCTCCACAGGAATCAAATCCAGTACGTCACCCACATCAATGCCTACTTTGTTAAGCAGCAATTCCTTGATTTCACTTTGAGTGAGAGAGTTTTCCCAACGGTAAAAGTCGGGAGTTTCCTGATCGTAATTATTCAGCATCTGGGATAAAATCTCTTTGTCGTGTGTGTTGCAGAATGCTTCAGGATCAGAAAGTATCCATTTCCGGGCATTTTCTTCTTTACTCAGATCCATTTCAAATCCCTCGGGAGCAGATGGATTGTCGATAACTTTTACTAAATAAGGATGATGAACGGATTCCCATACATTTTCGAATAGTTCGGTTACGCCTCCGCAACATTTATAAAAACGGGCATCGCAAACCTCTCCGTTGTTTGTTAAGACTTCGCCGCTGGTAGCATGAAGCGCTTCAAAAACCTGTTGCGAGGAAACCATGGTGATGCCCTGGTAGCGTTGACAATGATCGTCGGCACAAACATCGAAACGGTCGTGGTCTTCACGATCATACCAGCGAATATAACCTTCTTCGTTTCTGATAAAGGTGGTGTAACCGGCACTTTTTACGCGTTTGCCTTTTTCAATCTGCGCTAACAACCAGCTTCTTGATATGACCGTATGAGCTTTAAGAAGTTCGAGTGATGAGGTGGAACTCATTTCGGAAGAGATTACACTTAACAGATATTCTTCTATGGAAAGATTGTTTACGGCAGTGAGCTTTCCTTTGTCGGCATATAGTTTTAGCTTGCCTCTGAATCGTTGATTTTCTGCCCTTTCCCAATGGAACTGAACGCCTATGATAACATTGAATAATTCGAAATCGTCGGTGCTTTCATTGGTGGGTTCCAATATCACCGAATCATGATAAACTTTTTCCTCTTCATCAATTTTTAATTTAAAAGATGAATCACCGACGACAGTTGCAATACCTGCTTGGTTGTGATAGCTGATGCCGTTGTGTGTTTGGTGGAATGTGCCGTTCAGTTTGAACTGAATGGCTTCGGATGTCAGAATTCCTACTTCTATTGTGGGTGTTTGCATTATTGTTGTTTTTGTGTGATGGTTATACTTGACTTTCCTAAATAATAAGTTTTTGCTTTGAGTTCTTTTGCGTCGCACGAAACCGGCATGGTCCACAAAGCTGATTGTTCCGTGGGTTCGCTACCGTCGGTAGTATAGCGTATTGTCGCTCCCGGAATTGTTGTGTTGGCATACAGTATTCCTTCTTTGATAACGATTCCCGGAGGTGCCACACGGAAATTGAAGCCCTGACCAGCCAGACGGGGCAGTTCGAAGCCAGCGATCTGCGCATTGTATTTACGGAGGGCTACTTCATAAAGTTTGTTGTCGGGTTGCAACGACCAGTCGGGTTGCATGTTCCATGCTCTTTCAATCAAACCAAACATCTTTGGAAACAGGTAATAACCAATCTGATCAAAATTGCGGATTGTTTCCGACCAGAGTTGTCCTTGCAATCCTTTTATTTGTCCTTTTGAATCGTTGTTCAGCTTTGTTTTTTGACTGTAAGCGGTAAAAATATCAACCGGCTCTCCAAACTTGTTCTTTCTTACGGACTTGTATATGTCATAGGGAATCATGTCGAAGGAATTGTATTCGTTCACATAACCACCCCAGTTTAACCCGTCTTCCTGCTGATGGTTGCAGTATGTCAGATCGAGATAGAAATTGGATACATTGCACAGGATGACCGGATAGCCGGCATTAGCTAGTTTGTAGGTGATTTCATCGCCGCCCCATTCAGGTACAGTATTCCATGTATAGCTCAGGATGTTACTGTTTCTGAATCTTTCGTTGGCGGTATGACCGGGTTTCATGGCCACTTCTTCCCACCCCGCAGGCTGAATGCCTCTCTCAGAAAGCATTGGTATGACCTGCTCCAAAAAATAGTCTTTGAGTCCTCTGATTTCAGTCATGCCTTTTTCTTGCATGAATTTTCGACAAACGGCTGAACCTTCCCATGCTCCGCGTGGTACTTCATCACCTCCAATATGAAATATATCCAGTTTTAAACCGGCATCGCTGTACATTATGTCAATTTCTTTGATTATTTTCTCAATAAAGCGATATGCTGATGGCATGGCGACATTGATTACATTGTCGGTATAATGCTGTGCTGATACATATTTTGAGCTGTCCGCGAAATCAATTAGCAGGTATTCTTCTGCTTTGGTTTTGTTCTTTTTGATGTATTTGCTGTAACGTGCATTCATGGCTTTGATGGCTGCCCTTGAATGTCCCGGAATATCCACTTCGGGAATTACTTTAATGTGATGTTTGTCGGCATATTTTAAAATTTCTATAAAATCATTTCGGGTGTAAAAACCATTGGCGGAACTGACAGTGTCGTTAGGGTTCCAACCAGAACCATACATTGGATAAAGACAGGTGGATTCATCTGTCGTGTGTCCTCTGCGTGAAGCTATGCTGGTAAGTTCTTCTAAACCGGGTATTTCAATGCGCCACCCTTCGTCGTCGGTGAGGTGCATGTGCAGTACATTGATTTTGTAGGTCGACAATAAATCAATTAACCTGAGCAAATCGTTTTTTTTTGTGAAATTGCGCGCTACATCGAGCATAAAACCTCTGTAATCAGTGTCCGGGTAGTCGCTTATCTGCAGATTGTTAAATTCAGCCGGTAATTTTTTAGCATTTCCCAGCAGGTTAATCAGGGTCTGGCATGCATTGAATACACCATGATTTGTTCTGCCGGATAAGACAAACCGGTTGCCTGTCATGCTGATTTCGTAATACTCTTCGTGTTGATCTCCTGTCAGTTTTTTTAATTCAATTAACGTATTGCCCTCAGTGGCCACAGAACAACCGAATTTCGAAATAAGAGAATTTTTTAATAACTCAGCTTCATTTTCAAATCCGTTATCCCATTTAAGATTTACATTGTTTGTAAAGCGGGCGGTGCCGGGGATGTTCAATAATTTTTTTACGGAAGGAAAAATGTCGGTGACTGCCGGTTTTATATGCTGGCTGAAAAATGCATTTTGATCGAACAGATAGGCTCCGTCAGCATAAGGAAACTCTTTTCCCGGACGCTTATATTGTTCTTCTTTTGTAAAAGGTTTGATTGATAATGGAATACTTTGTGGTTGCTTCTCTTTCCCACTTTTATTGTGAAAAACTATGTATGCGCTTTCGGGCGCCCTTGCTTCCCTGATAATGCTTCCTTTGTAACGGCAAGTATAACTAAGCGTTTCTCCGGGTTTCAGTTCCCTGAAGTTTTTGGTAGGTGCCATTTTATGATAACTGCCCACGATGCGTTCGATTTTCAGAGGGGCTTTGTCGGTATTGGTCGGAACAACTGTCATCAGGGTATAGTAGATGGTCCAGTTATCTTTAATCGTTTCTTTGCCGGTGTTTTTGATTAAAAAGGTGCATTCGAGAATTCCGGGCTCAACTCCGTTCTTTCCCATTTCCCAGTAGATAGAAACCGGTGGAACAGGAGATTGTTGTTTTGCATGTAAAAGCGAAAGACAAGAAGTCAAAAACATTACAAGAACAATTTGTTTCATGTGATTTAAAGTTTTTTAATACCTATTCCCGGCAGATCGGTCAGGGTTAATCTGCCGTTGACGATAGTGGTACCGCTGAATATGTCGTTGTTTATTAATAAATTGCCGTCCAGGTCAGCCCAGTCGACTGCCGGCGATAATTGTGATGCCGCAGAAATGGCACAGGAGGTTTCTGTCATACAGCCAAGCATTACTTTCATACCGGCGGCACGGGCGACTGTCAGAATTTTCCATGCTTCGCGCATGCCGGTGCATTTCATTAGTTTGATGTTTACTCCGCTGAAAGCTCCTTTCAAATGTTCCAGGTCGGTCAGCCGTTGAAAGGATTCGTCGGCGATTACCGGAAGCGGACTGCGCTCAGTAATCCAGGCAATGTCGTCGAGTTGATGCTTCGACATTGGTTGTTCCACTAAAACAATGCCGCGTTCTTTTAACCAAAAAATCATATCCAGTGCCTCATGTTTATCGGTCCAGCCCTGATTGATATCCACTGCGATCGGTTTATTGCTTACCGAACGGATGGCTTCAATGATTTCTTTATCATTGTTTCTGCCCAGTTTTACTTTCAGAACATTGTAGAGGGATGCAGATTCAAGTGTTTTTTGTTTAATAACCTCAGTAGTGTCAATGCCGATGGTAAAACTTGTTGAGGGAGCTTTTGATTTGTCTAATCCCCATATCTTGTGCCAGGGCTGCTCCATTATTTTACCGAGCAAATCGTGTAAAGCGATGTCTATTGATGCTTTTGCGGCGGTATTGTTCTCTGCTATTTTATCTACATAACTCAAGATATCTTCCAATTGGAATGGATCGGCAAATTGTTCCAGATTAACCTTTTTTAGGAATTCAATGACGGAAGCCTGAGTTTCTCCCAGATAGGGTGGAAGCGAGGCCTCGCCGTAACCCATGATCCCGTCATATTCGATCTCGGTAAGAACAACCGGCGTTGTCGTACGGGAGGAATTGGCAATCGTAAACACGTGGCGTAACTGCAAATCGTAAGGATGAAACGAAAGTTTGAGTTTGCCTTTATGTGATATGGCTTTAATCATATTGTTGTTGTTGGCAAGCAATCCGGCTTGCGTTGATGCTGCTACAGCACCGAATGCTACCGTTTTTATAAAGTTGCGGCGTTGCATAATCAGTCGTTTTTATCAATTATATAATAATCGTCCATGCTTTTAATTCCTTTTGTGCCAACAGCCCCGGTGATCCGCGTTGCACGTATAAACTCGCGTGTGTTTTTTTTATCATATAACGGACTTTTCGGATTTAAACTGCTTACACGTATGTATCCAACTGCCTGAATAAAGAACCTGTTCCCCAAATAAATAGCTACGTGCCTGATGCGTTCTTTTTTGTCCTTTGACGCTTTCTTTCCGAAGAACATCAAGTCGCCGATCTGTAAATTACCGTAACCCTGACTGATATCTACAGGAATGCCTGTAGCTGCCTGTTGTGATGCATCACGAAGTAAAATAATTCCGTGTTTCATAAAAACGGTTTTGGTGAATCCGCTGCAATCCAATGCTTTGACAGAAGTGCCGCCCCACATGTACGGAATCCCCTTTAATGAAAGCGCTGTTTTTGCTATGCTATCAGCATTCACCTGTCGTGTCGATAACCAATGATCGTAAATATCTGCATGACTTTTCAGTACAAAAGCGTTACGACCATCAGGAAAAGAAACTTTATAAAAGCTGCCGGCATTTTCTTCGTATTTCAGGATAGATCCAAAGACAAGATCAGAGGCGCGTTGTTTATTAATATCCGGAAATTCGTAGGCAAATCCGTAATCGTCGGTAAAAATAATCTTTTTTTCTTTTTTACTGTCTTCAAAATATGCCAAACTGTCCAATTTTACAAAGGCATTTCCCGGAATCCAGGCCATATATCCTTCAGTAGTTTTTATCTGATACCAATTTCCTTCCCGTTGCAGGATAAGCAACGGAGCACCAAGCAATAGTTGTGTGGTTGTTTCTGATGAATAGGCAGGCTTGGAATGCAGATTGGCCACTGAAATATTGACAATCCCGTATGTTTTATCAATGGGGGCTGTTTTTTTTGTATCGTGACTGCATGCTGATTGGAGCAATATTAACAGTACAGAAAACAGTATTACTGATTTCATGATGATGCTTTCGATGAAATTTTTATGTTGCATATTCAAAAAAAATGTACTTTTGCATATTATTTCATTATTTCATGGACGATGTCTTTTCAAAAATAGGAACCATTCAGACCCTGAGTCAGAAAATTGAACGCAGAATTGAAGAAGCAATTCAGCAACGAAAACTACGCCCCGGAGATAAACTTCCGTCAGAAAAAGAATTGTGTGCTTCATTTTCTGTGAGCCGCACTGCGCTACGTGAAGCGCTCAGGCGACTGAACGCCAGAGGTCTGATAGAGATAAAAAAAGGTAGCGGCATGTATGTTTCTGAAATCCAGATTGAAGATGCTATCAAATCGCTTAATTTGTATTATGACCTCAAGTTTGATACAAATCTGATTGCTCAGATGATTGAAATGAGACTCCTTTTTGAACCACAAATTGCAAGGCTTGCTGCCCGTAACCGAAAAGAAGAAGATTTAATCCTTCTGCAAAAGAATATTCACGAGTTAGAAGCTTGTAATCCGGATAACACTCAAAAGGAAGCTGACTTGATCAATCTGTTCCATACCAATATCACTAAAACCAGTGGCAATCCAATGGTAATGGTGAGTATGGAGCCAATTTTTTCATTGTTACCCCGCATGCGTAATTTCATGTATGCCAATATCGATGGCGAAAAAGAATTTACCCTGGATGCCCATAAAAAGATTTATGCTGCTATCAAAGATAAGAATGAAAAGCTGGCTCACGATGAAATGCGCACTTTGTTAAGACGCAATCACGAAATCTATGACCGGTACTTCAAGAATCTGCTGGGAAATGTTTGATTTTGGCAGATAACTGTCTAATGTCTAATGTCAACTGTCCAAAGTCAACAGACAACAGACAACAGACAACAGACAATAGACTATTTAACCGCATCCAATACCTTCTTCACCGATCCGTATTTCAATAACAGTTCACGGGCTTCCTCTTTCGGAAGACCTAATTCTTCTACGATCATACGAGTTCCACGTTCTACCAGTTTTTTGTTAGTCAATTGCATGTTGACCATTTTATTTCCTTTAACTCGTCCCATCTTGATCATCAGAGTCGTAGAAATCATGTTTAAAATAAGTTTCTGGGCGGTTCCTGCTTTCAAACGGGTACTGCCTGTTACAAACTCGGGTCCGACTACGGCTTCAATCGGATATTCTGAAGCCAGAGCTAATGGTGAGCCTGGGTTGCAGGTAATACAACCGGTCAGCAATCCTTCTTCCCGGGCTTTCTGTATGCCACCGATGACGTAAGGAGTAGTTCCTGAGGCAGCAATGCCGATTACTGTATCCAGTTGGTTGATCTGAAACACTTCCATGTCTTTCCATGCTTGTTCTTTGTTGTCTTCAGCTGCTTCCACTGCGCTCCTCAGAGCGGTATCTCCTCCGGCAATCAGTCCGATGATAATACCCGGTGTAACTCCAAAAGTTGGTGGAATCTCTGATGCGTCGAGTACTCCCAGACGTCCGCTGGTTCCTGCGCCAATGTAAAATACACGACCGCCTTTAGGCATACGTTCCAAAATTTTATCAATTAGTTTTTCAATTTGTGGGATTACTTCATGAATGGCTAAATGAATTTTTGCGTCTTCCTGATTGATGCCGGTTAGAAGTTCATTTACGGTCATTTTGTCTAAATGTGGAAACCTTGAGGGAGATTCTGTGATACTTACCATGATATCTTATATTTTTTGTTTTTTCAAAAAGTTGTCATACAACTTTCATATGTAGATTAAATTGTTTGCTTTAATTGAGTGCAAAAATAGCGTATTGTTAGGAAATAAACAACTAAAATGCTGATAAAGTGTGGGAAAATTAATTTTGAATGACCCCGTATAATGTAGTATGACAAATTTTTTGCAGATAAAATAAAAATAATTATTTTTGTCAACTGTCGACAGTCTGTATACGACCATTGACTATAGATAAATTGCAATAGTGCAAATCGTAGAAATTATTTTTTAAAACGCTGTTATATAAGCCATGAAAAAATCATTTATTTTACTTAGTTTGCTGATATGTATTGTCTTCCGCATAGAAGCCCAAAAAACTCCGGTGGTTGTCGGTGCTGCTCGTACCGATATGTATTTGTCTTTGCTTAAAGGGAAAAGAGTGGCACTTTTTTCCAATCATACGGGAATTGTAAACGGGAAACATACACTCGATGTGCTTATAGAAAACAAAGTGAATGTAACTGCTGTTTTTTCTCCTGAACATGGTTTTCGGGGGGATGCTGGCGCAGGTGACCATGTTGATAGCTCTGTTGATGAAAAAACCGGAGTGCCTATTTTGTCGCTCTATGATGGTGATGCAGGTAAACCCGCCAAAGAGAGTATGGATAAATTTGATGTACTTGTTGTTGATATTCAGGATGTTGGTTTGAGATTTTATACTTATTACATCTCTATGGTTAAATTAATGGATGCCTGTGCCGAAAGTCAGAAACTAATGGTGATCATGGATCGTCCAAATCCTAACGGACATTATGTTGATGGCCCCATTCTGGATATGAAGTATAAATCGGGGGTGGGCTGGCTGCCTATCCCTGTGGTTCACGGAATGACACTGGGTGAGTTGGCACAAATGGTAAATGGCGAAAAATGGTTGCCCGAAGGCCGTGTTTGCCAGCTGAAGGTGATTCCATGTCTCAATTACACTCACCAAACCCTTTATAGGCTCCCAGTGCCTCCTTCGCCCAATTTGCCAAATATGACTGCCATCTATCTCTATCCTTCTATTTGTTATTTTGAAGCAACTCCGGTCAGTCTGGGGCGTGGCACAAATTTACCTTTCCAGATTTACGGACACCCTAATATGCTTGGTTATCAATATTCGTTTACTCCACGGAGTATGAAGTCAGCAAAAGAGCCGCCTCAAAAAGATCGTTTGTGTTATGGTGTGAATCTCAGTACTCTTTCAGATGAGGAAATTCTGAATAAAGGGATTGATTTGTCGTATCTGATTGATGCCTATAAGAATCTGAATATGGATGATTATTTCTTCCGTTCATTCTTTGAGAAACTTATTGGAGTTGATTATGTTCGAAAAATGATCATTCAGGGAAAAAGTGCCGAGGAAATCAAAGCAATGTGGACGGATGATGTCACGAAATTTAAAGTTCAACGAAAAACATATTTAATTTACAATTAAGAATTAAGAATTAAAAGTAATGGCAAAGTATAATATTTTACAGGAAAAATCATTTTCGTTTGCAGTTAGAATAGTCAATTTGTACAAACATTTGCAAAATGAGAAAAAAGAATTTGTACTTTCGAAACAGGTTTTACGTAGTGGAACTTCTATCGGTGCAAATGTTGAGGAAAGTGTTGGAGGTCAGTCTGATAAAGATTTTTTATCAAAGTTATCCATTTCTTACAAAGAAGCCCGGGAAACAATTTATTGGATAAAATTGCTTTTCGCGACAGATTATATCACAGAAGAACAAAAAATAAGTATAATTAATGATGCTGATGAACTTTGTAAAATCCTTGCTAAAATTATACTTACAACAAAGCAAAAATCTAATCTCTAAATTTTTTTAATTTTTAATTTTTAATTTTTAATTGCAGATGTCTCCAATACTCATACTCCTCACCATAGTATTATATTTTGCCATTTTGTTTGGCGTGTCTTATCTGTCTGGTCGAAAAGCTGATAATGCCGGTTTCTTCTCAGGGAACCGTAAGTCTCCCTGGTATGTAGTGGCATTTGCCACTATCGGCGCTGCTATTTCGGGTGTAACTTTTGTTTCTGTCCCCGGAATGGTGGCGACAAGTGGTTTTTCTTATCTGCAAATGGTACTGGGTTTTGCTGTTGGGCAACTAATCATTGCTTTTGTATTGATACCGCTCTTTTATAAAATGAATCTGGTTTCAATATACGAGTATCTTGAAAACCGTTTCGGAATGTCGACCTACAAAACCGGAGCGTGGTTCTTCTTTGTATCCAAGATGTTGGGGGCTTCCATCCGTCTATTTATTGTGTGCGTAGTACTGCAATTATTGGTTTTCGGCCCCCTTAAACTGCCATTTGTATTGAATCTGATTTTCACAGTAGGAATAGTATGGCTTTATACTTTCAGAGGGGGTGTTAAATCATTGATATGGACCGACTCGCTTAAAACCTTCAGTCTGATAGTTACTGTAGGTTTATGTATTTATTATATAGCCAGTAATTTAGGTGGAGATTTATTTGGTATTATTGGTGCTTCCGAAATGTCGAAAGTATTCTTTTTTGAAGATGTAAACGATAACCGTTATTTCTTCAAACAGTTTCTGGCAGGGGTCTTTACAGTAATTGCCATTACCGGGCTGGATCAGGATTTAATGCAAAAAACGCTGAGTTGTAAGAATTCCCGCGATTCGCAAAAAAACATGATTACCGGAGGTGTTCTGCAGATATTTGTGAATTTGCTTTTCCTGATGTTGGGTGTGTTGCTCTATACTTTTGCGGCAAAAAATAATATTGTCCTTCCTGAAAAAGGTGATGAGGTGTTCCCGTTGCTGGCAACACAGGGCTATTTCCCTGTGATCGTAAGTGTATTATTTATTGTGGGACTAATATCTGCTGCTTATGCTGCTGCTGGTTCGGCACTCACTGCGCTTACAACGTCTTTTGTTATTGATATTCTTGAAAGTCCAAAAAAGAAAACAGATGAAGAGGTGGCAGTGGTTCGCAAAAAAGTACATCTTGGAATGGCTCTGGTGATGGCGGCTGTGATTTTTGTCATCAATATGCTGAACAATGCATCCGTCATCGATACGGTTTATAAATTAGCCAGTTATACTTATGGACCTTTGCTCGGGATGTTTGTGTTTGGCATCTTTGTAAAGAAGAAAGTAAAGGATCGTTATGTTCCATGGGTAGCATTGGCTTCGCCGGTATTAAGCCTGATTTTCGACCTCAATTCCAGAGTATGGTTCAATGGATATGTGTTCAGCCACGAACGACTGATTTTGAATGCTTTCTTTACTTTTGTGGGATTATGCCTGTTGATAAAGAAGGAGAAATTTATTGTTTAACTGTTGAATTGTTTAACTGTTGATGCGATTCAACGATTCAACAATCCAACGGTACAATCATCTGTATAGCTCCGGGAAGAATTCTGATATTTACCGGAGGAGCATAATGCACTACGATACCATCTGCTTCAAAATAATTGCCGTTTTGCGTATTGAGTAAAAGTTCTGATGTGCGGAATGACTCGATGACAGGATGTTGGAGGATTTTGCCATTGAAAACCAAAGGCAATGCTGTAATAATATCTTTAAAAGAAGGGGTACGTGCCATCATGACATCGAATAATCCATCGTAGGGAAGTGCGTCCGGATTTTGTTTCATGCCTCCTCCGCTGTAGCAACCGTTGGCAATATTCATGGTAAACAGAACATCTTCAATCTGCCTCTCAATAGCGCTTAGTTTTGCGGGTTTGGGTCTGAATTTGAAAACAGCCCACACCAAAGCGATCAAATATAACAAAGCGTGACTCCCAACATAGCGTTTGAGCCTGTTGGTGTTATGGGCGACGGTTGCATCTAATCCGAAGCCAATCGAATTGATAAAGAAGCGACTTTGAGATTCACCTTCCAACATAAAATCAGCTCTTCCAATGTCAATCTTTTTGCTTTTTCCTTCCAGAAAAATTTTGATGGAATGTTTGTAGTCCCTGGTCAACCCCCAGAATCTGGCCCAATCATTTCCTGTACCTCTTGGTATCAAAGCAATCTTTAATTCATGGTGATGTGGAATGTCAGCGCCAAAGATACCGTTGATCACCTCACTAAGTGTGCCGTCACCACCCACGATAAGGAAGTTGTAGAAGTTGTTCTTTGCAAAATTCCGGGCAATCAATACCGCGTGACCTGCAAATTGTGTACTACGGTGTTCGTAGGTGATACCAGCTTTTTCAAGCTGCTTGAAAAGATAATTCATCTGCACCCGGAAGTTCTTCTTACCCGACTTCAGGTTAATAATTACCGCCCATTTGTCCGACTGATTCATAATGTTCCTTTGGAGTTAAGATACAAGTCGAGTAAGGTGATGGCTGCCATTGCTTCAACAATGGGTACTGCGCGCGGCAATACACATGGATCGTGCCTTCCTCTGGCTTGCAGTTCAACTTCATTTAGTTCTTTATCAACCGTATCCTGTCTTTTCGAGATAGTTGCAACCGGTTTGAATAACACCCTGAAATAAATGTCCTCACCATTGCTGATTCCACCCTGAATTCCTCCGGAATAATTCGTCCTTGTATGTATCTTGTTGCCTGAGGTAAAAAATGAATCGTTCATTTCAGAGCCTTTGAGGGCAACACCGTTGAAGCCTTTTCCGTAATCAAAACCGTGTGATGCGTTAATGCTCAGCATCGCTTGTGCCAGTCGTGACTGCACCTTATCGAATATTGGCTCTCCCCATCCTGCAGGAACACCTTTTATTACACAAGAAATGATACCTCCGGTAGAATCTCCTTCTTTTTTGAGTGACGAGATGTATTCAATCATCTTTTCTGCGACCTCGGTTTCGGGGCAACGAACGATATTACTTTCAATCAGTGATAAGTCGGCTGACTCATGTGTCTGAGTCATGGCATAAGGTCCCACCTGCGAAGTATATGCGGTAATCTTTATGCCCAGTTTTTGTAAAACAAGTTTGGCAATTGCACCTGCCACGACTCTGGAGGCCGTTTCACGTGCAGAACTGCGACCGCCACCCCGATGATCACGTATGCCATATTTCTGCTCATAGGTATAATCAGCATGTGAAGGCCGGTACACATCTTTCAGATGGTCGTAATCTTTACTGTGCTGGTTCTGATTCCAGATAATAAATGCAATAGGAGTCCCGGTGGTTTTACCTTCAAAAACTCCGGATAAAAATTCAACCTTATCATCTTCTTTTCTTGGTGTGGCAATGGAGGATTGTCCCGGTTTTCTCCGGTCCAGTTCCTTCTGGATAAACGATTCGTCCAGCTCAATGCCAGCCGGACAACCATCAACAATGCCACCAATACCTTTGCCGTGGGATTCTCCGAAAGAGGTGAAGGTAAATAATTTTCCGATCGAGTTTGACATGGTTTGTTTATGTTTAATCGTTTAATCGTTGAACTGTTGGATTCCCGAGTCATTCAACAGTTCAACAATTCAACAAAATATTAATGGCATCCGCAGCCTGAGCCGCATCCGCAACTATCTTCTTTTTCGTCGTCGCAACCACAATCTGAACCACATCCGCAACCACCACCACCCATCAGGGCAGCAAGTTCTTTTTCAGAGGCATCGCGTACTTCGAGTACGGATCCTTTAAAATGAAGGGTTTCACCTGCCAGTGGGTGATTCAAATCTACCTTGACATGTGTGCCTGTTACCTCTACTACCTGTGCATTCAGGCGGTTGCCTTCTGAGTCCATCAAAGGTACAACATTTCCTGCAAAAATCATTTTTTCATCTAATTTTCCATCGATTTCGAAGATAGAACGGTCCAGATCGAGTACATTTTCGTCTTCATATTCGCCATAGGCATCCTCAACTCCGATCACAAAGTCGAAGTTGTCGCCGGCGGATAAACCGAAGAGATTCTCTTCAAATTTTGGGAGCATCATTCCCACACCGTAAATAAAACTTAGTGGTTTTTCGGCAGTTGCTCTTTCCATTAATTCCAATTCTCCTTCTTTCTCGCCATCAACGAATAATTCGTATGTTGCTGAAACTGATTTGTTAGCTGTAATTTTCATTGTTTATTATAATTAAATTGTTTTTGTTTCTTCTTAAACCGGCGAATTATATAACCTAATACCAGGTAATATTGTTCACCCCGTATTCGCTTCTTTTGTCATATTTCAAATCAGACAACATGCTGGCATTCACCCCTATGTGAAAATTGTAGGATTTATACATGCCAAAAGGAACGATACTGGCCGACATGTTCCAGCAGTGCAGACTTCTGTTGACTGATATGCTGGTATATGTGAATTGTTTAGCTCTGAAATCATAAGTGGAATTGCCGCTGATTCTCCAATTGGGCGTTAGCGATATATTGCCGTTCACACTCAGATTGTGAGAGAACTCCATCTCATATTCCATTTTATCTTTGTTGAAAATACTTGAATTGCCGTATCTGATGGAATAATTCACGCTGAAACTCCAGGGAATTTTAATTTTTGTATAACCATCACTCGCAATTTCTGTTGCAGCGTTGTCATGTTTATTTCCTGAGTTTTGCTGTGAAGGATCTGATTGACTTCCATCAATATTCTCAAACTTGTCCTGTGTGGATGTAGTGCCTGTTTTATTCTTGTTGTCAATGTCTTTTTTGCCAAACCATTTACTAAATGTTTCATTGCTGAAAGTGTAGCTGTAGGAAGTGCTGGTTCCCTGAAAACGAGGAAACTTACCATTGTTCCACCTCAGTTGATTTATTCTTACCGGATTTCCAGATGAAGTTAAACCGAACATGTAGGGATCGAAACTGGTGCTGAGGCTTAATGAGTAATTTTTTGAGAGTTTAAGTCTGATGCTGGTAGAGAACTGCGACCAGCGCATTGAGTCGGCAGCCAGGTTATAACTACCGCCAATGTTAAGACTTTCGATCAGACTGATTATTTTAAAAGGAGTTGTGCCGGTAGTGTCTTTATCATTTCTGACCTTCATTTCAAGATTGTTTCCTAAAGAGAAATTGATGCTTCCTGATTTGCCTTTTCCCGGCACTCCGTATAGCGCACCGGCAAATCTTGAATATTCTACCTCTGAGTTGGTATACACATTCGGATCTGTTTTTGACTGAACACTTTTGGTATAACTATTATAATAACCCCACATCGGGTCGCCAAAATCAGGCGTGTATCCGAATCCGACACTCGGAGTCATTACATGTCTGATACGATCAATCTTATCTCCGAACAGAGAACGCAGGGGAATGTAAAATCCGTATAGTTTTGTAGATGCAGATACTCCCATGTTGAAATCAAAAACGCGGTAGAATCCATCCGTAGTATCGTTTAATTCTTTTTGAGCCACCTTGTCCCATGACTTTTCGATGGAACGAAGGTACCATCTTTCAGTGTAATTAATACTGGGAGAAATATTAATGAATTTAAACAGGTTAAAAGTTGCTGATATAGGGATGCTGTGTCTCATACCATTCCTCCAGTCGCGTGTAAAGGAAGATGATAACAGTTTATTTTCCTTGGTATCGATGCTGTTGGCAAAAGCACCGGTATAGGACATACTGATTTTTTCATACCATCTTTCGTTTCCAACAGGATTTTTTCTTTTAAAGGGATAAAATCTGCTGTATGATAGGTTGATGTTAGGCAGACTCAGATTGATGGTGGAGTCTTTTGTCCGTTGATTAATGAGCATACTTCCCGAAATATTCAGCGAAGGCAGATCGGCAAATCTTTTTGTAAAAGAAATACTAGAGCTTTTCGTGTTTTCCGAGTTTAACTCGGGGCGATAATACGAGTTGACATTACTACGGTTATATCCGCTTGTGGAAAAGTTTACGCTGGAAGAAAAGGTGAAGTTAGGATTTGCTTTTGCATCCTGTGAATGCGACCATCTGATACTCATGTTGTTGGCCTTGCTGTAATCCGACATGCCTTTTTCGCCTGTTACATCTTCGCGGTAGCTGATACTCAGATTGCCCCGGAATTTATATCTTTTTGTGTAACTGGTGGTTGCCGATAATGCCCAGGTGCCCTTGGTATAGATGTCTCCGCGTAACTCCAGATCCATGTAGTCGTTAATGGCAAAATAATACCCTCCGTTTGTAAGACCAAAGCCACGCGTCATTTCATCTGTATAATTTGGCATCAACACTCCTGATGAATACTTGCTTGAAAAAGGGAAAAAACCGAATGGCAGAGCGATCGGCAGCGGTACATCTGCAATTACCAGATGCGCCGGACCGGTTACAATATATTCACCGGGTTTTACTTTCCCTTTAGAAATGCTCAGATAAAAATCAGGATGGTCGTGATTCTCACAAGTAGTATATTTCCCTCCGGTCATGCAAAAAAGGTTGTCTTCAGTTTTTTTTGTTCTGTCACTGATAATATAACCTTCTCCTTCCTGAGTTACCACATGGCGGATATAGCCCTTTTTTGATTTCAGGTTGTACATCAGCTCTTTCGAGTTGTAGGACGATTCTCCTTCACTGAAAACCGGTTCTCCTATGACTTCTCCCTTTTCATTTTGTGTGCCTTTTGCATACACAAGACTACTATCGATCTTTACTCTTACATAATCAGCCTTGAGCGTAATGGATTGATAGTTTATTTCAGTATCTCCATGTAAAAAAGCAGTTCCATTACCCAGGAGAACGATTGAGTCATTTGCCTTGTATTTAATTTCTGCGTCAATCTGATTTGGCTTCTTTTTGGCGATGAGCGGATTCTCAGGTGAACCAACAGAGTCGTTGAGAGTGGGATTTCCTTTTTCAATCGTCGGATTTTGGACGGTATCCGACAGTAAATTATTCTGCGAATAGACCGAAAATGAAAAAGCCATCATACAAAATAGTAAAATGACTGTCGTAATATGATTAAAAATCAATAAAATAAAGGATTTCATCCGGCCGGGCTGAGCATTTTATATAAAGTGCAAAATTAGTCAAAAAAAAGCAGTTGTCTTATTTAATAACTTTTTTTTATAATAAATTTGAAATATTACCGCTGTAGAGTCGGATAGAATCGGATAAAATCGTACTTTTGCATATATTTTCAGTTTAAAAAATCAATTTCAGGAGATTTATGAAGTGTAAAATACCAACAAAGTATTTTTTTCTGTTTTTCTGCTTTGTATTTTTACTGCCCAACAGTGCTCTGCAATCACAAAAAAAGGAATTTGTACTGGTGCTGGATGCAGGTCATGGTGGCCGGGATCCGGGTGCGGTGGGGAAATTCTCCAGAGAAAAAGATATTACACTCTCTGTGGTCAGATTAGTAGGCGATCTGGTTGAAAAAAGATTACCGGATGTGAAAGTTGTATATACCAGAAAGACGGATGTTTTTATTCCATTGGAAGAGAGAGCATCTATTGCCAACAATCATCACGCTGACATGTTTATCTCCATTCACGTGAATGCAGCTAAAAGTTCTGCTGCATACGGAGCTGAAACATATACCCTTGGTCTTGCCAAAACTCAATCGAACTTAGATGTCGCCATGGCTGAAAACTCGGTGATGCTACTTGAGGATGACTACAAAACAAAATACCGTGGTTTTGATCCTTCATCGGTTGACTCATACATCATGTTCGAATTTATGATGGATACATACCTTGATAACAGTATTACTTTTGCAACTGATATACAGAAGCAATTTACGCAGGGAGCCAAAAGATTCGACCGCGGTGTACGACAAGCCGGTTTTTGGGTACTACACCGCTCCGCCTGTCCGAGTGTGCTGATTGAACTAGGATTTATTTCAAATTATGCTGAAGAAATGTTTCTTGCAAGCAATAGTGGACAGAATGAAATGGCTGAATCTATTTATAAAGCATTTGCCAGATACAAGAAAACCCACGATAAGAAACTGAATTATTCAGCTGATGATACTCCCCCTGTGCAAACTATCCGCCAGGAGCCGAAACCGGAGGATACTGTTGAAAGAAGACAGGAACCATCCGCTATCCCTGTGGAAGTTAAAGTTAAAGAAGATGTGCCGGTTTACAAAATCCAAATCAAGGCATCTCCTGTTCTGTTAAAAAATAATCATGCAGAGTTTAAAGGCTTAAAGGACGTCGATTACTTTAAAGAAAGTGGTATGTATAAATATACCTACGGAGCTGAAACGGAATATCAAAAAATCACAAAATTAAAAAAAGATATCAGCACAAAATTTCCCGATGCATTTGTCATTGCATTTATCGGTGAAAAGAAAATTACAGTTGCTGAGGCATTAAAATTCAAAAAATAAAAGAACTAATTTATTTTCAAATGAAAAAAATAAAAATAACAAGAGAAGTCAGAGTGGGACTAATGACTGTGACTGCAATATTTATCCTTTATTTTGGCTTGAATTTTTTAAAAGGGATTGATATATTTTCTCCGATAAACTACTATTATGGCGTGTATGAGAACATAGACGGCCTGGTACCTTCTTCTCCTGTGTATATTAAAGGTTATAAAGTGGGTCAGGTTGAAGAAGTTCAATATGATTTTACCCAAACTACCCCCTTTGTGGTTAAAATTTCAGTTAGTAAGGATATCGTATTACCTAAAGGTGCAATTGTCGAATTATTTGATGATGGCCTCATGGGTGGAAAAGCTATTCAATTGGTATATCCTTTGGCCGGACAATCAAATAATTTGTATGTTTCTGGCGATACTTTGCAAACTCGGGTGGGAAGTGGATTGATGGATCAGTTGGCGGGGGATATGGTGCCTAAAATTGAAAGTATTGCTACGCAGGCCGATTCTCTTTTACGATCTGTACGTTTGCTGGTGGATGGCGGATCGGTTCAAAACAGCCTTAGTTCTATCGAAAAAACGACTGCCGATCTGGCAATAAGCTCTTCAGCACTAAAAAAGATGCTACAAAAAGATATGCCGGGAATTATCAGTGATGTAAATACTGTGACAGGCGACTTCAAAGTCATTAGTGGAAATCTCAGGAAGATTGATTTCGCGTCAACTTTTAATGATGTTGATCTTACCATCAAAGACCTGAATCACATTACCGGGCAAATCAAAAATTCAGAAGGAAGTCTTGGCCTTCTTGTGAATGATAAATCGCTTTATTTAAACCTGAGCAATACTGCGGGTAGTGCAGATAAATTGCTGATTGACTTACAAAAAAACCCAAAAAGATATGTTCATTTTTCTCTTTTTGGTTCCAAAGAAAAGTAGATATTTTATTTATATTAGTTCTAAATAACACAAAATTTCACATTTTTCTTTATTACTGTTTTTTGAATGTTTAATGCCCGAATATGCAAGAGTTTGGGCATTTCTTACTGTTCAATTTGTAAAAAATCTATTAAATTGTTAATTTGCTTATATTCAATTGAATTTCATATTTTTTTTACTTAATATTCTGATTGTCAATGAAATATTGTAATGTGTTGAAAACTAGACCTGTGTGTAAAAGATAAATGACCCGAAAAGTTAGGGATGTTTTTTATTTCAAAAATGTTTCAGAAATTTGTATCCCTGCTAATCGCAATAAGAAAATCACAAGCTGCCTGAGCAAAATGATTTTATCCTAAAATAATAATAATTTAAGTATAAATTTTAAAAAATTTCTATCTGTCTGATATGATGTCTAACTTGCCTGAAAAATTGTGGAATAAGTGCCTGGAAGTTATCAAGGATAATATTAGCGAAGCATCATATAATACGTGGTTTACGCCTATCATTCCGTTACAATACGATAAAAATGTATTTGTATTGCAGGTTCCCAGCCAATTCTTTGTTGAATATATTGAAGAGAAATACATTGATCTGTTGCGTATGACCCTATACAGGGTGGTCGGTAACGGTACACGGCTTGAATATCGCGTATTAATTGATCAGGCTACCGGTACTGGTACCAGAATCCCCAGTGAAGGTAACAATGAGAAGCCAAAACAGGTTAATACTTCATCTAATTATATCAGTCCGTATCATAAACCTCGTTTGCCGGAGATTGACCCACAGCTGAACCCTACTTACAACTTTAATAATTTGATTGAAGGAAGCAGTAATAAACTGGCTCGTACAGCGGGAATCAGCATTGCTAATGAACCAGGAAAAACAATTTTTAATCCCCTGTTCGTATATGGACAGTCAGGCGTTGGTAAAACTCATTTGGCAAATGCAATCGGTGTGATGACAAAACAGTTACATCCTGAAAAAAGGGTGTTATACGTATCGGCAAATACTTTCCAGATTCAATATACTGATGCTGTAAGAAGTAATTCGGTAAATGACTTTCTTAACTTCTATCAGACTATTGATGTATTGATTGTGGATGATATTCAGGAGTTTGCCGGAAAAACTGCCACACAGAATACTTTTTTTCATTTATTCAATCACCTGCATCAAACAGGTAAACAGTTGGTGTTGACCTCTGACCGTTCTCCACTGGTGTTGGTGGGCCTGGAACAAAGATTGTTGACCCGTTTCAAATGGGGCTTGTCGGCTGAAATCGAAAAACCTGATTTTGAACTGAGAAAAGCAATTCTGGAAAATAAGATTTATCGTGACGGATTGGAGATCCCCGAGGAGGTTGTGGATTATATTGCTGACCATGTGACAGATAATGTTCGTGATCTTGAAGGAACACTTGTGTCGTTGCTGGCCCATTCTACACTCGCCAATATCTCTATTGATCTTCGTCTGGCTGAAAAAGTGGTAAGCCGTATTGTGAGTATTGTTCCAAAAGTAAATACTGTGGAAAGAATCCGTGATATCGTGTGTGATTATTTCTCTCTGTCGGTGGATGCAATTTCTACAAAAAGCAGAAAAAGAGAAGTGGTACAAGCCCGCCAGATTGCGATGTATTTGTCAAAACAAATGACAAAAAACTCACTCTCGTCGATTGGGGATTTGATCGGTCAAAGGGATCATGCAACGGTACTCCATGCCTGCAAAATTGTCGGAGATTTGATGGAGATTGACAAGAGCTTCAGAACCAGCGTCAGAGAGATCGAGGCAAAGCTGAAAGGGTGAAAAATGAACGAATAGTGAGTAGCGAATAGCGAAGAACCAAAAGCGGAGATTAATGAATAAAAACGCCATTTATGGCGTTTTTATTTATGATAGGTGATGGGTGATTAAATGAAACGGATATTTCTGTTTTTTTTTGTTTTTACCAGTTTTAATTTCATGTAAAATGGTTGTATTTCGCCGAAAAATACTATTTTTACATCGAAATTAAAAACAAAACTCTATGGTATTTAAATTTACACTTTTATCGGATGAAGCAGATAATTTTGTACGTGTTATCTCTATTGATTCTGAGGCTACTTTCTTAGATTTGCATAACGCCATATTGGATGCTGTGAAATATGAAAAAAATCTTCTTACTACTTTCTTTATCTGTTCAGATGACTGGGAAAAAGGTCAGGAAGTGACTTTGATGGAAATGGAATCAAGTTCTGAATACGATAATCTGGTAATGGAAGATACTAAACTGGAAGACTTACTTTCAGACGAAAAACAGAAGCTACTCTATGTTTTTGATTTGATGACTGAAAGAGCTTTCTTTATGGAGTTGACTGAAATTGTTCCGGGCATCAGAATGAGTAAACCTGAATGTGTTAGTTCAAAAGGTAATCCTCCTGTTCAGGCTATTTCTGAAGAAGAATTTATTGCCGGCTCAAAACTGAATATCGACGAAAATTTCTATGGTGATGAAGATTTTAATCTTGATGAACTTGATGAGGAAGGTTTTGGCGATATGAATTTTGACGATACCAGTTTATTTAATGACGACAAATTTTGATTCATCCTCTTTTATTGCTAAATATCCCGAAACATTGATCGTTTTGCTCGGACCTACTGGTGTGGGCAAAACAAGGATAAGTTTTAGTCTTGCTGAGAGATTCAATTCTCCAATTATCTCCTCTGACTCAAGACAATTCTATAGAGAACTTAAAATTGGGACGGCAGCCCCTACCGACGAGGAACTTACATTATTTCAGCATTATTGTATAGGATCTCATTCCATACATGACATTTATAATGCCGGAACCTACGAACAAGACGTTCTCAAATTGCTGAATGAACTTTTTGTGAAACATCGTGTGGTCATGCTGGTAGGTGGATCTATGATGTACATTGATGCCGTCTGTAATGGTATGGATGACATCCCTTCGGTGAATGATGAAATCAGAAGTCAGTGTCAACAACTATATACAGAAAAAGGGCTTGTATATATTCAAAACGAATTGAAGAGACTTGATCCGGAATATTATAATCAGGTGGATCTGCAAAATTATAAGCGTGTACTTCACGCACTTGAAATATGCCTGCAAACTGGTAAACCATATTCATCTCAAAGGATGGGGCAGAGGAAACGACGTAACTTTAATGTGCTCAAAATAGGCTTGAACAGACCACGGCCTGAATTGTATGAACGCATTAATCAACGTGTGGATATGATGATGCAGGCTGGTTTGTTGCAGGAAGCATCTCAATTTTATAATTACAGACATTTGAATACCCTGAACACTGTGGGGTATAAGGAACTTTTTAATTATATGGAAGGAAAATGTACGCTTGAGGAGGCTGTGCAAATGATAAAACAGAATTCCCGAAGATACGCAAAACGCCAAATGACCTGGTTCAACAGAGACAAGGATATTTTTTGGTTTCATCCTGATGATGTTGCAGGTGTTGTTCGTTTTATTGATGAAATCTTACATTTAAAATAGTGTTCTTTTATCATTATTGATCATTCCGGTTCATATGAATGGTAAACTAATCATATTAGGAGCAGGCTCAGCATTACCAACCCGCAATAATTTCCCGACTTCACAAATACTGGAGTTGAGAGAAAAGCAATATATGATTGACTGCGGAGAGGGAACTCAAATCAGAATGAGACAAATGGGGCTGAAGATAAATAGATTGGGGCATATTTTTATTTCTCATCTGCATGGCGACCATTGTTTCGGACTGATTGGTTTAATATCATCGTTCGGAATGTTGAACAGAACAGCTGATTTATACGTACATGGTCCTGTCGGGATCACAAAATTATTTGAAACTCAGATCGCTTTCTTTTGTGAAGACCTGCCGTTTAAGTTGATTTTTGAAGAGTATGATACAACAAAAAATGAATTGATATTTGACGATCGTTCCATTTCTGTTTATTCAATTCCTTTGAAACACAGAGTGCCATGCAGCGGTTTTCTTTTTAAGGAAAAAGCACGCGACCGCCATATTATCCGTGAGATGGTTGATTTTTATAAGGTACCTGTATCACAACTTCATCTAATTAAAAGTGGCGCTGATTTTATTAATTCAGATGGGGAAATAATTCCTAATGAACGTTTAACTTCTGCTCCCGATAAGACTATCAGTTATGCATACTGTTCTGATACAGCATATTCCCAAAAAATTGTTCCCTTAATCAAAGGAGTTGATTTGCTTTATCATGAAGCTACTTTCGCTGAATCTGAAAAAATACGTGCAAAGAAAACTATGCATTCTACTGCTGCTCAGGCTGCAACAATTGCTTTGGAAGCCGGGGTTGGAAAATTGTTGATCGGACACTTTTCTGCCAGATACGCTGATCAACACCAATTACTTGCAGAAGCAAAATCGGTATTTCAGCAAACCATCCTTGCACAGGATATGGAAATTATTGAATTCTGAAGCTTTCTTTTTCCTTCCTGTTAGCTTTATTGTCAACTTTTGCCTCTTTATATTGTTATAGTCGCAATCGTTTGCGATTAATTCTTTACTCAAATAGAATAGTTTTGCATTAAAGGAGTATTCAATAGATTACATTTGTAATCAAATGTTTAAACTGAATGCTATATGAAGAAATCCTTACTTTTATTTTGCGTAAGTTTATGGGTGCTCATTTGTCAGGCACAAATTATTGTGACAAATCCGGCATTCATTACTAAAGATTACACCGGACAAATTGAAATTATCTATGATGCCACAAAAGGCACTGCAGGTTTGAAAGATTACACAGGTACTGATGGTATCTATGCCCACACGGGTGTCATAACCACCGCCAGTGTTACTGATAAAGACTGGAAACATGCACCCACCTGGGGAGATAATGCGGCAAAGTATAAAATGACTTCATTGGGTAATAATAAATGGAAGCTCATTATTACACCCAATATGACAGGTTATTATAGTCTAACTGCGGGTGAAGTGGTGAACAAACTGGCTTTTGTTTTCAGAAATGGCACACCTACCGGTACTATATATAAGGAAGGTAAGGATGTTGGTGGTACCGATATATTTGTTCCATTATATGACGCTGGGCTGAATGTGGCATTTACAAGTCCCACCACAAATCAAAGTGTAACGGCAGGTTCATCTGTTTCATTTGTTGTTACATCATCATTAACTGCCGACTTAAGTTTGTCGGTAAATGGTACTGTTATTGCTTCAAAAACAGCCACAACGACCTTGAGTTATCCTTACCAGTTCATTACACCAAATGATTATCTCGTTGTCGCTGTGGCCACAACTGGTAGTACAACGGTGTATGATACCCTGCGGGTTAATGTGCCTTCAGCTGTAGTCTCCGAAGTCAGACCTTCAGGAGTTAAAAACGGAATCAATTATAATAGTGATACTTCTGTAACGTTGGTACTTCATGCTCCTTCAAAGAGTAATGTTTTTGTTATCGGGGAATTCAATGACTGGTCGAAAATGAATACCTATCAAATGAAAAAAGATGGGGAGTACTGGTGGCTGACTATCAATAATCTAACGCCAGGTCGTATATATGGTTTTCAGTACTTAGTGGATGGAAGTTTACGTATCAGCGATCCGTATACCGAACTGGTTTTAGACCCCTGGAATGACCCGTGGATAAATGAGAAGTACTACCGCTTCCCTGATCTTAAAGCTTATCCTGCAGGTAAAACCGAAGGCCTGGTAGCAACATTTCAGACTGCAAAACCTGTCTATAATTGGGAAGTGGCAAACTTTACCATGCCATCGCGTGATAATATGGTGATATATGAGTTGTTACTTCGGGATTTTACGGTTGAAAAATCTCTTGAGGCTGCGATTGCAAAACTTGATTATTTGAAAACGCTTGGTATAACTGCTGTTGAATTAATGCCAATACAGGAATTTGACGGAAACGAAAGCTGGGGATATAATCCAAATCATTATTTTGCTCCTGATAAGGCTTATGGATCTCCGGAAACCTACAAGAAATTTATTGACGAATGTCACAAGCGTGGCATAGCGGTAATTGTCGATGTGGTATTTAATCATGCAACAGGTAACAACCCAATGGCTGCCCTATACTGGAATGCTTCTGTAAGCAAAACTTCTTCGACCAATCCATGGTTCAATGTGGACGCTCCTCATCCTTATGGTGTTTTTCACGACTTTAATCATGAATATTCAGGTACAAGAGAATATTTCAAAAGAGTATTACAATACTGGATACAGGAATATAAAGTAGATGGTTACCGGCTTGATTTGACAAAGGGTTTTACTCAAAATACAAGTAACGAAAGCACTTCGTCGAACTATGACCAGTCACGTGTCAACATCCTTACGGATTATTACAATGCGACAAAAGCAGTGAAAGCTGATGTGATGTTCATTCTTGAACATTTCTGTAACTATGATGAAGAACTAGCTTTGGCAAATAACGGAATGTATCTTTGGAGAAAGGTCAATAATGCTTTTTCACAAGCTGCTATGGGATATTCTTCAGATAGTGATTTTGGCGGAATGAATTCTTTACCACGCAAGTGGGTAGGATATGCCGAAAGTCACGATGAAGAAAGAAATTTCTTTAAAGCAAAAACCTATGGTTCAGGTACTGTAAAAACTGATTCTTTGTACAGAATAAGCAGAGTTCCCCTGAATATTGCTTTTGCCACATTAATTCCCGGTCCGAAAATGCTGTGGGAGTTTCAGGAACTAGGATACGATTATTCTATTGAATCACAGGGAGGAAGAACCAATGCAAAACCTTCAGCCTGGGGATGGCTCGATCTTGCACACAGAAAAGCTGTCTACGAAACTGTTTCAAAAATAATCTCTATACGTAAATTGTTCCCAATAGCATTCACCGAAGGTAATTTTGATTTACAAATAGGAACCTCCAATTGGGATAATGGAAGAGTCATTACGCTGACACATAGTGATCTGAATTTGGTGGTGATGGGTAATTTTAAACCTGATGCTGCGGCAACAATTTATGCTACTTTCCCTAAAACCGGGATGTGGTACAATGCTATCACCGGTGAATCGACTGATGTCAGTAGCAATAATACATCTTACTCTGTAAATGCTGGCCAGGTGCTTATTCTGGCTGACAGAAAGATTAACTTCGCTTCTGGTGTCGACAATCCTGTTGTTGAAGAACAAAATGACTTTTTGTACCCAACTGTAACATCAGGCAAAGTGTATATTAAAGATGGATTTTCTCTGAATGAGGTGAAAATCTTTAATTTACAGGGTCAACAGGTAAAAGCAATGACAAACGTGAATGAGTTTGATTTGTCAGAACTTCCTGCTGGTCTGTATCTGGTTACAATGAAAACTCCATCGGTTGATATGGCTGGAAAGGTGCTGAAGAATTGATAATTGAAATATACTAAAAGGAGAAGACCGACAATCAACTGGTCTTCTTCTTTTAGTTTGATATTGTCTCGTCCTGAAATAGCGTTACAATAAAAAGCGTAATTTTATGGAAGAGATTAAAAATCAGTACAGGAAACGAAGTCAAAAGGATTACACATTATCCTTCAAATTATCGTTAGTATCAGAGATAGAACAAGGGAAT
>JAYFQH010000011.1:0-54298 GCA_034927265.1 Paludibacter sp.
TCCAACACTCCCCGCCATCTTGCCGAGTTCTGGATGATTGAACCGGAGGTGGCCTTTAATGAGATTGAAGAAAACATGCAACTGGCGCAGGACTTTATACAGTATTGTATCCGCTGGGCATTGGAAAAATGTCAGGACGACCTGAACTTTCTGTGTGAAATGTATGATAAAGAATTGATAGAAAGGTTAAACTTTGTTATTAAAAACGACTTCAAACGACTGACTTACACCGAAGGTATAAAGATTTTGGAAGAGGCTGTTGCCAAAGGTGTGAAGTTCGAGTTCCCGGTTGGTTGGGGAACCGACCTGCAATCGGAACACGAAAGATACCTCGTTGAACAGCATTTCAAAAAACCGGTAATCCTGACTGATTATCCGAAAGAAATCAAGTCGTTCTATATGAAACAAAATGACGATGGAAAAACAGTTCGCGCCATGGACGTGCTTTTCCCTAAAATCGGAGAGATTATCGGAGGATCACAACGTGAAGAAGATTATACCAAGCTGAAAACGCGTGCTACTGAAATGGGGGTACCTGAGAAAGATATATGGTGGTATATGGATACCCGCCGCTTCGGTACAGCTCCACACTCAGGCTTTGGTCTCGGATTCGAACGTTTATTGTTATTTGTAACCGGAATGGGGAATATCCGTGATGTAATTCCGTTCCCACGTACACCGAACAATGCAGAGTTTTAATTGTTATATCCTCTGCAAATTTAATTTTAAAAACCATATAAGGAATATAAGGAACATATAAGCTTTTGTGTGTCTTTGAAGTGTTAAATCGTTAAAAAAACAATTATAGAAGATAAAGTTGTAAATTGAACTTATATGTTCCTTATATGACTTATATGGTAAAATAAAAAATAACAAATAGATAAAGCTCATTATAGATATGGAAAAACACAAAACAACCGAATTGGAAAGTGTGGTCATTCGTTTTACCGGAGACTCCGGAGACGGTATGCAGCTCACTGGCACCTTATTTTCCAATTTGTCGGCTATTCTTGGTAATGAAATTTCTACTTTCCCCGATTTTCCTTCGGAAATACGTGCTCCTCAGGGGACATTGGGAGGAGTATCGGGTTTTCAGGTTCATCTGGGTTCCGGTAAAATTTATACTCCCGGTGATGATGCAGACGTACTTGTGGCAATGAATCCCGCAGCACTGAAAGTCAACGCGAAAGGAATAAAAAAACACGGACTGCTGATTTTTGATGCTGATTCCTTCACGACAAAAGATCTTGAGAAGGCAGAATTCAAAACGGATAATCCTTTTGAAGAACTTGGCCTTTCGGACACAGTACAATTAGTACCGGTACCGCTGACTTCCATCACTCAGGAAAGTCTCAAAGATTTCGGGATGGACAATAAGTCTGTATCACGAAGCAAAAATATGTTTGCACTGGGTCTGATCTGCTGGCTATTCAACCGCCCTATCGAGCAAGCCATTCATTTCCTGAATGAAAAATTCGCAAAAAAACAGGATATTCTTCATGCGAATCTTAAAGTGCTAACCGACGGTTTCAACTACGGGAACAATATCCATTTGGCTTTATCAACATATCTGGTAGATAAATCAGAAGAAACACCTAAGGGAAAATATACCAGCATCAGTGGAAATAAAGCTACTGCATGGGGGCTGATTGCTGCGGCAAAAAAAGCCGGACTGGAATTATTCCTCGGAAGTTATCCTATTACTCCTGCATCTGATATTATGCATGAACTGGCACTTAGAAAAGATATGGGAGTTAAAGTTGTACAGGCGGAAGATGAAATTGCAGGTATTACAACAGCTCTGGGTGCTTCATTTGCAGGTGCGCTGACTGCTACAAATACTTCAGGGCCCGGACTTGCCCTTAAAACCGAAGCAATCGGCTTGGCTGTAATGGCAGAACTTCCGATTGTTGTTGTGGATGTGATGCGTGGAGGCCCGTCAACAGGATTGCCTACCAAAACCGAACAAACCGATTTGTTGCAGGCCTTATATGGCCGTAACGGCGAGAGCCCGGCCGTGGTAATGGCAGCATCTACACCGGCCAACTCCTTCCATTATGCTTTTATGGCTTCCAAAATAGCGCTGGAGCATATGACTCCGGTTATTCTATTAACAGATGCGTTTATTGGGAATGGAACCTCCTTATGGAAATTACCAAAGTTAGCTGATCTGCCTGCTATCAATCCGCATTATGTGAAACCGGGTATGGAGGGTGCAAAAGTAACTGCACGTGATCCGAAAACAAATATCCGCTATTGGAGTGTTCCCGGAATGGAAGGCTTTGAACATCGCAATGGCGGTCTCGAAAAAGATTATACCACAGGAGCTATCTCTACTGATCCTGTAAATCATGAAAAAATGGTGGCTGCGCGTCAGGCAAAAATTGATTATATCTCCAACGTAATTCCGGAATTAAAAGTGGAAGGAAATCCTGATGCTGAATTGTTAGTCATTGGTTGGGGAACTACTCACGGCCATCTGATCAGCGCCGTGAACAACATCAATAAAAATGGAGGGAAAGTGGCACTGGCTCACTTTAATTACATCAACCCTCTTCCAAGAAATACCGCTAAGGTTATTAAATCATATAAAAAGATAGTGGTTTGCGAGTTAAACAGTGGTCAGTTTGCTACCTATCTGCGGTCGAAAGTACCTGCTGAATACCTGCAATACAATAAAGTTCAGGGACAACCATTTACTGTTGCAGAACTGGAAGATCACATCAGTTCACTTTTAAAATAATACATCATGGAACCAATCGAAGTTAAACAATATACGGCTAAAGACTTTAAAAGCGATCAATATGTTCGCTGGTGCCCTGCTTGTGGCGACTATGCTATTTTAAGCTCTTTACAGAAAGTAATGGCTGAACTGGGAGTTTCTCCTACTGATACGGCTGTAATTTCGGGAATCGGATGCTCTTCACGACTTCCGTACTATACAAGTGGCTATGGATTTCATACCATCCACGGTCGCGGTGCAGCGATCGCTACCGGAGTGAAGGTGGCTAACCCGAAACTTACTGTATGGCAAATTACCGGCGACGGTGACTGTCTGGCTATCGGTGGAAATCATTTTATCCACAGTGTACGCCGCAACATTGATATAAACGTTCTGCTATTCAATAATCAAATCTATGGATTAACGAAAGGCCAGTTTTCACCGACTACTAAAAAAGGATATGTTACCAAATCCTCTCCTTACGGAACTGTGGAATTGCCTTTCCGCCCCGGTGAACTGACTTTGGGAGCAAGAGGTACCTTTTTTGGAAGATTGTTGGATGTGGACCTGAAGTCGTCACAGATGACCATGCTGGCGGCGGCAAAGCACAAAGGTACTTCAGTGGTGGAATGTCTTGTAAACTGCATTATCTTCAATGACGGAGCCCACGGATGGCTGTCGGAAAAAACCACCCGCGAAGACAGGATCATTGTGCTGGAACACGGCAAAAAAATGATCTTCGGAAAAGAAAACAACAAAGGACTTGTTCTGGATGGCTTTAATTTGAAAGTTGTTACCATTGGAGAAAACGGCATTACTGAAGATGATATTCTCACCCACGATGCACAAACTCAGGACACAACGCTACACTTAAAACTCATTAACATGGAAGCCCCTGAATTTCCAATTGCGTTGGGGGTAATCAGAGACGTGCCTGCTGAAACATATAATGACGCGCTGGTAGCTCAAATTGCCAAAGAACAGGAAAAAGCCTCTATCAAGACTTTTGACGACCTGATTGACTCTTTGGAGCAGTGGGAGGTGTAGGAAAGCTAATCCGCTTAACCTTATAGCCGAGTTCTGTCAGGAGCCCGGCTATTTTTTCGCGAAAATCTCCCTGTATGAGGATCTCCCCATCACGGGATGATCCGCCTGAACTGCATTTTACTTTCAGAACTTTTGCCAGCTCTTTCAGTTCATCGTCAGTTCCCTGAAATTCTGATATGATGGTGGACGGCTTTCCGTTTCTTTTGTCCATCTCCACCCGCAAAGGTTCCTTTTGCTTTCCCGGTTTCTGTTCCTTTACAACAGGAACAGGTTCTTCTCCTTCAGGTAAATTACTTTTCAATGCGTTTAGCTTATCTCTCCAATCCATAACTTAATCTCTTAAATACTTCCCAAATTATAATTCCTCCGGTAACACTGACATTTAATGAGTGCTTCGTTCCGTATTGCGGAATTTCGATACATCCGTCACACATATCTATAACACTTTGCTGTACGCCTTTTACCTCGTTTCCGAAAACCACCGCTATCTTTATATCCTTCCCAAAATTTAACTTTGGCAGCATAATACTCCCCTCAGCCTGTTCAATGGCATATACGGTATAACCGTCTGCTTTCAGCTCGTCTATAGCCTTATGTGTGTCCTCATGATACTTCCAGGTAACGGTATCCTCTGCTCCCAAGGCCGTTTTATGTATTTCAGGATGTGGTGGCACTGACGTTATTCCGCATAAATAAACTGCTTCCGTCAGAAAGGCATCAGCAGTACGAAAAATCGATCCTACATTGTGCAAACTCCGCACATTATCAAGCACAACCACCAAAGGAGTCTTTTCCTTTTGTTGGAATTCAGCTGGAGTTAAGCGCTCCAGTTCTGTTATCTTTAATTTTCTCATTATTTTATAACCATATAAGTCATATGGGGTAAATATTAATTTACTATTCTACCCACAGCATAATCAATCAACGTATCTCTTCCCTTCGCCACATCTGATGAATCTAACTCAACATAAACATCCGGCTCAATACCGAATTCAATATGTTGCATATTGCCATCAAACATGGGACTTGCAGAGAATCTGACCATCCAGCCGTTAGGAAGTTCATTTGACAACGGCATTCCTCCTCCTCCACCGGTCATATCGCCTACAATAAGCGCTTGTGGTGCATCTTTCATACGGCAAACAAACATATTGGTCGCACTATAGGATGATCTGTTAGCCAAAACAACTACAGGTAATTGCCATTGAATATCCTTGTTTGCCCCTGTTTTCATAGGCTGGGGTATCGAAAAGTCAGAATGCCCGGGTCCGGTTTTATGCTGCATGTATAAGCTCACGGTATCCCGTTGAAAGAAATAAGAAGCTAACCTGTTGGATAAATCGGCCGACCCCCCACCATTGTTTCTGACATCTAGAATCAAACCTTTACAATTTGCAAAATACTGAATGATATAACGGAAGTTTTGATCAGAAAAACTGTCGGAAAAACTCGAATAATAAACATAACCAACCTCTCCTCCGGCAATCTTTGCATATCTCAACCCATTTACACTCCGGTAATGGTCGCCCAGATAATTCTCATTGTAAATCAATGTGGAACTGAAATTGGCAGGATACTCGGTAAACCATTTCCAATAACGGCTTCTGTCAAATCCGGAATACAAATTTACATGTCCGTCTTTAAGGGTGGTCAGCATTTCCGCCATCGCATCAAAAAAAGTGACTTCATTTATCGTATCTGTTGCCAACCTCAAATTATAAACCGTATAAACCGAATCCCAATTGATGTGTTTAGTATCCAAATAACAATACTTTGTATCCACTATCCTCCACAAAGTTTCAAAATTCTCACGGTAGGTGTTCCCGGGCAGAAAAGGATCTTCAATGCATGACGAAAACATTGCCATTCCCAATAATAGCTGTAAAAAATATTTTTTCATATCTGGAAGTTAATACCTGGGACTAATAAAAAAATCGGGAACATTCGCTTTTCTTCCGGAAAATCCTATCATATCATAGCTTATTCCTATCACAAAAGTAAAATCCGAATAACTGTAAACCTGACTGTCAGCCGTGTATTTCAAATCATTTTTACCTACTCCGAACGACCAGGTTGAATATCTAAACGGAATATCAATGGAAAAAAACTGTTTCAATCCCTGTTTATTGTGAAGAGAGCTGAAGTGGACTGCATCCATATACATTTTTGTAGAATACATTTCATAATAACTAAAACCGGGATAAGGAACAAACATACAGCCCATTACCGGAAATTCAACACCGGCATTCAATTGTAATATCCTGTTTTTGGTATGAATATAGTACCTCCCTCCAAGTGTCAGATTGAGATTCGTAGCCAAATCAATATTAATGGGATTATTCACATTTCTTGAATTCATCTTATACGCAAAATCCACATCTACGTTCGCCCCTCCCAACAAAAGTACATCTTCAAAATTTCTGTAATAATATTGAACACCCCAGGATACATTCGCCCCTAACCACGTTACTGACGCTGTTGAACGCGGGTTGACAGTCATTGCCGCCAAACCTGAGATCCGTGCGCTTGAGGCTAATACCGGATTAGCAGGATTAAAAAAACGACTGGCTGTGGATTCATACTGGAAGCCCACACCTGAATATTCCAATACCGATAAATACGGGTCGGTTATTTTCAGTGCAACAAACCCGGCATGATGATAAACATTTGTCAAAGCATACAACTCCCTCTGTTTCGTCTGAGCATCTGTATACTGAAAACCGGAAAACAACAATAATATGATTACTGAAACTTCTGAAATCGTCTTCATAATACAGGAACACGCCTGTTGTTTTTCATTAAACATGTTATTTGTCAGTAAGTTAACATTCATAGAGACAAAGAAAAAATATGCTTTATAACTTACAAAAATAACACTTTTTTATTATTTCAATTCATCAGAGCTTGTTGAAACACTACTTAGCAAAATATCTGGTTGAATATAACTGAATTCTTGCTATTTTCCTTATATATTTGTGAAAATAATTATCTTTGCAGTTTCTTGATTTACACATAAATATGACAAGATTAGTTTTTGCAACAAATAATGCCCACAAATTAGAGGAAGTAAGAGCTGTTCTGGGAAATACGGTTGAAGTGCTTAGTCTGAAAGAGATTAATTGCCTGGATGATATCCCCGAAACTGCAGACACACTGGAAGGAAATGCCCTCATTAAGGCAAAACACGTTTATGAAAAATATGGGTACGATTGTTTTGCTGATGACACCGGATTGGAAGTAGATGCTTTAGGAGGTAAACCCGGGGTATACTCAGCAAGATATGCCGGCGAAGAGCAGGATTCAAAAAAGAATATGCAAAAATTGTTGACTGAACTTAGATCAAATCCAAACAGAAAAGCCCGATTCAGGACAGTAATCGCTTTGATTGAAAAGGGGGAGATTAATTATTTTGAGGGAAAAATTGAAGGAAATATTACCTCTTCAACCTCAGGGGACAAAGGTTTTGGCTATGATCCCGTTTTTATGCCTAATGGTTTTTCACAAACTTTTGCAGAATTAGGAAGTGAAATCAAAAATAAAATCAGTCATAGAGCGTTAGCTATTAATGAATTAAAAAAATATTTGAATCTATAATGAAAAAGGGGCTTGTTACAATCATTTTATCATTATTTGTGCTGATTATTTTCGGTCAGACTGATGAACCTGTAGCCATGGGAAAATGGCGTACACATTTGGCTTACAATAGTGTTACACAAATTGCACAGTCGGCAAATAATATTTACGCAGTGAGTGATGGGGCATTATTTTCTGTAAGTAAAACAGACACTAACGATCAGAATTTTTACAGTAAAATGAGCGGATTGAGTGATGCAAACATTGTTAAAATAGATTTTGACAAGGCCAACAACCAGTTGTTGATAATCTATTTAAATGGAAACATTGATATCATGCACTCAGCGGGAGTAAATAATATCCCAGATTTGCACAACAAACAAATGAGTTCCGGAAAAGGAGTCAATCATGTTTTCTTTAAAGGAGATTCAGCCTATTTGTCTTGTGATTTCGGGATACTGTTACTCAACATGAAAAGAAAAGAAATCTCAGATACCTATATTATAGGAACTAACTCCACCGAAGTAAAAATATTATCAACAACAATATACAACGGGAAAATCTATGCCGTTACAGCTAACTCTGTATATAGCGCCAACGCAAATAATCATAATCTTGTGAATTATGAGTTTTGGGAAAACACTTCCGGACTTCCCGGCTCTGGTTCTTATCAATCAATGTTTAGTTTCGCTGGCAAATTAATGCTTTTAAGAGGCAATAAACTCTACAAACAGGATACTGGCGGAGTATGGAAATTACTTTTTGATGAGGACAATAATGGAGTCCCAGAGAAAACAATTACAACAATTAATGTTTCCAACGGTAAACTAATTGCTGGTGACGGGTCAAATACACTGTACCTGTTGGATGAGTCTTTTAACAAAAGTGAAATTAATGTTGCCAGTTCACCTGACATTGAATATGATACTGTAAACGATATCTACTGGCTCGCAGGATTGACCCAGGGAATTATCTCGTATCAATCTACAACAGGTAAACTTAACAACCACAAACCTTTAGGACCTGCAGTAAATATTCCATGGGATATCACTTTCGCAGGGGAAAAAATGTTTATGGTTGCAGGAGGAAGGTGGGCAGGTTCATACAACACCCCGGGACAAGTCATGATTTATGAGAATAATATGTGGAAAAATATCAGTGGAAGTAATATACAAACAATTACAAAAAGTGCAGCATTGGATTTCGTAAATGTTGCGGTAGACCCTGCAGATAATACACACTTTTTTGTAACTTCGTATGGTAATGGCTTATATGAATTCAAGAACGATGCCTTTGTCAATTGGTATCATCATAATTCACCAAATTCAACCATAGAAACCGCCGTTCCAGGTTCAGTAGAATATTCTTATATAAGATTAGATGGTGCTGTTTACGATAAAGACGGAAACCTTTTCTTTGCGAACATGGGCTCTACTTCTGCCATTAAGATATTATTAAATACAGGCGAATGGAGTAAATTGTATTATCCCAGTTCTGCGTTACCAACTTTAGGGAAGATTGTTATCTCAAATCTTAATCCGAATCAAAAATGGGTACCCTCTGTTAGATATACTCCGGGAATATTTATTTGGGATGATAATGGGACGTTAAAAGATCAAAGTGATGATAAAAACATATTCATATCAAAACTGGCTGATATAGATAATGTTGGAAGTAATATCAACCCTACTTACTATTATTGTCTGGTACAAGACAAAAATGGGGTATTTTGGGCAGGAACCGATATGGGACCACTACTTTTTTATAATCCTTCAAAAGCCTTTGACGAAGGTTATACCTGTTCCAGGGTAAAAATTCCACGAAATGACGGAACAGGACTGGCCGATTATTTACTTCAGAATGAAAAAATCAAAGCAATTGCCATTGATGGGGCAAACAGAAAATGGATTGGAACAGAGACTTCCGGATTATATTTAATGTCAGAAAATGGTCAGGAAACAATTTTGCATTTTACCAGTAAAAACAGTCCTTTGTTGTCGGATAACATCATGTCTCTATCTATCAATCCTGTGTCGGGAGAAGTTTTTATCGGAACGAATAATGGCCTTATATCCTATCAGAGCGATGCTGCCGAATCCTCTGATGTGTATACCAACGTATATGCTTACCCCAACCCGGTCAGAGAAAACTACAATGGCATCATAACAATAACCGGGCTGATCGCTAATACTCAGGTCAAAATTACCGACCTGAATGGAAACCTTATCTATCAAACTGTTTCCAATGGAAGCATTGCAACCTGGGATGGCAAGGATGTACATGGAAGAAAAGTGAGTACTGGTATATATATGGCAATATGTGCAAATGAGGATGGAACAAAAAGCACCATTACCAAAATTATGGTTATAAATTAAACCGGAAATACATGAAGATTTCAATAATTGTATCTGTTTATAATGAGGAACAAGTGCTGAACTCATTCTATCATACATTGATGGAGGTGCTTGAAGAACAGAAATACGAGTATGAAATTATTTTTGTAAATGACGGTAGTTCGGATTCATCCCAGGATATCATTGACAATTTTATCTCTGGAAATCCAAAAATAAAATCAATCCTTTTTTCCAGAAACTTTGGACACGAAGCAGCTATGATTGCTGGTATTGACTATGTTACAGGAGAAATGATTATCTGTATGGATAGTGATTTGCAACATCCACCGTCAATAATCCCTGAAATGTACAATCGATTTGTAATAGGCGATGTTGATATTATAAATATGGTTCGAAAAGAACATAGGCAAAATTTTACATCTAAGTTGTTTTACAGGATATTAAACTTAGTATCTCCATATAATTTTGAAGCAAACGCTTCAGACTTTTTTGTAATCTCCGAACGAATAGCCAAAATTCTCAGAGACAATTATCGTGAGCGTGTAAGATTTTTAAGGGGGTTTATCCAAATTCTGGGATTTAAAAGAACGATACTTAAGTTTACAGCCCCACAACGTA
This sequence comes from Paludibacter sp., assembly GCA_034927265.1. GTDB lineage: Bacteria > Bacteroidota > Bacteroidia > Bacteroidales > Paludibacteraceae > Paludibacter. The sequence goes on from JAYFQH010000011.1 coordinate 10,315, forward strand.
AAGAAGGAAAAAGTAAATATTCATTCAGCAAATTACTCTCTTTATCTGTTACAGCAGTTGCTACTTTATCCAAACTTCCTTTAAAAATTGGTATTTATCTGGGATTTATTTCTGGTATTTTCAGCGTATTACTTGCCGTTTACAGTATAATAATGAAAATCATAGAACAACCTGTATCGGGATATACAACAATTGTGGTTTTTCTTGGAATAATGTTTAGTATTCAATTTATAATTTTAGGTATCATTGGAGAATACATAGGATTCCTGTTTGATGAACAGAAGAAAAGGCCTATATATATTGTTGATAAACTTAATAATATTACGGATAAATAATGAAATACTGGATAGCTTTTTTAAGTGTCTTGTCAGCAGTTATTGCTCAGGTATTAATGAAAAACGCCTCATTAAATGATTTATATAGCAAAAGATGGATTGTCTTCATTCTGATAAGTTTAATAGTGTATGGCTTAGCATTCATTTTACAATCATATGTATTCAGATTGTTTCCATTAAGTAAAATAGCTCCCCCTTCTGCAATTGCCGTTATGATTCTTGTATTTTGCAGTGGAGCTATTTTTTTTGGTGAAAGTATCCAAATTAAACAAATTGCAGGTGTGATTCTCGGAGCTATCTCTATCTATTTAATCATGACATGAAACTACTGAAAAATAACATCTCTGCTTCATTTATTATCCAGATATTGTTGTATTTGTTCGTGAATATACTTTTTATTTTAAAGTATTTCCCACGTGCAGGAGTCGACTCTCTGGCAATATTAACCCTTTATATTGCTCTTTTTCTGACAATTATATTTCTTTTCAATACTTTTTCTTTGAAAATCTCCGAACGAATATTTAAAGCAGCCTTTTGGATTACTCTTTCCATAATGATTATTTTTATTGCTGTATTCCTTAATAAGATAGATCCCTATTCTGTCAGAGTAGATCGCTGGTCAGCCGTCTCATTTTTTTTGGAAGGATTATTTAATGGCAATTATCCTTATGGCATTCATACACATGTCAGTGAAACCAATTATCCTTCACCATTTCCTGTATGGCATTTCATTAATATTCCTTTTTATTTGATGGGTGATGTTGGTATTGGCCTTATCTTTTTTCTATTACTAACTGCCGCCACGGTTCATTACTTTTTTTCTTCCTACAGGAAGTCTTTTCTTTTCCTGTTTTTTCTTTTTATTTCACCTGCCTATTGGTGGGAAGTGGCTGTAAGGAGTGATTCGCTGAGTAATGCTTTTTTAATTTTTACGTTTATTCTTTGGTGGTATAAGACTGAAAAAACAATTGAACGTAATTTTATTTTTGCCATTATAGCTTGTGGTTTGTTAGCTTCTACAAGGCTTTCTGCAATTATTCCTCTGGCAATATTCTTTTTTAGGCCTTACCTGGAACTTACCTGGAAAAGAAAATTGATTTTTATTTTAGGAGTATTAATAGTGATTGCCCTGACTTTTTCTCCGTTTATATTTTGGGATACAACAAATTGGGTATTTTTCAATAGAAATCCATTTATGTCACAAACCAGTGTAGGCAACTTTTGGGTTTTGTCCGCTTTAATTATACTGGGAATAGCATCTGGGCTAATTTGGAAAAATGTAAATCAATATGTCTTCATCACCTCCACCTTCATATTTATCTTTATACTGGCATCACAATTAACCTTGATTGCAACGAGAGGTATTAATGGTTCTGTTTTTTCTGATAGTTTGTATGACATTTCTTACTTTAGCCTCTTATTCCCTTATGCCTCATGTTTTATCTCTGAAAAAATCGGGAACATTAACGTTTAGAATCTAATTCAGGATATTTTTACGCAAACTTACTTCATCTACAAAATACTCTCCAAGGTCTGAATCTATTTTTGATATATGACGCTTAAAAATCAGATTGTTGTCATCAGAAGGACTGGTAACATTTGCTCTGTTAAATGGAACATGTTTGGTGAGAACATCAGTATAAATTACTTTTTCTTCTTTTGAGAGCTTGTTGATCGCTTCCTTATTTTGATTGTCAATCAATCTATCATATTCTTCTGTCCCAATCTCATAATAATACTGATTAACCACAATATTCCGTTCCTTAAGAATAAACACTTTATCCGGATTATCCTTAATTATTGTCAACAGTGCCCTATTATTTTGATAATCAAAACAGTTATTAGGGAAAATAGCAAAAAAGAAATTCCATATTAACATAGCAAACCCAAGATATTTAATCGCTTTGAGGTCAAATTCTATAAAAACAGGAACAAATATTGGAATCAGAAATGGTAGCATCACCATGAATTCAGAATTACCATGCGAGTAAAATGCAAACGAAAACTGAAGAAGAAAAATAAATAAGTGAGTAAATTCAAATGGATAATCCTTATATTTAGCTTTTCTGAAATCAATTGATTTTGTTGCTTTAACAATAAACAGAATAATAAAACAAAGTACAACAGGTATTATTAGGTAAAATGCAGGTATTAACCGTAATACATCAATAACAATACCATGTACCTGAAAAAATGTTCTGAAGAAAGTAATTGGAGTAACAATAAAATTAATTAATCCAAAATCAGTATTTGCATTATTTGAATAATAATAATCACCCAAAAAGCGCACTAAATTCCCTGCTGAAAAATCAATCTTCTGGTAAAAAATCATTACCAGAATATAAATAAAAGGCACCAGTAAAGTTGTTGCTGAGAAAACAAGCAAAGGTTTGATTTTACGTGCCATCAGAAGACCTATAAACAACCCTATTCCCCAAAACAAATGGATTTGATGAAATAAACATGCTAATGAGACAAAAATAGCCGACAGAAAAATATTAATTGTTTTCTTATCTCTCAGAAATTTGAAATAAAAAGAAGAGGATATTAATGAAAAGAAAATTGGCATTATATAGGTTTCTGCTTCCACGGCAAACCTCATAACACCAAAACTGGCCCCCACAAAGAAGGTCCAGACATTAGCCTTAGCGTTATCGTTTGTTTGTTTTAATATTAATCTTCTTAAGACTATCAGACACAACACTGCAAATAAAGCATTAGTGAACTGCATAAATCTAAGGGCATCCAACAAAGGAAAAATCGTCTTTATGGAATTATAAATGAGATGGTTGAAATAATTGTACAACAAGTGATGTGCAGAAAACAGGTCAACTCCATATTTAACGCTACATCCGTATCCTAATGAATCAACTGAAAGATTACTATTGGGAAATAAAAAATATATTACGAGAATGATTATAAATACTATCGGGTATCGATATCTCATTTTTAATATTTTCGTTTATTTCGAGAATAATACATTCTATCCGGGGACATTTATCCCCGCTTGATCAGGTTCATAAATTCTTCTCTTGTCTTTGCCTGCTGAAATACCCCTGTAAAATCGGAAGTGGTGGTTATCGAATGCTGTTTTTGTACTCCCCGCATTTGCATGCACAAATGTTGTGCTTCAAGAATTACCATTACTCCCAGCGGATTAAGGGTTTTTTGGATGCATTCTTTTATTTGTGTCGTCATACGTTCCTGTACCTGTAAACGACGGGCATATACTTCCACAATACGGGCAATTTTACTGAGTCCGGTAATATTGTGATTCGGGATATAGGCGACATGTGCTTTGCCGAAAAACGGCAACATGTGATGTTCACACATTGAGTAGAAATCTATATCTTTCACAATAACCATTTGACGATAGTCTTCAGTAAACATTGCTGATTTAATGATTCCCTCAGGATCCTGCTCGTATCCCTGCACCAGAAACTGCATTGCCTTTGATACCCGCTCGGGGGTTTTAATTAAACCTTCTCTTTCAACATCCTCACCTAATAGTCGTATTATTTCCTTATAATGATGAGCAATCTGACTTGTTTTATCAGGATCAAAAGGGTTGATCTCATTGTTATTAAAATCCATGTTTGATAATTTATTTGGCAGGAACTGAGATGTTATCGCGAACCGTGTAGGTTTCACCCTTTAACTCGGGGAATCTTTGCAATAACTCTTCCGTAAATTTACGTGCGTCCTCCTGAGTGGTAAAATCTCCTATCCTTACTTTCCAGAAAGGTGAGTTATAACTAACGTATATTTTCATTTCAGGAAATGCTTCTTTCAGATTACTTTCGTGATTAAATGCTTCCTGACGGGCAGTACGTTGGGTATTGCTTGAAAATACCTGCACACGGAACCCCGGCATCAGTGCTCCTGTATTTGATACTGTTGCGGTAACTGCTTTTTCAATTCTTTTATCCTGATGAAAGGTAACTCCCGCACCACCTGGTTTTTCTTTTTCTGAAATGACCTGAAATGCATTTTTTAAAGAATCTGACTTGATTCGGCTGGTTACATCGATCTGTGCTATCAGACTAAGTGCACTGAAGAATGAAAACCATAGGAAGAACAGATGTTTCATGTTTAAGTAATTTTGACCGCAAAGTTACAAAATGTTACGGTTATATCTATATATTAATTTTATTATCTTTGTTCAATAAAAAATAATCATTGGTATGACAGACAAATCTGAAACTGTTATTATTGTTGCGGGCGGAAAAGGTGAACGAATGCAAAGTTCTGTCCCTAAACAATTTATCGAAATAAAAAACAAACCTGTCCTGATGCATACCATCAGAGTTTTTCTGGAATACAACCGGAAAATGAATATTATTGTCGTTTTGCCGGAAAACCAGATGGATAACTGGCGTGAACTCTGCAAAAAACATGCCTTTACGGCTACACATCTTTTGGTATGCGGTGGAGATACCCGTTTTCAGTCCGTAAAAAATGGTTTAAAATATGCCGGATATGATGGATTAATTGCAGTTCATGATGGTGTTAGGCCTCTGGTTAGTATCAAAACTATTGATGCCTGTTTCAATGAAGCTGATATAAACGGCACGGCAATTCCGGTAATTGATGCTGTCGAAAGTGTAAGACAAATCAATGAAAATGGTAGCATTTCGGTAGATCGTTCAAAATTCAAATTGGTTCAGACTCCTCAGGTTTTTAAAGCTGAGATTTTGCAAAAAGCTTACACGCAAGATTATACCTCAGCCTTTACGGATGATGCTTCTGTTGTTGAACACGATGGTGCAAAAATTAATCTTGTGGAGGGAAACCGGGAAAACATAAAAATAACAAGCCCTTTCGATTTGAGAATTGCTGAAGTGCTTTTGGATTAATGTATCGTTGAATTGTAGCTTTGTTAAATTAAATCGTGAAATTTTAAATACCCGGTTCAACGATTAAACAGTTAAAGAATCACTCTCTTCATGTACTTATCAAATGTAGATATTAAATTCCTGCCGGGAGTTGGCCCTAAAAAAGCCGACTTGCTACTGAAAGAACTGAATATCCGTTCGGCAGAGGAGTTGATACGTCATTACCCATATAAATATGTTGATCGAAGCAGATTTTATTACTTGCATGAGATATCGGAAAACATGCCTTTTATTCAGGTAAAAGGACAGATACTGACTTTTGAGAAAGTAGGGGTTGGTCGCAATCAAAGATTAACCGCACTTTTTACAGATGGAAAAGATACACTTGAATTGGTTTGGTTTCAGGGAATTAAGTATATCATCGAAAAATATAAAACCGGTATTACCTATGTTGTTTTCGGCAAACCATCTTTTTTCAATGGAAAGTTTAATATAGTACATCCTGAGTTAGAACTACCCTCCCAACTTCCTCCGGCAGAACAGCTTGGATTGCAACCCTTTTATAATACCACGGAGAAAATGAAATCAGGGTTTCTGAACTCCAAGGCTATTCAAAAGATTATGCAGTCGCTTCTTCCTTATCTTAAAGGGGGGATTCCTGAAACATTGCCGGCTTATGTGCTGAAAAAATATGCACTGATGAATCTGACCGAAGCCCTTATTAATATTCATTTTCCTAAAAATACCACCGCCTTAAATAAGGCTCGTCAACGACTTAAGTTCGAAGAGCTTTTTTATGTTCAGCTGAATATTCTCCAACAAACGAAATGGAGAGAACAGAACCTTCTTGGTTTTCCCATGAAAAAAGTCGGACACTATTTTCATACATTTTATAATAATTACCTCCCTTTTGAACTTACAGGAGCCCAAAAAAGAGTCTTGAAAGAAATTCATGAAGATGTAGGTAGTGGAAAACAGATGAACCGGCTTTTACAGGGAGATGTGGGTAGTGGAAAAACGCTGGTGGCACTGATGGCGCTGCTGATCGCTATCGACAATGGTTATCAGGGTTGCCTGATGGCCCCAACCGAAATACTTGCCAATCAACATCACGAGACACTTAAAAATCTTGTCGGGGATTTAGGAGTTTCTATTGATCTTTTAACCGGGTCTACCCGACCCAAAGCCAGAGAAAAACTGCATGCCGAATTACAATCTGGCGAACTGCACATTATTATCGGAACCCATGCACTAATTGAAGAAGTGGTACAGTTCAGGAATCTGGGACTGGTCGTTATTGACGAGCAACATCGTTTCGGAGTTGAACAACGCTCAAAACTCTGGAAAAAAAATGTACAGCCACCTCATGTACTTGTAATGACCGCCACTCCTATTCCACGTACTCTGGCTATGACACTTTACGGCGACTTAAGTGTTTCGGTAATTGACGAGTTGCCCCCCGGAAGAAAACCAGTACAAACCTATCATTATTATGAAAATAAACGGCAGGCATTAAACGGATTTATTCATAAACAAATTACTTTAGGAAGACAGATTTACGTTGTATACCCTCTTATTGAAGAATCCGAAAAAATGGATCTTCAAAATGTAATGGAGGGATATGATTATTTCAGGGAAACATTTCCGGATTTTAAGGTAAGTATGGTTCACGGAAAATTGAAAGCGGTTGAAAAAGATTACCAGATGCAACAATTTGTTTCCGGAAAAACCCAGATCATGGTGGCCACAACAGTAATTGAAGTAGGCGTAAATGTTCCTAATGCTTCAGTAATGATCATAGAAAATGCAGAAAGATTCGGATTATCACAATTACATCAACTGCGGGGACGCGTAGGCCGTGGTGCGGAACAATCTTTTTGCATCTTGCTTACCGGATTTAAACTTGCCACCGAAACCCGAAAAAAGATGGAAATTCTTACCCGCACTAATGACGGATTCGAAATTGCGGAAGCCGACTTACAACTTCGTGGCCCTGGCGATCTTGAAGGTACTCAACAAAGCGGAATGCCCTTCGAGTTAAAAATTGCCGATCTTGCCCGCGATGGTAAAATGCTCGAAATTGCAAGAACCTTTGCCCTGGAAATACTAAATGATGATCCAAAACTGGAGAATCCTTCCAACATAATCCTTTCTTCTCAAATTAAAAAACTCAAAACAAATTCGGTGAATTGGGGAATTATTAGTTAAAAATACCGAACAGGTTTGGTTCGCAATGCATATTTTTTTTATCTTTGGGAATCAAAACCTGTTTTAACTCCCTTGATTACCATGGAACAAACACTTGTCATTATCAAACCGGGTACTATACAACGGGGATATATCGGTGAAATCATCCAGCGTTTCGAAAAAAAAGGCCTCCAATTGTGCGGCATAAAAATGATTCAGCTTGATGAAAAAATTCTGCTTGAACACTATGCGCATTTGGCTGATCGTCCGTTTTTTAAGCGGATAAAAGATGCTATGATGATTACTCCGGTAATTGTTTGCTGCTGGAAAGGAAAAGATGCTATAAGAATTGTTCGGGCCATGGCGGGAGTCACAAATGGAAGAGATGCTGCTCCGGGGACCATCAGAGGTGATTATAGTGTTAGTGTTCAGGAAAATATCATCCATGCGTCGGATGCTCCTGAAACTGCGGCAATGGAATTAAAACGGTTTTTTAAAGAGGGTGAAATCTTTGATTACAAACAACATCAACTGGATTTTCTTTACGCAAACGACGAAGTTTAAAAAATATCTAATTTTTTCTCATGACGATTCAACAAAAAGGTGCTTTTCTGCTGCTGGTTTTATTTTCTGTAGTGAACTCAACTTTTGCCAACGACAAAGACAAAAGAATTTCTTCATTTGCAAGACCCGATTCCACAAATATCTATCAGGAGTTTTTGAATGATGAAACCGATGACCTCATGGAAAATCACCCGGCAGATGATATTTATAATAACATCTGGACAAGCACCCGGCTAAATCCTTACAAAATAGCCATTGATAGCCTGCCTGATTCGGTTAAAATTGATTTGTCCGACTTCATTATCCCGGTCCCGGGACATATTACCTCCCATTTCGGTCCGAGAAGATATCGTTATCACTATGGAACAGACATAAAACTTGAAACCGGTGATACGGTTGTTGCTTCTTTTCCGGGAAAAATACGCATTGTTGACTACGATAGAAGAGGTTATGGCCATTACGTGGTCATTCGCCACGATAATGGGCTCGAAACAGTTTATGCACATCTTTCAAGAGTGCTGGTTGCTCTTGATCAAACCGTTGACGCCGGAGATATCATTGCATTGGGGGGAAATACGGGCCGCTCTACCGGCTCCCATCTCCATTATGAAATTCGCTTTCTGGGAAATGCCATGAACCCTGCAAAAATTATCGATTTTGAACGTGGAATCCCTTTTCAAAAAGATTACCTGATTACAAAAAAATTATCTTTTTACTATCAGAAAGAAGTTAAACAACTCACTGCTGCAAAATACTATAAAATCAGAAGTGGCGATAATCTGGGCCGAATTGCTGCCAGAAATGGCACCAGTGTAAATGCATTGTGTCGCCTGAATAAAATTTCTTCAAAAAAAGTTCTTCGCATCGGACAATCAATTCGCGTAAGATAATTCATTTCTCAAAAACAATTGGTAGCATTTACTTGTTTGGTTACAGAGAATAAAAATTTTATGAATATCTCATAAATTAAAACTATGTATTCCAAAAAAAATATTGAAGACCAAATCCTTGTCATTTTTGGATCAAACGGAGACCTGGCAAGACGTAAACTGTTACCGGCAATTTTCCAACTTTACATAGGAGGCTTTCTCCCTAAGAAATTTATTGTAATCGGTACAGGGAGTCAGGAAAAAGATGAATACACCAATCGAAATGACGTCAGATCTGCACTCTCTGAATTTGCAGGTGATAACATCAAAGAAGCTCCTGAACAACTTGAGACTTTCTTAGAACAGGTATATTATATAAAAGTCAACAATCAAACCGAACAAGACTTTGAAGGACTGAAGAATTATATTGCTTCCCTCTCAAAACAACTTGAAATAAAAGATAATCTTATCTATTATTTTTCCATTCCTCCGTTTTTGTATGATGTTGTGGCTGCCAATCTGGTGAAATATAGCCTCAACTTACAGGACAATGGATGGAAACGTATCATCGTAGAGAAACCTTTTGGATATAGCTACGATACTGCGGTTGAATTGGATCAGAAACTTCACAACGGTTTCCTTGAGGAACAGATTTATCGTATCGACCACTACCTCGGAAAAGAAACGGTACAGAATATCATGGTAACAAGGTTTTATAATGGCTTTTTCGAGCCCATATGGAACAGAAAATACATTGACCGGGTCGAGATCACTGCGGCCGAAAAAATCGGCGTAGGAGGCCGCGGAGGCTATTACGACAGTTCCGGGGCTTTGCGCGACATGATTCAAAATCATCTTCTGCAGGTAATGGCTATTGTTGCCATGGAGCCACCAGCCATCTTTGATTCAGAATCCATCCGTAATGAAACGGTAAAGGTGCTTCAGGCATTACGTCCAATCAAAGGGAATGATGTTGCCAAACAGGTGGTCCGTGGTCAATACATCGCTACTCAGGTGGGCGACGAGCAATTTCCCGGTTATCGCCAGGAAAAGGGAGTAAACCCAAACTCCAAAACTGAAACTTTTGTTGCCATCAAAGCTTTTATAGATAACTGGAGATGGAGTGAGGTGCCATTCTATATCAGAACCGGCAAGCACCTTCCTGAAAGGGTTACTGAGGTGGTAATTCATCTGAAACATGCCCCGCATCAGCTATTCAAACAGCTTTGCCTGACTAACCCAAACAACATGATTATTCTTCGTATCCATCCAGATGCAGGTATCGCCATAGACTTTGGAATGAAAATACCAGGAGCAGGCTATAAGGTTCATAACGTGGATATGGCTTTCCATTATGCCGATCTTGCTGAAACAAAAATTCCCGAAGCATACGAAAGATTGCTGCTTGATTGTATGGTAGGAGATTCAACTCTTTATGCCCGTGCAGATGCTGTGAAAACCAGCTGGAAATTTATTGACTCCATTATTAAAGCATGGCAGGAAATACCTGAAATTCCACTTTATTTTTATGAATGCAATACCTGGGGACCACAGGAATCCAACAAGTTATTCAATGATGAATATACCAGATGGAGAGAGCCAAAAGAGTAAATTCTGATACGTCCACATAAAAAACAATAAGACTAAATATATTTAATGAAACATTTCACATACATTTTTGAGAATGCGGAACTCTCTGCAAAGGCCATTGCTGATATAATTCTGGAAAAAGCACTAATAAAAAAACAACAAACACAATTTTTCAACATTGCTGTTTCAGGCGGCTCCACCCCTAAATTGCTTTTTTCCTTATTGGCTGAAGAAGATTACCGCACTCAAATCCCCTGGGAAAGTGTTCGCTTCTTTTGGGTTGATGAAAGATGTGTGGAACCGAACCATCCTGAAAGCAATTTTGGGATGACCTACGATGCTTTATTGCAATATGCATTTGTACCTGCCGAAAATATCTTCAGGATGAAAGGAGAAGACATCCCTGAAAACGAAGCGGAAAGATACAAAAACCTCCTGAGGAGTAAACTTCCTGTAAAAGATGGTTTCCCTGTGATTGATTTTATTCTATTAGGTTTGGGAGAAGACGGGCATACCGCTTCGATTTTTCCTGACAATTTAGCTCTTCTGGAAACGGAAAAGCCAGTAGATGTTGCCACTCATCCCTCATCTGGACAAAAAAGAATTACTTTGACCGGGAAGACAATTAACAATGCTGATGAAGTAGTCTTTCTTATCAATGGAAAAAACAAAGCGAAGATTGTTGCTGACATTATCAATCAGACTCCTCAAGCAAAAAATTACCCGGCAAATTATGTACATAATGCTGCCGGGCAATGTTCTTTTTATCTCGATAAAGAAGCTGCTACTGTTTAAGCTCTGACAATTTCCATAGTATCTGATGCGATCATGTATTCTTCATCAGTAGGTATGACTACCACTTTTACGGTTGAATCGGAGGTGCTTATCAGCATTTCTCTTCCTTTTGTATTTGCATTGATCTCAAGATCAATATTGATTCCCATATAGCTGAACTGTTTGCAAACTTTTTCACGGGTACCTGTTTGGTTCTCTCCTACTCCACCTGTAAATACGAGAACATCAACACCGTTGAGCGCAGCAATATATGCTCCTATATATTTCACGATTCTATATTCGTATATCTCTAATGCTAACTTTGCTCTTTCGTTACCTTCTGCAACAGCATTTTCTATGTCACGCATATCGGAAGAAATCCCAGAAACACCGAGGACTCCACTATGTTTATTAAATAAAGTGGAAACAGTTGTTGAGTTGATCATTTCTTTTTCCATCAGGAAAGTTACCACTCCCAGATCAACATCTCCTGAACGGGTGCCCATCATTAATCCTTCAATGGGAGTAAATCCCATAGAAGTATCTATTGATTTCCCTCCTTCAATTGCTGTAATAGAAGCTCCGTTACCTATGTGTGCTGTAATAATTTTTGTCTTTTCATATTCAAGTCCCAGAAATTCACACGCTCTTCGTGAAACATACCGGTGACTGGTTCCGTGAAAACCATAACGACGAATCCCGTACTTTTGATACAAAGAGTAAGGAATGCCATACATGTAAGCATATTCAGGCATTGATTGATGAAAAGCAGTATCAAAAACCGCAACCTGTGGAACGTCGGGCAACAATTCGTTGATTGCCTGTATCCCCGCTAAGTTTGGTGGATTATGCAAAGGCGCTATTTCAATACATTCTTCAATTTTTTTAATCACATCATCACTGATTAAAACACTTGCATTAAATTTTTCTCCACCATGAACAACTCTGTGCCCCACTGCATTAATTTCTTCTATTGAAGCGACTGCTCCGTGCTTTTTGCTGGTCAGAACACCCAGGATATACTCAATAGCAATCTGGTGTTCAAGGATTTCTCCTTCAAGAATTACTTTCTGTCCATCCTGTCGGGTATGCTTAAGAAAAGATCCCTTCATCCCGATTTTTTCAACGCCACCGGCACCTAACACTTCGTGTGTTTTCATGTCAAGTAATTTATATTTTACCGATGAACTTCCGCAGTTTAATACCAATATCTTCATAATATTTCTTCCTCCTATTTTACAAGATTACCTGACTCATCATAAGTATAGAAACCTTTCCCGGTGCTGATACCATAATTTTTTGCACGGAACATGCGCATTAAAATAGGTGAAGGTTTGTATTTGATATTCCCGTATTCGTCATATAAATTATTCAACAACTTAACAATCTTCTCTATTCCCATATTATCTGCCGTTCTGAAAACGCCAAGATTGTGTCCAAAACCGACTGTAAGGACTTTATCAATATCTTCAATAGTGGATATCCCTTCCATTAATATCTGGCAAGCCTCATTTAACTGGGTTAGGAACAAACGAATACTTACCAATCCCGGCGACTCCATTATCGACACGTATTGGTGATTAATCAGTCGGGCAAATTGACTTACTTTATTAAATGTTTCTTGTGACGTGTGAAGTCCCGATACAATTTCCAAAATATTCGATCCTGGTGTATTGATCATGAAATGAACACCAATGCATCTCTCCTGGTATTCGAGTTCTGCAGCGAGCTCTGTAACAACCACCGTCGAAACATTTGAAGCAATAATTGCATCCGGATCCAAAACCTGCTCAAGGTTCTGAAAGACTTTTTTCCGTTGAGTTACCTGACGCTCTCCTGTCTGATTATCATAACGGATAGCTTCAATTACAAAATCACATCCCTGAAAATCTTCATAAATCATGGTACCTTTTACACGAGCAAGAATCGCTTTCTTTTCGTTTTGTGTTAAGCCCCAATTGGTTATCTTTTCGTCTAATTTTGCTTCTATCCTGCTGTAAGCGTTTGCTATTTTTTCAGGATTAGGTTCCAGAAAAACAACCTCCATTCCGTTTACAGCGGCTGTTGTTGCAATCTCACTCCCTTCAATTCCACATCCAACTACACCTATTCTGGAGAAAAGGGTCCTTTTTCTGTTTCTTTTACTTAAACCGTATCGTTCGATCGGTTCAATTATTGGTTCTGCCATAGGATAATATTTCTTTATATACTTTATTTATTCAGCTACATCTTGTCAAAACTACTTCTTTATGGCTTGATTTGCAGTAATAGCAATCATGTTTACTATATCATTCACTGAGCATCCTCTCGACAAATCGTTAATCGGGGCTGCCATCCCCTGTAAAACAGGGCCAACAGCCTGTGCTCCGGAAAGACGTTCCACCATCTTGTAACCGATATTCCCCGATTGCAAATCCGGAAACACCAACACATTCGCATGTCCTGCTATATTGCTATCTGGTGCTTTACTTTTACCAACTTCAGGAACCAAAGCTGCATCCGCCTGTAATTCACCATCAATTTTCAGTGAAGGATTTAATTCCTTTGCTAATCTTGTCGCTTCAACCACTTTATCTACCAGCTCATGCTTCGCACTGCCTTTAGTTGAAAAACTCAACATGGCAATACGGGGTTCAAAACCGGCAATTGCGCGTGTCGTTTCAGCTGATGATAATGCAATATCTGCAAGTTCTTTTGCTGTTGGATTTGGATTAACTGCACAGTCAGCAAAGACAAGCAGTCCGTTTTCACCATACTGTGGCATGGAAGTAAACATCAAAAACGCTCCGGAAACAACAGAAATTCCGGGCTTTGTTTTCACTATCTGAAAAGCCGGCCTCAATACATCTCCGGTCGTATTACGGGCACCTGCCAACTCACCATCGGCATCTCCGTTTTTAATCATCAGACAAGCCAGATACAATGGATTTTTAGCAAGAACTCTGGCCTCCTCAATTTTCATTCCTTTATTTTTACGAATCTCATAAAGCAATTCTGAATATTTATCAATGCGGGGCTCCTTTTCAGGATCTATAATCTTAGCTTCTCTTATATGTTCCAGATGATTGGCTGATGCCAGCATTTTAATTTCATTTTCATCACCTATCAGGATCAACTGTGCAATTTTTTGTTTTAAAATGGCATCTGCCGCTTTCAAAGTTCTGATTTCGGTACCTTCAGGCAAAACAATCCTTTGCGGGTTTGCTTTGGCTCGTTCAATAATTTGGTTTAGTAAATTCATTCTCTTCAATAATGTTAATATTTTTGCTTAAAACTGTCCCTATTGACTTAAACAGCGATTTAGAGCACAAAAGTACAACATATTTTATTTTTTGCAATGTCGACATTGCAAAAAAAAGCGAAATATTTGTTTTATTGGCAAATAACGCCATAAAAATATCAATAATTACTGAATTTCCAACGGACAAGACATTTTATTTCTGTTTTTTTATTCCCGTGAATCAATTCATTTCCACTACCCAGATTTTCTCTTTCGTCAGCAAAAATATTTTGAGAAAACTTAATCCAACACGACAGATTTTTATTTAAATCGCAACGAAGATTAATATAATACCTGTTTCCTAAACCTGAAAAATTTGGAGATGAAAATACATAAAGCACATCTTTCTCAAAAGTATATATACGGTTATCGTAATTTACGGCATCAAAAAAAAGATACCTTACATCAACTGACAGTGGAAAAATTTTACAATTAAAACTCAACTCCTGCAAAGCAGCTAAACCATAAGTCAGTGGGTCGTTGCCCTTTTTTACAATATTCCCTTCTATAATATTTTTTACTGTAAAATCTCCGGAAACACAAACCAGCTGATACCGTAACGAAGATTTGCGGTTGTTTTCAATTTCAGCGACAGGATGTATTGTTCCTGATCGATTTTGCTCATTATCTTCGTATTTAAATCTCCAAAACATATCTATCCGGTTTGATGGAGAGTAACTTGCCTGAAAAAGAAAATCTTTACCTATGCTTGGTACATCAATATCGTATTTAATCCATGGGAATTGATAACTATCGGCATATGCAGCCAATTTCCAGAATTTAAAGGGAGTTACTTCAACACCAAAATAAAACCCACGTTCATTTGAAACACAAGATCCTTCTGAAAATGCTGACGCAAAAACAGCATTAAACGCAGGAGCGTAGTTTCTGTATAGAAATGCGATATTTGCCCTGGGAATTGGTGAAAATGTTCCCCCATTTAATGTAGAATATGCCTTATTAGTTATCGCTGTCTCGCCAAAAAAGTTGAATTTATTCCATCTTATTCTGTAATTTAATCCAGTAACAAGCTGGTTGTTCCCCCGAAAATAAAAATAATTATACGGACGATCTCTTATTTTCATATTGTGACTTAGCTGCATGTATACCGGAGTGATTCCCAATTGATAAGTACGACCGGTAAAAGTTATATTCCCCCCATATAGTATTTGTTGTACTTTGTTCTTTTTTTGAATTTCACTTTCAGTACGATGATAACCGGTTTTGTAAAATCCCGAAAAGCTATTGGCCTGTACTTCTCCATCAATTAGTTTATTGGAATAAAAAAGATGCATTTTAAGGTTTTTGTGCTGAAAAGAAACTGCAGTTCCTCTTAAAAAATTGAACTCATTCGTAGATCTGAAGCATTTAAAACCATTATCTATTGACATCAGATGTGTCGTCATGGAGGATTTTCCCGTTGCAAAAGCCTGCTTGATTACCATTCCCTGGCCAAACTGAGCTTGATAATCTCCAACAATAATATTTTGGATACACCCAATATTTTTCAACTGTAAAGATACAGAGTAAAAATCATATGCAATCTGACCAACTTTTAAGCCTTTTTCCCCGGCATCTTTTTCAGTAGTAAAATTTATCTGTACTCTGTCTTTGTATTGAAAACGATATTTAACATAATTGTACAGATTATTTCCTTTGTATTTCAATGAATCATTCCCAAAATGCAAATAGCCGGTTTTGTTTTCAAGACCTTTGCTAAGTAAGCATAAAATTTCATTTTTACCATAATGGAATATCTCATTAAACTTTATTGATTGTGATTTCTCCTTCTTATCGCCAACGATAACAAATGGAAGCATATAACGAATGTCAGTCATATCAAATCCTTCAATTAATTGTAGTTCATAGATGGTTCTTATGGGTCCGAATTTATATACGTAGTACATGATATTTTCAATTTGGATATCAGAAAGAAAGGGTAGTTTTTCCAATTCTTCCCGTGAGGTGTTATTAAGATTAACCGGCTTAGAGACTAAAGTCATTAATTCTTCATAAAAAGAGTCAAAATCAAGCTCTTCTCCCGTTTCATCAGTATATTGTTCATAAATATCAGCAACATAGTATTCAATTGCCCGTATACTTTCCTGATCCTGTGAAAACAAATTCAGGCAAAAACTCCATGTAATAAAGCAACAACAATAATATATTTTCATAAAAATATCTTTAGGTTAAATGATAATTATTTTTCATTCTTTGTTCCAAATAAGAATCTCATACCGGCAATTGTGGTTAAACCAAGCAAAGGGTGAAGTTCTGCTGCCAAATCGACTGAGAATCGTCTAAAATGGCAGCCAAATCCTAAACAAGGAATCAGATACTCGTACCCATAAACTCCTGCCTGAAAATGAAGTTCTTTAGAAAGATGATAATCTGCTGAAGCCGCAAATCTATAATTACTACTGATTTCTTTATCAGCCTGAAATCTCCAAAAAAAATTTGTAGAAAAAACAACAGAAAATCCTAAACTAAAAATTGTTGGCAAGCGTTTTGTAGTAATATCTGACTGTATATTTGCCTGAAAAGGGTTAAAAATATGAAAACCAAAGTTGAGATCTTTGTTTAAAGGAAAATTGAATCCAATTTGTGGAAAAAAGGTGCCATAATAGCTATTGGAGGATTGAAAATAGGTAGTCAGGTAATTAAATTGCAAGCCCAGATTCAACTTTCCGGAAAAACTCCGGGCAAAAGCCAGACCTAACATCATTTCATGATATCGGGAAAATCCAAAATGAGAAAAAGCTATTCCGGAAACAAAATTATTTGTTGGGTAGCTTATTGAAAAACATTTTGTTGACAGGGCTGTTATTATATAACGGTTCTCTACCTGGACACACAGCTGCGGAATGTCAACTTCTGACAATGGGGCTGGATTATGAAAGGCAGACCAATGATGAAAATCGGCAACTGAAGTGCCGGCAAGAGAAGTAGAGGAAGGAAATAAATACGGTATCTGTGCGTTGATATATAAGGCAAGCACACAAGCTACCATCAAGGAAAATATTCTTTTCATGATAAAAGTGGTTTAGGTGGTTTTTTATGTAAACAAAACAAGTCAAAAATATAAAACTAAATTTCTTCAGACAATTTTTTACCTATAATTTTAGATTAAATCACAAAATTTAAACCTAGTTTATATTACAAATTAAAGTCGCTGATTATTAGGATATTTATATAATTTTCTTGGCATTTTGATACATTTTTCATACATTTGCGGCAATGAAAATACATTTTCAAATATTATTAATATTTATTCTGATTTCTGGCCTAATTACAGCTTCTCCCTCACAGAGCTATTCAGGAGAACACAAACCGAGAAGTCAGGGAGTATGGATGCAGGTAGACGGCAATGACACAATTTATCTGGCTTTTCTTAAGGACATTTATGTTTATCCTAAACTTAAGTTCAACAGCAAAAAGCAGGAAGAGTTTTATTGGAGAACTGTGAGAGATGTAAAGAAAGCATTGCCTTACGCAAAAATTGTCAGTTCAGAACTTAATCGTGTCAATCTTTTAATTTCTAAAATGCCTAAACAAAGTGATCAAAAGAAATATCTGGCAAAATATGAAAAGGAGGTCTTCAATAAATATGAGCCTGATTTAAGAAAACTTTCCTTTAATCAGGGGAGATTGTTGTTGAAGCTAATAGATAGAGAATGTAACTCCACTTCTTACGACTTAATTAAAACGTATAGAGGAAGTGTTTCAGCTTTTTTTTGGCAGGGAGTTGCCAGAATCTTCGGATCAAATTTAAAATCAGAATATGATGCCAGCGGTAACGATAAAATTATCGAACGAGTGATCATATTGGTTGAATCCGGACAACTTTAACCTGAGTATGCGTATGATTTTTAACCGTTTAGTTCAACAGTTTAAAAAAAATATCAGATCATTTCTGAAAGAGGATGAAGTCAATGAGACAATTATTTTTGAGAAAGAAGAAATACGTAAGGAAATAAAAATTTTAAAACAAAAGCTTACTGAAGAAGAAAAGAAAACGGCTGCTGAAACTGTCTTTCGTAAAATTGAGTCTCAACCGGAATTCATCAATGCCAAAACAATTTTGCTTTATTGGTCAATGCCTGACGAACTTCCTACTCATGATTTTATAAAAAAATGGGGTCATTACAAATCTATACTTTTACCAGTAGTAAAAGGACATCACATGACTATCAGGCCATATAGTTCTGAAGATGGTTTAATACAGGGCAACTGGAATGTTATGGAGCCCATGACGGGTAAAGACTATCTTAAACGAGTTGATTTGGTCATTGTCCCTGGCGTTGCTTTTGACAGAAAAAAAAGAAGGCTGGGAAGAGGTAAAGGATATTACGACAGGTATTTTAAAAATAAAAAAATGGAAAAATGGGGTATCTGCTATGATTTTCAGATGTATGATAATATTCCTGTTGCTTCTTTCGATATCAAGATGAACAAGATATTTACACCTTCAGAAATCATTCAGTAATCTCCTGCTCTCCTTTTCTGTAATAGTATATCACTCCGTAGTCCTTGCATTTCTGAAGTCTTTCATACGGACTAAGATTTCTAAAATGATTTTCAACCTGGTTCCAAATCTCAAGTATGATAGTATCTCCCTTTTCGCGAAGTTGGACAAGTTCTTCCCACTGGCGTGTAGTGGTATTCTGATGAATCTTTTGTGTGGATTTATATTCTTTGAATACTTCATAATGAACCTTCACTTTTGCTATTGCAGGATTGTAAATTGGCAACCCTCCATTCCTGATTCGCTCATTTTCTCCGTCAACAACTGCTTTTCCCCAATGCAACAAAGCCGGCTCTGTACTCAGGTCTGGGACATTATGAACCTCAGGATCAAGCCCATAGAATAATTTATGCTCTTTCTTTATGTCTCCCCGGATTACAGCAAGATTGAATACCTGTATAAAATGTGAAATATAAAGACGGGCATTATGAATGATTTGTTGATACCTTTTATTAGCATTTACCTGGTTTTCAAGCGTCTGTTGATACTGTAACTGCTGCTTCTCAAACTGTGAAAGAAAATTTTTTGCTTCAATTATTGTCTTGAAAGCGATGATATGATTATTGTAACCAAGCTTATCTTCTTTTTGAATTGCTGTTCGTAAAGCACGCAAACGCGACTGATCAGTATTAGGTAAACGACGATAGGGCATGAATAAAAATTAACTGGTATATTCAACTTTTAGCAAAAATGTTAATCACTCTTGCAAAGATAAAAAAATTAATCGTTTCTAAACATTAAATTCTCAGCTAAATTTCTCAATTCCTGTTTTTTATACAAATCAACTGATACTTTATCCAGAAATGCGATGGCCTTTTCATAATATACACTCATGGTGTCTTCGCATATTTTTTTGGCTCCCAGTTGATTATAAATTGAGGTGACTCCACAAACCTTACTTTCAGGATCAGAATCAGGTTGAGACATCCAGTGATTTAATTCAGATTTTACTTTACCTTCAGCTAAGTTTATGGCCTGAATCAATAAATAAGTCTTTTTGTTACACAAAATATCTCCTCCTACTTTTTTACCAAAAGAAGCAACATTACCATATACATCCAACAAATCATCTTTTAACTGGAATGCAAGCCCTATATTAATCCCAAATTCATACAAATTTTGAGCGTCGTTCTCTTGTGCACCTCCAATAACAGCTCCTGTGTACAGCGCACAGCCAAGCAATACAGCTGTTTTCAATCTAATCATTTCGAGATACTCTTCCGGTTGAACATTATCACGGCTCTCAAATTCCATATCATATTGCTGTCCTTCACATATTTCTATTGCTGTTCTGGAAAAAATATCCAACACCTGTTTAAGATTATGAGCCGGAGCCTCGGATATTAATTGATAAGCAACAATTTGCATGACATCACCTGAAAGAATGGCTGTATTTTCATTCCACTGTTTATGCACAGTAGGTCTTCCTCTTCTGATATCTGCTTTATCCATGATATCGTCATGCAGCAGTGTAAAATTATGAAAAAGCTCCAATCCAAGTGCCGGTTTAATTGCGGGGTTGAGATCATTACAAAATAAATCACAGGCCATAAGAGTTAATGCCGGACGAATCCTTTTTCCTCCAAGACCCAAGATATATTCTACAGGGGCATACAAGCCGATTGGATCTTTATTCCAACTCATTTGGACTAATGATGAATTCACAATGGTCAGAATGTCCTGAAATGTTTTCATATATGCCTGTTTATTTGCTTAATTCTGCTTCGATAATTTCAGTCAGCACATCTCTGATATTAATTCCTGCAGATCGAATCTGCTGTGGAATAAAACTGGTTTCGGTCATTCCCGGGGTAGTATTAACTTCAAGCAAATTGATCATATCTCCTTCGGAAATAATGTAATCTATTCTTACAATACCTTTACAGTTGAGAATATTATATATTGTAGCCGTAAGTTGCTGTACGCGTGAGGTAAGCTCATCACTTATTCTGGCTGGTGTAATTTCCTCAACTTGTCCTTTATATTTAGCATCAAAGTCAAAGAATTCATTATGAGAAACAACTTCTGTAATGGGAAATACAACAGTTTTATCTTTTACCTTATACATCCCACAGGTAATCTCAGTCCCTTCCATAAAAGCCTCAATCATAACTTCATCTCCTTCTGAAAAAGCTTTATTGATGGCCGGTTTAATCTCTTCTTTTGATTTTACTTTGGTTACTCCAAAACTGCTTCCTCCAACATTTGGCTTAACAAAACAAGGAAATCCAATTTTCATGGCTACATCATCACCCGAAATCGTTTGTCCCTGACGCAATAAAAGAGAATCTGAAACTTTCACTCCAAAGCCTTTCAGATATTGGTTACAAGTGAACTTATTAAATGTAATTGCCGAAGCAAGCACACCACATGCAGAATAAGGTATACCTAATAAATCAAAATATCCCTGTAAAATCCCATCCTCACCCGGAGTACCATGAATCGTAATATAAGCAAAATCAAAATGAATCGTTTTTTCATTATAAATAAAACTGAAATTGTTTTTATCAATTTCAACCTTTTCTTCTCCTGATAGTTCAACCTGCCATAGATTGCCAACAATTGTAACTATAAATAAGTTATAACGCTCCTTATCCATAAAGGAATACAATCCTGATGCACTTTTGAGAGAAACAACTACTTCGGAAGAATTACCTCCGGCAACTATTGCAATGTTTTTTTTCATAAATTTATAAATTCAGATGAGATTTGGCATATTCACGCCACATTTCAATTAGTTTATTAAAATCTTCAGGAAGCTCACTGTCAAAATACATAAATTCATTGGTCCCGGGATGAACAAATCCCAGGGTTTTAGCATGTAATGCCTGACGCGGACATGCAAAAAAACAATTTTTCACAAAAAGCTTATAATAGGCTGAGGTTGTCCCTTTTAAAATTACGTTTCCACCATATCGTTCATCATTAAACAGAGGATGACCAATATGTTTCATATGTACACGTATCTGATGTGTTCTTCCTGTTTCAAGACGGCATTCAACTAAAGTAACATACCCAAACCTCTCAATGACTTTATAATGAGTGACTGCAAATTTTGCATAAGGATTCTCACCTTGCGGAAATACGGTAAAGCGCATTCTATCACTGGGATCACGGGCAAGATCTCCGGTGATAGTGCCAATATCTTCTTTTACGTTGCCCCAAACTAAAGCATTATATCTCCGTTGTGTTGTTTTTTCAAAAAACTGTTTGCCTAAATGTGCTTTAGCTTCTTCCGTTTTTGCTATCAGCAATAATCCTGAAGTGTCTTTATCAATGCGATGAACAAGGCCTAGTCTTGAATCATTTGGATCAAAATTCTTATTGTCTTTTAAATGATAGGCGATCGCATTTAAAAGGGTTCCGTCATAATTCCCAAACCCGGGATGAACAACTAGTCCGGGTTGTTTATTTACCAGAATTATATCTTCATCCTCATATACAATATTAATTGGAATGTCCTGTGGTATAATGACAAATTCAGAAGGAGGATATGCCAGAACTATTGTAATCACATCCCCTGGCTTAACCCTATAATTTGATTTGACAGGTCTGTCATTCACACGGATATTTCCTGCTTCAGCTGCTTCCTGAATCCTGTTTCTGGAAATACTTGCCATAATATTAACCAGATACTTGTCGATCCGTATCATGCTCTGACCTTTGTCAACCACAAAACGGTAATGTTCGAATAGTTCCTGTTCAGTAACTAATTCATCATCCTCTATTTCTTCAATTATATCTTCTTGCACTTTTATTCCTTCTACTGATCAGAAAAATGCTTCTTCTTCCTCTTCTGAATTATTTATTGACGATTCTATTAGCGATGGATCTTTTGTTAACCATACATTTATTCTGGCACCGGAAGGCATTTCCTGACCAACTTCAGGCGATTGTTTGTAAATTCTGTATTTTGCCTCATCGCCTGCAGGAGCAACATCATAATTAACGGCTCCGATTATGTATGATGCTGAAATGGCCTCGTTTTTGGCTCCGGTTATATCCATCCCCAGTAATGAGGGTACGGTGGAAATACTGTCGCCTAAACCGCTGCCAATATACAATACAAGTGAACTTTCCTCTGGTAATCGGGTACCCGGTGCAACATGAACTCCATTATACCTTACGTCAATTACCAAATCTTTAAACTCAGAAGGACTATACACTACTCCTGAAACTTTTAAACCAAGTGATTTCAAAAGTGCATCTGCCTGACGATAGGATACATCATTTACATCTGGTAATGGAATCATCTTGACCTGTTGCTTGTTTACCACAAGAAATATCGACCGGTTCTTTTTGACTGAAGAATTCGCCGCCGGAATTTGCTCCACGATGGTTCCCAATGGTTTATCCTTAACATATACAGAATCAATTACAAGAGCCTCCAAATCGTAGTTTGCGAGGATATTTTCAGCTTCCTCAACATACAAACCCTGTAAATCTGGGATAGTTACTGATTCTCCATGACGGGTATAGAAATCAATGATGATTAACGTTATCCACGACAACACTACAAAAAGGAGGATGGCCAACAAAATTCGTTTTGTAATATAACCTGCAGTACTTTCTTTCCAGAACCTTTTAAAATCCATACACCGAAGTTTTGATTGATAGGAATTCGTTTCAATCTTATTGTTTTAATTGCCAAAATTAATGAAATTATCCTATTCTTTGCAATTAAAAATTCTATAAAAACAAAAAAAGTAAAAACCCGGCAGGATTTTTACTTCTTTTATAATGTTGTATCAAATGTATTATGCCTTGTGACGTCCTTCATCTGCCACTGTTAATTTTGATCTGCCTTTTGCGCGACGGGCTGCCAGGACTCTGCGTCCGTTTGCAGTTGCCATTCTTTCGCGGAATCCGTGCTTGTTTCTTCTTTTTCTGTTTGAAGGTTGGAAAGTCCTTTTCATCGCTTATAGTGTTATTATATTATTATTCTGAATTTCGGACTGCAAAAATAGGAGTTTTTTTTGATTTGACAAAATCCTGAGATATTTTTACCATAAATATTAGTTTATTCTCCATTAATTGAGTGAAATTCATGTTGTATGCCGGAGGATTTTATTTTTAATTTTAAAAATCCAGCCTCTAACTTTTTTTTCTCTAAAGCATCCAGTGTTACATAAGTTGTTTTTCCCAGAACATTTACAGCTCTCACATGATCATGTCCCATTACTACATAATCAACTTCATATTTTTCAAACAAATCCATCAATACCAGTAATTCATTGATCAATGGATTAGTTGATAATGTGTGACGATCTCTGAAAAAATTAACGTGTGTGAATATCACACATTTGTCATAAAATTGCCTCCTGTTTTGAAGTAATTCTTTTAGCCATTTCAACTGGCTCTTTCCTAATGTACCACTTCCTGAGTCTAAACAAATATAAATATCTTCCTTAGAAGGAGTTTGAATTGTAAAATAATAAACAGAAGAACCAAAAAGACGAAAGTAATGCTTCCACCCGTCAAAATACAACTCATGGTTTCCAACCAGAAGAAAACTCGGTTTTATATTTTTATCTGGTATTAAACTATTAAATATTTCATAATCAGTTTCTTTACCGGTTACAATATCACCAACCAACACCATGGCTGTAATATCCGGTTGAACTCCAAATGAAAGAAATTTGAGATAATTTATTGTATCACCAATATGGAGATCTGCTGCAACCAAAAAATTATATTCTTCTTCAACAATCACAATCTTCTTCGGCTGATGTGTTTTGTTCCATTCCATTGAGTACCTGTAACGATCTTCTATCCTGTCGGTTGAACGAATGAAACCTGTTAAATCGACATCACCTATACAGGAATATAAAGTCAGCATTATGATGAATATCAGGAAGATATTTTTTATCATAACTCCCATTGTACACCTCCTCTTATAAAATAGCCAAAATAGTTGACACGTATGTTCATTAGGCCTGACTGAAGATAACCCACACCCAGATTGAGCTTTGTCGATTGTGACAACTGATAGTCTAATTTTATGATTATCATTGGATTAGTTTCCTGCTGAATAATGAATGTATCGTAATTTGTAATGGAAGCTCTGAAATGAATTTTCTCTGAAAAGGGCGCAAAATAAGTAAATTTATACATCAGATTCAGGGGTTCCCATATGGTTGTTTGTTGATAATTATTCAAACTAATAACCCGATCAGTGAGATAATAAATTCGGGTGTTTAACCCCATTTCTAAACCAAACCAATTTTTTTTATACGCTATCAATAATCCGGCATTTTGCTCATGAAGCCTTTCAGAAAATGGCCTCCACTGATAAAAAAGTTTTCCATCAAAAGAAAGTTCCTTTAACTTAAAACTTCTCGATAAATCAATACTTAAAGCATTAAATCTGTCTTGGCGAGCTTCAGAAAACGTTAGTCCTGATGTTATTCCTAATTCCCATCGATTTATTTTTGCCGAAATATTTCCTGTTATATCTGTATACATTCCCGAGGAAACATAATTTTCCCCTGTTTCTACATAAATAAATGAAGATAATTGCGCATTGATTTTTTGCAAACAAACAATTAATATAATAACAGTTAGATATCTCCTCATTATTTTTGCCTTATTTTGTGATGTAGTTTAAACCAATCGAGGGCTTCTTCAACTGCCTGTTCAATAGGTGTTACCGGCATCCGGAGTTCTTTTCTTGCTTTGGCATTATCATAATATTCCTTTATCATTAATTGTTTGAGGTTGATACTGGTTAATGATGTTTTAATTTTAATAAAATTTATAATATCGCCGAAAAAGGCTAGAATTAATAGTAAAGAATCAGGAATGCTTATGATTTTCTGAGGGTAACCACCAATTTTACTTTGTAATTTGTAAAATTTTTTAAAGGAGAAATTTGTACCTGCAGCTAAATATCTTTCCCCTGAAACACCCATTGTCAGGGCATTACAACATGCAACAGCCACATCCTTTACCGCAACAAAATTTTTTCCCCCACCCGGAACAAACATCAACCTTCTACCATATCCCATCAATAATAATTTTCCAGAACTCGGTTTGGTGTCATAACTTCCAACCATGAATGTAGGATTAATAATAACCATATGTTTATCTTTTGTTTGAGACTGAAATAGTTTTTCTGTTACTAATTTACTTTTTGCATAAAAAGATGATGTAAATGGTGGTTGAATTTCATTATTTTCATTTGCAAATCGTCTTTTTGTTCCGTATCCAATAGTATTAGCAGTACTTATATACACAATAGTGTTTATACCCAATTCTGAAGCTATTTCCAATAGTTGTTTCGAAGCATTTATATTTATTGATTCATAATCACTGTATTGTGTATAATCTAGTGCGGTTGCTGCAGCAATATGGATAATTGCGTCACATCCTTCAGCCGCAGTACGTAAATTTTCGTAGTTAGTAAAATTACCCTTAATTACTTCAATTCCTTCTAAATCAAAATGAATATTTTTAATGGATCTGACAATAATTTTTATCCCTAAACCTCTTTTCTTTAGTTCCATCACCACATGATGACCTAATAATCCATTAGCTCCAGTTACTAAAACATTCATTTTCTATCTTATTTTATTATACAAAAGTAATGTAATTGAAACATTTTCAATAAAAAAATGTTCTTAAAGCAAATTTTCCAAATTTCACCCCTTTATAAACTATTGATAAGTACTTTTTAAATGTTTATAATAGGTGAAAAAAATTTAGAAATTATTTATTGTTTTTTTTATAATTCTACTGTTATATAAATATATTTTGAAAATGCAAGTTATTTTTATCATTTATGTTAACCTTTATTTAAACAGGCTTTTTAGTAATATAAACATTTGTATTGACAAAAACTTACTAACTTTGCCACAATTAACAGCTTGTTGAAAAAGTTTATATTAAACTGCGAATCAGATATATTATGATAAAAAATTTGTTGAAATGAGTTTTTGTTTTTTTAATAATGAAATAAACAAATTTTTATTGAATTTTTTTCAACTAAACTAACAAGCTATTATCATTATCAATTAAGTTTTTAAAAGAAAAAAAATATAATAATAGATATTTGAAAATGGAAAGAACTGCATTAATAAGTGAAATAAACCGATTGAAGGAAGAAAAAAATGCGGTAATAATGGCTCATTATTACCAGATTAGTGATATTCAGGATATTGCGGATAATATTGGCGATAGTTTGGCCTTGGCACAATGGGCCGCCAAAACAAATGCTGATATTATTGTTCTTTGTGGTGTTCATTTTATGGGCGAAACGGCAAAAATACTATCTCCTCAGAAAAAAGTACTTGTTCCTGATTTGGCTGCAGGTTGTTCTTTAGCCGATAGTTGTCCTGCGGATGAATTTGAAAAGTTTGTCAGAGAACATCCTGATCATACAGTGATTTCTTACGTAAATACAACAGCTGCTGTGAAGGCGCTGACTGATATTGTTGTTACATCAACCAATGCAAAAAAAATCATAGATCAATTACCCAAAGATGAGAAAATTATTTTTGGGCCTGATAGAAATCTGGGAAATTATATCAACAGTGTTACGGGAAGAAGTATGCTATTATGGGATGGTGCATGCCATGTACACGAGCAATTCTCTGTTGAAAAGTTAGTGAAATTAAAATCTGAACATCCCGAAGCTGAAATAATAGCTCATCCAGAATGTAAAAAACCTGTATTACTTATGGCTGATTTCATTGGTTCTACACAGGCATTATTAAATTACACCGTCAATTCAGATAAACAAAAATTTTTAGTAGCTACCGAATCAGGTATATTGCATGAAATGCAGAAAAAAAGTCCGGCAAAAACCTTTATTCCGGTACCTCCGAATGATAGTACCTGTGCATGTAATGAATGTAATTTTATGAGGTTAAATACTCTTGAAAAATTGTATTCTTGTCTGAAAAATGAATCACCTGAAATATTGGTAGAGGAGGGGATAAGGGAAAAAGCGGTAAAACCTATTTTGCGTATGCTTGAAATGTCGTAGTTTTTTTAACCACATTAGTCACTTAGATGGTACAATTTTATAAAGTTTATCATTCCGTCGAACCAACTCCCTTGTTTTAAAAGAAAAATAAGTTCCTTTTACTACCTTTTCCACTGGTTTAAGATCAACACGCATTTCGTCAATAGTATCTTCATAAGCGCCAGTTGTTTCACCTGTAATCAGAATTTCATCACCAACAGAAAGATGTTGTGCTTCTAAAAGAAATTCAGCGACACCTATTTTACTAAAATAGTTGGTAACTTTACCTATGTACATTTTTTTATGAGTTGCCTCTGAGCCATAATTAGCACTCCATTCGCCCAACCTTTGTCCCAAATAATAACCATTCCAGAAACCACGGTTAAATACCTTGCTCAGACGCTTGTCCCAGTCATTTACTTTATCAGGAGTATAAGTATCTTCTATGCATGATTCTATTGCTTCCCTGTAACAGGAAACTACTGTTTTTACGTATTCAGGACCACGTGCTCTGCCTTCAATTTTAAAAACCCGGACTCCAGCCTGAAGCATTGTGTCAACAAAACCAATGGTTTTTAAATCTTTTGGCGACATAATATATTCATTATCAATTTCTAACTCAATTTCAGAGTCTTTGTCCTTAACAATGTATCCACGTCGACATATTTGATTACAAGCACCTCTGTTGGCTGATAGATTTTTTTCATGTAAACTCAAATAACATTTACCGGAAACAGCCATACATAAGGCACCATGGCAGAACATTTCGATTCGGATTAATTCTCCATTTTTACCCTTAATATTTTCTTTTACAATACTTTGATAAATATCTGAAACCTGATCCATATTCAATTCCCGGGCTAGAACCACCACATCGGCAAATTGAGCATAAAATTTAAGTGATTCAACGTTTGAAATATTTAATTGTGTAGAAAGATGTACTTCAACACCAATTGAATTAGCATACATTAATGCAGCAACATCAGAAGCAATGATAGCTGAAACCTTTACTTCCTTTGCTATATATATAATTTCACGCATTAAGTTAAGATCACCATCATACAAAATTGTATTAACTGTTAAGTATGATTTTATATGATTTTCATTACAGATACTTATAATTTTTCGTAAATCATTGGTAGTAAAGTTACTGCTCGACTTACTACGCATGTTTAATTTTTCAATACCAAAATACACTGAATCTGCTCCAGCTTGTATTGCTGCAGCAAGACTTTCCCATGAACCGGCCGGAGCCATTATTTCAATTTCTTCTCTTTTCATTTTTTATTTACATATTGTGGGGTTAATTTTTTGATTGAAAAACTAACGCCAACTCTTAACTGGTGATAAGGTAAATCCTTTATACCATATTGATATTGAGTAAAATAATTAATATTATTATGTTGAAAGTTAAATTTGGTAGCATAAACAAGTGGGGTATCACCATAATCACTACCATATTTTGGATTGGAATGCATCCATCCATAATATCCAGATAAAGTATTTTCCCAATGTAAGCGATTATTACCAATAATTATTTTTGCTCCATAGATTGGTGCATCATCCTGAACGCTATTTGTGGTTTCCCAGCATAAAAAACCAACATTCCCAACCAATCTTATTTCGTTTATAAGATTATTCTTCATTATGAACGATTTTCCTATTTCAAGATCAAAATAGTAACCCGGAGTATCGAAATAACGCCTTTCTTTAAAATTTGTTCCTGACGCAGTTTTTAGTGTAGAATTTAATAAGATTGCAGGGCTTTTTTTATTCTCTTTAAGTAATGAAATTCGGGTTTGTACATAAAAATCACCATTGGCTTTACCTGTTGTAACACCATTCATTTGTCTTAAGTCAGAGATACTTTCAGTTACTCTGTAATGTTCAAAAACGGACGTCCAGATTTTGAATGAAACACGTTCGGGTAGGAGAGGTACTTCTATTTTCAAATAGCCATTTTTTGTTTGATCGCCGTAGCCAAAATAGTAATCTCCGGTAAATTGTACAGTAGTTTCAGTAGGTATTGTGGCATCAGTAAATTCAGGTACTGGATTGGCATTTGGACCAAACCATGCGGATGAATATTTAATATTTTGATTATAAGCGTTTTGTAGTGAAATATATAATATAAATGTGAGAATCGTCTTTTTCATTTTGATCCTGTAAATTTTATGCAAAGATAATTAAATCAATCAGATATCTGAATTTATTACCATGATCATTTGTTTTGTATTGAAATACATGGTGTATAATTGAGGGTAGTTTATTATAAATTTTGAACAAAATGAAGCTTTAATGAGTTATATAGGACTCAATTAAATTCATATCTTTGCAGTCCATTTTATATTATGCAAATAGCCAATATTATATATCCCGACAAGCCTCTTTTTTTAGCTCCTATGGAGGATGTTACAGATCCGGCATTCCGGCTTTTATGTAAACGCTTTGGGGCAGATATGTTGTATACTGAATTTGTTTCTTCTGAGGCACTTATCAGGAGTGTAAATCGTACACAACAAAAGTTGACGATATATGATGAAGAAAGGCCGATTGCAATTCAGATATATGGTCATGATCCGGTTTCAATGGCAGAAGCAGCGCGCATTGCTGAAGAATCCAAGCCTGATATTATCGATATTAATTTTGGATGTCCGGTAAAAAAAGTTGCAGGTAAAGGTGCTGGTGCTGGTCTTTTACGCGACATTCCAAGAATGCTACAAATAACCAATGAAGTAGTAAAAGCAGTCAAACTACCGGTAACTGTAAAAACCCGTTTGGGCTGGGATGATGACAATAAGATAATAGTTGAACTTGCTGAGCAATTGCAAGATTGTGGAATTCAAGCCCTAACAATACATGGAAGAACTCGTTCGCAAATGTATAAAGGAGATGCTGATTGGGAACTCATTGGTCGTGTAAAAAACAATTCAAGGATGAGAATACCAATTATCGGTAATGGTGATGTAACGACACCTGAACGTGCACTTGAATGTTTCAATCGTTATGGTGTAGATGCAGTTATGATAGGCAGGGCGTCGATAGGCAGGCCCTGGTTTTTTTCAGAGATCAAGCATTATTTTTCTACCGGAGAACATAAGCAGATATTGTCATTTGAAGAGCAAAAGTCTATCTTGAAGGAACATGTAATTGCATCTGTCAGATGGTTGGATATTGATGATAATATATCTATAAAAAGTGTTGAAAATCAGAGATTAAAAGGAATCATTCATAGCCGCAGACATCTTGCTGCCACTCCGGTTTTTAAAGGAATTCCCAATTTCAAAGAAACAAGAATAGCCATGTTACGCGCAGAAAATTTAAATGAGCTTTTCTGCATCATTGATGGTGTTGAAAATATTGAACCTCATTAGTCACAGAGTACATTTTAGTTAAATATTTATTCCATTTTTTCTAAATCAATCAATATAATTTTAACTAAAATGTACTCTGTGACTAATGAGGTTCAATATTCCAATTTGTTATTTTTACGTGAGTAAATTTTTTTAGAAGTTACTATTTTTGAAAACCTGACTGGTTTTCCATGTTGACTTATTTCTTCTTGCCTGCTTTGTTTCCGTGCAGCTTTTACAATTTCGAGAATATTATTTTTTTTCTTCTTTTGCATAGAAACAGGAAATTAGATTATTTCAATTATTCTGGAACCATCTTCAAGTTCTTTTATATTTATATTAACCAGATCATCGGGTAGGATTGGAGCGATATTTTCAGACCATTCAATGAAACAATAGTTTCCTGAATATAGATATTCTTCAGCACCTAAATCTAATGCCTCCTGTATTTTTTGAATACGATAACAGTCGAAGTGATAAATGATGTGACCTGATAAGGTTTCGTATTCGTTAACAATTGAAAAAGTAGGAGAATTTACAATCTGAGTCACACCCATCATTTTACAGATAGCATTTATAAAAGTTGTTTTTCCAACACCCATGTTTCCATTGAAAGCAAAAACCTTTTGATTACCCATTTTTTCAATAAATATTTTTGCTGTAGCATCAATATTACTTAAACTTTCAATTTTCAATATTATCGACATTGTTTAATAATTTTCTTTTTATTTGAGTTGTTCAGAACAGAATATTCTACTACAAAGGATGAAGAAAAAAAATTCAGACGATTCTCAAAGACTCAAATCCCCTTTAAAATATTTATAAATTATTGAAGCTCTGTTGTTTCCAACGATTTTTTCGATTTCATTAATTTCAGCATTCTGGAGTCTTTTAATACTTTTAAAGTGATTCATCAATAAAATTTTTGTTTTTTCTCCTATTCCCTTAATATTATCAAGCTCCGAAGCAGTTTGTTGTTTACTTCTTTTGTCTCTGTGAAAGGTAATAGCAAATCTGTGGACTTCTTCCTGAATTTGTGCTAAAAACTTAAAAAGTTGGTCATTAGGTTTCAGTCCAATTTCTTTTGGAGGAAAGCCAAATAACAATTCATTGGTTTTGTGTTTATTATTTTTTGCCAGACCTGCAATTGGGACTTCAGTTTTTAGCTGATCGTACAAAACCTGTCTGACAACCTCCATTTGTCCTATCCCTCCATCTGTAATTATTAAATCGGGTAGGGGGGTGGATTCTTCCAGCATCCTTGAATACCTTCTGAAGACAACTTCTTTCATTGAAGCATAGTCATCTGGTCCAATCACAGTTTTAATATTATATTTTCTGTATTCTTTTTTTGCGGGTTTTCCTTTCCTGAAAACAACACATGCTGCAACCGCACTTGTACCTGAGATATTTGAATTATCAAAACACTCTATATGTAGAGGTAAATTTTTTAATTGTAATTTTTCCTGAATACTTTTCAAAACAGAAGAATTTCTTTGTTCTGGATTCAACCTTTCTGTTTGTTTTAGTTTATCAAATTTATATTGTTTTACATTTTGAATGGACAAATCAAGCAATTTCTTTCTGTCTCCTTTTTGTGGAATGCTGATTGTCACGCCTTTTATAGGAAATTCAATATCAAAAGGGAGTATTATTTCTTTCGAAGTACTATTAAATTTTGATCTTAGTTCAACTATTGCGATTGCGAGTAAATCTTCTTTAGTTTCATCTGTTCTCTTCTTATACTCAATGGTATAGCCCAGAATTATTGACCCTTTTGAAACTCTAAGCATATTTATATAACAAGAATTTTCGTCTTCATCATAGGCAAACACATCTGTCTCGTCGAGTATTGTATTGGAAATCACTGATTTTGATTTGTAATTTTCTAGCAAATCATATTTTATTTTAAGTAAATGTGCTTCCTCAAATTTAAATTCATCAGAAAGTAATTTCATTTGTTCGAATAGCATTTTACTTAATTCATTTGCATCTCCCTTAATAATTTTCTCTACAGATTCGATATGTTTTAAGTAATCTTCCTCTTTTTCAAAACCAACACATGGTCCATTGCATTTGTGAATATGATATTGCAGGCACACAGAAAATTTTTTGCTTTCAATATTTTGTTTTATGAGATTTAGTTTGCATGTGCGGATGGGGAATATTTCATGTATAAAATCAACCAGTGTATTGATTGCATAGTTTGAACTATAGGGACCAAAATAGCGTGAGCCATTTTTTATAATATTTCTGGTTTTAAAAACGCGCGGAAATGGTTCATTTGTGATGCATATACTGGGATAGGTCTTACCATCTTTTAACAGCACATTGTATCTGGGTTGATATTGTTTAATTAAGTTATTTTCTAATAGTAGTGCATCCTCTTCAGAATCTACAACAATATATTTTATGTAAGCGATGTTCTTAACGAGAACCGAAGTCTTTCCTGGTTCGTGATTTTTATTGAAATATGAGGCAACTCTCTTCTTTAGATTTTTGGCTTTACCCACATAAATTATTTCATCGTTATGATTAAAATACTGATACACTCCCGGTTTTTCCGGCAGTGTTTTTATATCAGATTTTATCTTCTCTGTATTCTTCATCTTTTAATAAATGGATGAAATTTTTGAATTTGTTTCACGTGGAACAGAGTTTTTATCTCCCCAAAAGCACTAGTAATACGTTCACATCACTTGGGGAAATACCCGGAATTCGGCTTGCCTGGCCGATAGTGTCTGGGTCAATACGTATAAGTTTTTGTCGGGCTTCTGTGGATAAAGATTGAACAGAGTTATAATTTATTCTTCCTTTAAGAGGGATGTTTTCGAGTCTTAATAACTTTTCTGCAATCATTTTTTCCCGTTCAATATATCCTTCATATTTAATGACGACTTCTGTTGCTTCTACAATTTCTTCTGAACGATGGCTGATTTCTGAGATAAATCTATTTAATGCAGGTACTGCAGAAGCAAGTTCAACGATATTAATTTGTGGACGGAGAATTAAATCATGAAGTTTACAGCCATGTTTTAATTCTGATGAATTCACAGAATTAAGATAAGAATTTATATGTTGAGGTTTAATAGTATAATTTTTTAGAAAATCAATGAGCTTTTCTTCTTCGTTTTGCTTAAATTTTAATTGATCAAAACGATCAACTTTTGCTAAGCCAATACCATAAGCTTTTTCAGTCAAACGCATATCAGCATCATCCTGACGTAAAATCAAACGGTATTCAGCTCTTGATGTGAACATACGATAAGGTTCATCAACACCTTTGGTTACTAAGTCGTCGATTAAAACGCCAATATATGCCTCATCACGACCCAAAGTAAATGATTTCCCTCCATGACAATTTAAGTGAGCATTGATCCCTGCAATTAATCCCTGACCACCAGCTTCCTCATAACCGGTTGTACCATTTATCTGCCCAGCAAAAAATAAATTTTTAATTTTTTTCGTTTCTAGCGTATGTTTTAATTGAGTTGGATCAAAAAAATCATATTCAATAGCATAGCCAGGGCGGTATAATTGTGCATTTTCAAGTCCCGGAACAGTATGAATGGCTTTAATCTGTACGTCCAAAGGAAGTGACGATGAAAAGCCATTTAAATAGTATTCGTGCGAATCAACACCTTCTGGTTCCAGAAATAGTTGATGTGATAACTTATCAGCAAAAGTAACAATCTTTGTTTCAATACTTGGGCAATAACGTGGACCAATGCTCTGAATCTGTCCGTTGTAAAGGGGAGAATCAGCTAAACCAGCTCTCAACTGTTCGTGCGTGGATTCGTTTGTGTAAGTCATCCAGCAACTCATCTGTTTTAATTCTCTTTTAACGCCATCTAAGAAAGAAAACTTATGAAAATCGTTTTCTCCAAACTGTTCTGTCATTTTACTAAAATCAATTGAGCGTCGGTCAATACGGCAAGGGGTTCCGGTTTTCATTCTGTCGGAACTAAAACCAATCGATTTTAATTGTTCTGTGATTCCAAAAGATGCCGGTTCAGAAATACGACCGCCCATGATCTGTGTTTTGCCAATGTGGAGCAGTCCGCTAAGGAAAGTACCTGTCGTTAGTACAACAGCTTTTGCTGACATTTCAATTCCTAAAACCGTAATTACCCCAGTTACTGCACCATCTTTTATGATCAGTTGTTTAACGGTATCCTGCCAGATAGAAAGATTTTCAGTATTAGTTACTGTTTTTATCCATTCATGTATAAACTGGTTGCGGTCGCTTTGCGAACGTGGACTCCACATAGCCGGACCTTTAGATCTGTTTAGCATCCTGAACTGGATTGCGCTTTTGTCGGTCACAATTCCCATTTGGCCACCTATAGCATCAATTTCACGAACAATTTGTCCTTTAGCAATTCCACCTACAGCAGGATTACAACTCATTTGTCCGATTTTATTCATATCCATTGTGATCAACAGCGTTTTTGATCCCATGTTAGCCGCTGCGCAGGCAGCTTCATTCCCGGCATGGCCTGCTCCAATTACAATTATATCGTATTTAAATTCCATTCAATATTTATCTCATTAATTTGACCTGCAAAAGTACAAAAAATGTTGTGACACATGAGTTTATTTAGTTATCGTTTTTACTTTTTTAATTTTTTGTGCCAAAATGACAGCATCTTGTCTGTGGCATTTTTTTTGACTCATGCGGTATACAATTATAAAATATATAAATATAAAACATATGTCAAAAGGAAACATTGGGGTAACAAGCGACAATATTTTCCCCGTAATTAAAAAATTTTTATACAGCGACCACGAAATTTTTTTACGCGAATTGGTTTCTAATGCCGTTGATGCTACTCAAAAACTTAAAACACTTGCATCGGTAGGAGAGTTCAACGGTGAACTCGGAGAACTCAAAGTTTATGTTTCGGCAGACAAGAAGAAAGGTACTCTTACAATTTCTGACCGGGGAATTGGGATGACTGCAGAAGAAATTGATAAGTATATCAATCAAATTGCATTTTCTGGTGCGGAGGAGTTTGTTGAGAAATACAAGAATGATGCTCAGGCCATCATTGGGCATTTTGGATTAGGATTTTATTCCTCCTTTATGGTGGCAAGTAAAGTAGAAATATTTACTCAATCCTACAAAGAGGATGCTGTTGCTCAGCACTGGTCATGCAAAGGCAACCCTGAATATATCCTTGAAGATACCATTAAATCTGACCGGGGTACTGATATCGTTTTACACATTGATGATGAAAATAAAGATTTTCTGGAAGAATCAAAAATCAAAGAACTTTTGACCAAATATTGTAAATTTCTTCCTGTAGAGATTGTTTTCGGAAAGAAGAAAGAATGGAAAGACGGTAAAGAAGTTGAAACAGAGGAAGATAATGTAATCAACAATACATCTCCAGCATGGACGAAAAAACCGGCTGATTTGAAAGATGAGGATTATGCTCAATTTTATCGCGAATTGTATCCCTTCAGCGAAGATCCACTTTTTCACATTCATTTGAATGTAGATTATCCATTCAATCTGACCGGGATTCTTTATTTTCCCAAAATAAAAAACAATATCGAGTTACAGCGTAATAAAATTCAGTTGTATTGTAATCAGGTATTTGTCACAGAACATGTTGAAAATATTGTTCCAGATTATCTGACATTATTACACGGTGTAATAGATTCACCCGATATACCACTCAATGTATCAAGAAGTTATCTCCAGAGTGATACTAATGTAAAGAAAATTTCAAGTCATATAACCAAAAAAGTTGCTGATCGTTTGGCAGATATTTTCAAGAATGATCGTCCGCAATTTGAAGAAAAGTGGGATAATCTAAAGATATTTATCCAATACGGGATGTTGAGTGATGAGAAATTCTATGAAAAAGCAGAGAAGTTCGCATTATTAAAAACGGTTGAAGACAAATATTACACTTTTGAAGAGTATAAAGATTTGGTCAAAGACAATCAGAAAGATAAAAACGGAGATTTAATTTACCTCTATACAACCAATAAAGAAGAACAGTACAGTTATATTCAGCATGCCAGGGACAAAGGTTATGATGTGTTGATAATGGATGGACAGCTTGATGTTCATGTTGTCAGTCAGCTTGAACAGAAATTTGAGAAAACGCGTTTTGTACGTGTAGACAGCGACACGATAGAAAAACTGATTCAGAAAGATGAGGTTGCAACCGTTTCGCTTACAGATAAGCAAAAAGAGGAACTGATAACTCTCTTTAAATCACAATTACCAACTATTGAAAAGACCGAGTTTATTGTGTCTTTTGAGCAATTATCTGAAAAGTCGAATCCGGTATTCGTAACACAGAACGAATTTATTCGTCGTATGAAGGAGATGTCGGCATTGCAGGGAGGTATGATGAATTTTTATGGAGAGATGCCTGATAGCTATAATCTGGTTGTGAATGCAGGTCATCCGTTAATTAATCAGATTCTGAATGAAGAAGAAGCTTCGCTTAATGATACAGTTGCCCCGTTGCATGAAGAATTGTCTAAACTTGAATCAAAGCACAAGGTGCTGAAAGATAGTCACAAAGACAAAAAAACAGAAGAAATTCCTGCAGAAGAGAAGGCAGAATTAGATACTTTATCCGACCAAATGAAAGTAATCAGAGATAAAAAAGATGAGATACTGAAAGCATACGCTAATGAAAATAAACAAGTTCGTCAGTTGATAGATCTTGCTTTGCTTGCCAACAATATGCTGAAGGGAGAAGCGCTTGCCAATTTTGTAAAACGAAGTGTTGAACTGATGTAATTCAGGGATTAAATTATTTTATACTCAAATATATGAAATGCCGGCATTTTGGAGTGAAATCTAAATGTCGGCGTTTCATATATTTTTGTGCAATTTTAAGGAATTTCTTCAAAGCAAAGCCATAGAGGGATGTATTTGTCCCACTACCTACAGTATACCACATACACTGCTAGCTGTGTATGTACCCCACGAAAACGATTATCGGCCTCTCTCTAGTCTCGAAGCATCAAGTCTTAAGAGAATAAAAAGCATGATGGTAAATCCCCACAGAGAAGAACCTCCGTAGCTGAAAAAGGGTAGAGGAATACCAATTACTGGCATAAGTCCGAGGACCATTCCTACATTAATCATTAAATGGAAGAATAGAATACTTACTACGCTGTAGGCATAAACACGATGAAAAACTTCCCGTTGTCGTTCAGCAATAGTCAGAATACGCATTAACAATAGCCAGTAGATAATAAGAACAAAGGTTGACCCAAGAAATCCATGTTCTTCTCCTACAGTGCAAAAAATAAAATCAGTATCCTGTTCCGGGACATATTTGAGTTTGGTTTGTGTCCCGTTTAAAAAACCTTTTCCCAGAAATCCTCCGGAACCGATTGCAATTTTTGATTGATTGACATTGTATCCTGCACCAATCAAGTCATCTTCCATGTTCAGGAGTACTTTTATGCGTATTTGCTGATGAGGCTCAAGAATATTATTAAACAGATAATCTGCCGTAAAACTGAACGCAATCGAACCTAAAGTAATAAGTATAAGATATACATATTTTTTGTATCTTTTCAGTATCTCTATTATACTCCAGTAGACTACAGAGGAAATAGCTGTTGCAACAGCCACATGATCATAATTTATAATCGCCCATTTATTTGTGATAATTGATGCAATGGCTATTAACACTATTCCTGCTAACAGATACAGAGCTTCTTTGTGATGACGGGAAAAAAAGAACGCATAAATAAACTGAATGATTAGAAGGATACCCATTGCCAGTACCATTCCCCATGTACCAGGATTATCATTAATATGGTTGATGCTGAAGCGAATAACAACTACGAACAATACAACAGCAAGTGCACCTAATAATAGAACGATACCTTTCATACCTTCCCGATAGAAAACCAGTAAAAAGGCGATAAAAACAAGTGCTGATCCTGTTTCCTTTTGTAAAATAATCAATCCGAATGGTAGTAAAACAAAAAAAGCAAGTGGAATGATATCCGTCCATTTTTTTATTTTATAGTTATAACGACTTGTGAATTTAGCAAGAGCGAGAGCTGTTGCCATTTTAGCCAGTTCGGCAGGTTGAAAGCTTATTGGACCCAGTATCAACCATGAACGCGAACCTTTGATGTCCGGAGCAATAAAGATGGTTATAATTAGCAGTAAAATAACTGCTGCATAAATGATATAAGCAAAATAATTAAAAATACGGTGGTCGATGAGCAGAATTGCACCACCCAATGCGAGGGCTGTAAGTATCCACACAAACTGTTTTCCAGCACGCTGTTCGAAGTCGAGGGCACTCCCTTCATAATCAAACTCATAGCTTGCCCCATAGATGCTTATCCATCCCATGGCGATCAGCAGGATAAAATAAAAGACCGTGGTCCAGTCGAGCGAATATTGTATGCTATCTCTTCTTGACATCAGAACTTGTTGTTGAGGATGAAATTCTATCGTAAAGTTCAGTTCTTTCAATTTTTCCGTAAATATACTGTTCCATCATCAGACTTGCAACCGGAGCAGCCCAGGTGGCTCCGAAACCGGCGTTTTCCACTACGACTGCAATGGCAATCACAGGATTCTCGCGGGGTGCAAAACCAACAAATAATGAATGGTCTTTTCCGTGGTTATTTTGAACCGTACCGGTTTTCCCGCACATACTCAGATTGGCAACTTTATAATACCGTCCGGTACCAAATTCAAAAACGCGCCACATACCTTCGTTAACAATAGGAAAATATTTCTTATCAATAGCAGTAACATGCTTTTTCAGGAGCATTGAATCGTTTTTGTTCAGATGTGGTGTAATGTAATAACCTTCATTGGCGATTGCTGCCATCGTATTGGCAAGTTGTAACGGAGTTACCAGAACTTCTCCCTGACCAATCGAAAGCGATCTGATAGTGAGGGCACGCCAACCTGTTTCACCA
Source organism: Paludibacter sp. (assembly GCA_034927265.1). GTDB lineage: Bacteria > Bacteroidota > Bacteroidia > Bacteroidales > Paludibacteraceae > Paludibacter. Next base: position 50,523 of record JAYFQH010000011.1, read on the forward strand.
AAGTAACGATTAAAATATTTCTGTGTGGGGATATTGCCTCTGGTTTGTTCGTAGATATCGCTGTCCTCAAATTTCTTGCCTAAGCCGAAACTATGCATGGCATCGACCCATTCCTGGTAACTATTTTTAAAATTGAGATTTTTTGTTCCATAGCCGTTTTTTTCAATTGTAGCTTTAAAGGCATTCCAAAAGTACGGATTGCAACTTTGCTCAATAGCATTTAATAAACTCACGGGAGATCCGTGGTTGTGAGTACATTTAATTGGCGACGAATTAGGCCCGTTACAGCCATATCTGGTGTGTTCGTTTATTCCCCCTAGTTGCTGGCAAACAAGTGCCTGGAGAGGTTTAAAAGTGGATCCTGGAGAATATTGGGCCTGAGTAGCTCTGTTCATTAAAGGTTTTGTGGGATCTTTCACTAATCCGGCGTAGTTTTTTGACCGTTGACGGCCGACTAATATTGCAGGATCGTAACCCGGGTTCGACACCAGCGCCAATATTTCACCTGTTTTAGGTTCAATAGCAACTGCACTTCCTATTTTCCCGTTAAGTAACTTTTCTGCAATAATTTGTAACTGAATATCAATAGTGAGTGTGATGTTTGTACCGGCTTTTGGCTCCTGATCAAGCTCTCCATCCCTGTATTTGCCTTTGATGCGTCCTCTTGAGTCTCTCAAGAGTATTTCAACTCCTTTTTCGCCTCTGAGCGATTTTTCGTAGGTATATTCAATCCCATCTCTACCGGCAAAGTCACCTAATTTGTAATAAGGATCTTTGTCAATATCATTCCAGGAAACTTCACCGATACTTCCAAAAATATGAGCACCGTTAGGAAATGCATATTCCCTGAGTGTTCGGTTTTGAATATAAAACCCATTGAATTTGTAGATTAATTGTTGAATATTGGCAACGTCTTCTGAACTCAACTGAGTCATAAAAATCTGCGGGGTATACGATGAATAACCAACATTTTTTTTCTGGTCCTTGATTTCCTCAATTCTTTGTATAAAAAATTCTCTGGAAATACCCAAAGCTTTGCAGAATGCAAGAGTGTCTAGATCGCGTATTTCACGCATAATCATTGCAATATCATATGCAGGCTTATTATATACCAGCAGAGTATTTTTCCTGTCGTAAATCAGACCACGAGGAGGAAAGATTGTTTTTTTTAGCAGAGCATTACTTTCAGCACCGGATTTATATTTTGTTTCAATGATCTGAAGAGAAAACAATCGGATAATATATAATAAAACGAATGCTGAAATGATTGCTGCAATGACCCATCTTCGATGTTGAAGTGTATCGTTTATCATAATTATTTCTTTTTAAAAGAATGAATCCCAAAGATAATGACCGAAGTGAAAAAAGCATTGAGAATGATTTTTAAAAAGGTCATTCCGATATTTTCAAATCCAAAGATTTCAAGAAAAAAGAAAGTAGTATGATGAATCAGCACCATTGTAATAATATACTTAATAAAGGCGGAGACGCCAAAAGTATAAAAAGAAGGGACTGGATTTGCACCCTCTTCAATTGAAGTAAAGATATTGATTACAGGATTTCTTAAAAAGGCGATTAAAACAGTGGAAAAGGTGTGGATACCCGGAGTATTTGAAAAGGAATCGATGATAAGACCCATGACAAAGGCCAGGATAAGGCTTAGCCAACGGGGGAATTTAACCGGGAGCAGTAAAATGAACAATATATAGATATAAGGATTGATATAGCCCAGAAACCGTATATTATTCAATACAAATACCTGTACCAGAATCAAAAGAATAAACCGTATTATGTTCTGCAAGAATAAGATCATTTGTTTGCCTGATTTTCCAGATTTCTTTGTTCTGAGTTATTTAAGTAGTTGACAATTTTTACGTGCGTAAGAGTTCTGAAGTTTACCGCTAATTTTACTTTTATATTGTAATAGGCATCACTTTCCCTTATTTTAAAATCATCTACTGTCCCAATTAATATTCCTTCAGGAAATGATTTAGTAAAGCCACTTGTAACAATACTGTCGCCCAATGAAAACTCCACATGCCTGGCAATGTCTTTCAGATTGGCATAGCGATAGTCAGGACTTTCCCAGTGGATAAGACCAGTGTAATTATTTTTTTTGAATTTACTATCAAATTTAGTTCTTGGATTCAGGATAGGGATGACCACCGAAAATTTTTCTGAAACATTGGATACGATACCCACCACCCCTTCTTCATTGATGACACCCATATCAACTTTAATTCCATCACGCCGGCCTTTGTTGAGGGTGATGTAGTTCAGTGTCTTATTAGTTGAGTTATTGATTACTTTTGCTTCAATATAGCCGATTTCTTTATCAGGAGCAATGTATATCTTCTGTGAGTCAGAAGGCTGGATATGCAGAGCATCCAGTTGGTTCTGAAGTTTTACCAATTGATTTTTGAGCCGGACATTTTCACTTGCCAGACCATCATTAGCCGATTTCAAATAGAAAAATTCAATGAAGGAGCTGCTTGCTTTGTAAAGCGAAGCCAAAACGGTATTGCTGGATGAAAAAAAAACACTTTGCTGATAACCATTATTCTTAACGATCATACTAAAAGAAATTATTTCCAGAAACAGAAATAAAATCAGTACGCTGTATTTGATTAAAAAAGCAAAGAGTTTCCTCATATCTGAAAATCAACAGGTGTATCAGGGGTTTCTATTTCCTGATGCACCTGCCGGCTATATCTTAACGAATTAAGAATGTGAATTTATCGGAATTTTTCAGGGCAATACCGGTTCCTCTGGCAACGGCTCTGAGTGGATCGTCAGCGATGTGGAACTGAATGTTCAATTTGTCGGTAAGACGCTTGTCAAGTCCTCTTAACAAAGCACCACCTCCGGCCAGATATATTCCTTTTTCAACGATATCAGCATACAATTCCGGAGGAGTTTGTTCCAAAGCACTCAGGATAGCAGCTTCAATTTTTGAAATCGATTTTTCAAGACAGTGAGCAATTTCCTGATAAGATACGGGAACCTCCATTGGTAAGGCAGTCATACGGTTCGGACCGCGAACAATATAATCTTCGGGAGCATCTTCAAGATCAGTCAATGCAGCTCCCACGTTGATTTTGATCAGTTCGGCAGTTCTTTCTCCCACCTTGATATTATGCATACGTCCCATATATTCAACAATATCCATGGTAAGGTCATCACCGGCAATACGGATGGATTTATTTGAAACAAATCCTCCCAGTGAGATGACAGCAATTTCAGTAGTTCCTCCACCTATGTCAACGATCATACAGCCTGTAGGAGCTTCAACATCGATACCTATACCGATAGCCGCTGCCATAGGTTCGTAAATCATGTAGACTTCGCGGCCGCCGGCATGTTCAGAAGAGTCACGAACCGCACGAATTTCGACTTCAGTACTTCCCGAAGGGATACAAACCACCATTTTAAGAGAAGGAGTGAAAAGGTAGTTCTTTGTCGGTATCATTTTTATCATACCGCGAATCATCAGTTCAGCAGCATAGAAATCTGCTATTACTCCATCGCGCAGGGGGCGTACAGTGCGAATGCCCTCGTTTTCTTTTCCCTGCATCTGGCGCGCTTTTTCGCCTATTGCAATCAGTTTATCAGAGCGACGGTCCAAAGCGACCACTGATGGCTCATCAACAACAATTTTATCGTTGTGTATGATAATGGTATTGGCTGTACCTAAGTCAATAGCTATTTCCTGGGTGAATGAAAAAAGTCCCATATTATTTTTTAATGTTTAAAGTGTCTGAAACCTGTTGTTACCA
>JAYFQH010000035.1:0-55792 GCA_034927265.1 Paludibacter sp.
AGCTTTGGTAGATCCATCGTAAGTCCAGGTGGAAAAGGCTATATTCCCATTGTAACAATTGGTCGCAAAAGGATTGTTTATGTTGGCATTATAATACAGGTTTTCCTCAAATGTGGTTCCGCTTTTGATCTTTGTTGTCCATCCCCTGAGATTGTATTCAAACTCTTCCGTATCTGCGCTGCCATGCCGTTTCTTTTCTGCCAGTCGTCCGAACTTGTCGTATTTATTGGATGCCAGTACAACAGGAGGTTTGTTGTTTAATGTATAGGTGGTAGTGGCTGGACGCAGGGCATGATCGTAGGCGTAGTCATACAATTCGATAACCGGATTTTGTCCTGAGATGCTGTGTTCTTTGAGAGTTTTAATAAGATTTCCCGTGAAATTATATTTGTTGTATACAAAGTCATTTCCTCCCAAATGATTTGTTGCGCGGCTTTGCACCACTTGTCCTTTGTCGTCGTAGTACAAGGCTGCTGCTGTTTTGTTATTTGAGCCATCCAGCACATAGGTACGTGTTCCGGTGAGTAAACCTTTATGATTGTAATACTTACTTCCGTAGTTGGTATTTTGGATGTATGTCAGAGCATAGTCCCACTGACAGACGGTATCTTTATCTATTGGCAACAGGATGGGCGTATGTTTGGTAATATAATCGGTTCTTAACTTCCGCCCGCCGGCGTCGTAAGTATTAAGAATCTGATGACCGCCTTTAAACTGAATGGTATCGGGCAAATTTAGTAAATTATATTTGATTGTTACGATATCACGGTCTAAATTCTTTGTCATATTACCGTTTTTGTCGTAAGCAAATTCAACAGGAAGGTTTGCCATGTTCTGATATTCTTTTATCGAATACTGACCCAGAGAGGTATATGCATCTGTGATGGATTATATCTGATTGCCATTTGCCCGTCTGAATCCATCATAAACATTAGAGACAAGCACCACTGGCATGTTGTTATTAAACCGATAACTCGTGGTTTTCGCCGGAGATATGAGTACATCTGATACAGGAGTTGACTGCCCGTCAAGCTGTAATAAATAGACTAATTGGATTCTTTTCCACTTAAGAATACATTACTCATTTACAATAAGTATCATAGCGATTCAGAAAAACCATATTCCCATTAATATATTTGTAAATCCAAAAGGAAAAGCTATCATCTTCGATAATATCCAGAATGATTTTGTTCCTTTGATTATTTCCTATATTTCCTTTGGATTTATAATACTCGATAATTTTTCTTTCATCTGTTTTGTAAAACAGCACTTTATCTAAGTATCTTCCACTCACAACAAACAAATGCCCCCGATAGACAAAACAACCCAAATGAGCCTTAGACTTCATTATATCATAACCCAAAGAGCCTATTTGTATATTAATTGTATCTTTCCCTTCACATTTTAAACCAATACTATAAACCAAATTAGGGCTATAATAATCACATTGAGCTTCAAAATCAATAATACTATCAAGTACTGTAATCAATTTACTTTCCCGTATTTTTAAAACGGTTAAGAAATCGTTGATACTGCTACTATCATTTGCTCTTACCATTGAAAACAATGAGAAAAGAAGCATGTGTAAAATTATTGTTCTATTATTCATTTTCATTTTTTATTAGGACTTACTCCTATCGGAGGTAACGATATTCCAAATTCATTGTAATAAATATAATTTCCCGGATACGTGTATACCTTTAGAAGAATGTTTGCATTTTTTTGAATATACAGTGCCGCATTATTAATATCTGTCCCTGAAGGAGGAGAACTTCCAGGATGATTATGAGTAACTTCTTTTAACGTGTATCCCGTTGAACGGAGATAGTGACCTATCGGCGTTGAGGATTCATCATGTGAAGTTCCGACAACATTTCGACCAGATTTTTCTGTCCCGATTTTTGCATGTGTCCATTCAACGCTTGTTATAGTAGGATTAGCAAAAAACTCAAATAATTGAGTGGCATTTTCATCACCTTTCATCTCAAAAATTGTAAGAGTCTTATCGGCAACATCGCCTGTTTTGCTATCTTTTACTTTTACTGTGGGGGTTCGGACTGCAGTAACAGTTCCAAATTCAAAACTTTTCGAACTACCTTCTACCTTTTTCCCATCTGAGTCAAAACTAACATTAACAAATTTATCTTGACTCTTATCTTCAATTCGGGAAACAATTTCGCCTCTACTATTAATCTCCCAAATATCTCTTCCATCCGGATCCACAAACCTCACCGGATTATTCAAACAATACGCATACGGACTAATCCAATAATACTTTTCGCACAACGGATCCACACTCATAAACTGTGGTCCTATCGCCGGATACATCACCCTTGCTCCGTAATCGTAACTATCCCATCCATGCATCTCAACAAACTCTTTCCCGTTATACTTATACGGTTGCGATCCGGGATTATCCGATGTATTGGATGCCCATGGCAAACCACTTGGATAATACTGTGTAATTTGGTTGGTCGCTGCCGGACGGGTGGCACTTCCCCATTTGTACGAAGCATTCCACACTTCACGGTTGTTGCCCAGATGGTCTTTCCTGTAATAATTATATACCGGCCCGTATGAGCTGTTAATGCCAAAGGTACTTACATAACCTTCCGGATTGTGAACACGCCATAGATACTTCAATTCCGCAGGTTCAAATGTTACATCCCAATTGAAATAACGATAAATCTCATACTCAATGTTCCCTACATAATCCGTTCCACCCACAGTGACATTGTCATTCTCGTTCACATCAAGATTTTCGATGACCTGACCGGGATTCAGTGGTTGATAAACACCCTCTGCTACGGTAACATAGCGGGAACTTAACTTCTGTCCGCCGGCAGAGTATGTGTTCCTTATCTGACAGCCATTCTTAAACTGAACCAGCTCCGGCAAATTTAGTAAATTATATTTGATTGTTACGATATCACGGTCTAAATCCTTTATCATATTACCGTTGGTATCATAACTCATTTCATCCTGTGAATTGCCTGCCTTATCCTGATATTCTTTTACCGAATACTGACCCTGGGAGGTATATGCATCTGTGATGGATTTTATCTGATTGCCATTGTAAGTCATCTGAAGAAAATCAACTCCTGTATAATCCTGATCCCGCCAAAGTCTTTCGATATTTCCCTGTTTGTCGTAATCAAACTTTTCCTTGTTGTTGGGTGCGTAAAGGGTATAACCGTTGGTCTGATAAGCCGTTGCTTCGGTCAACCTGTTCAAATTATCATAGTCATAAACATAAGCTTTGGTAGATCCGTTGTAAGTCCAGGTAGAAAAAGCTATATTTCCATTATAGCAATTGGTCGCGAAAGGATTGTTTATGTTGCCATTATAATACAGGTTTTGTTCAAAACTTCCGCTTTTGATCTTTGTTGTCCAGCCCCGGAGATTGTATTCAAACTCTTCCGTATCTGCGCTGCCATGCCGTTTCTTTTCTGCCAGTCGTCCGAACTTGTCGTATTTATTGGATGCCAGTACAACAGGAGGTTTGTTGTTTAATGTATAGGTGGTATTGGTTGGACGAAGGGCATGATCGTAGGCGTAGTCATACAACTCAGTAACCGGGTTTTGTCCGGAGATGCTGTGTTCTTTCAGAGTTTTGGTAAGATTTCCCGTAAAATTATACTTGTTGTAAGCAATATCGTATCCTCCCAAATGATTCGTTGCACGGCTTTGCACAACTTGACCTTTATAGTCGTAGTACATGGCAGAGGTAGTATTGTTACCTGAGCCATCCAATAGATAGGTACGTCTTCCTGTGAGTAAACCCTTATGATTATCATACTTACTATCGTAGTTGGTATTTTGGACGTATGCCAGAGTACTAAGTCCAAGATCAGTAACGAAATTGTGATTGTCATAATAGTTTACAGTTAAGGGACTAATTGTTTCTGTAAAATAATTAGTATTGCAGGAATAACCCGTTCCTGCAAATCCGTTGCTCCCTGCATAACTTTCAGTAACAATTAAGTCGCGAAACTTTGTTATATATTGCTGCCGCGTAGAACTTGTGCTTGTCTGATAGCCTGTATATAGCAAACGCCCCAATACATCATATTTATTAACCGTCCATTGCTGTTTCAGGCGCTGGTTGCCGTCCTGACTTAATATCAATCTATCGGCCTTATCGTACACCATGTAGATGGGATCGCAGCCAGGCAGGCGCTTTTCAATACAGTTTCCCCTTTCGTCGTATTTATACAGATAAGCATAACGTTTCAGCACCCCGTTATCATCATTTATCTGCCCGATTGAAGCCGGTAATGAATCAGCAGCTATGGGGGGTATCACATAACTTAGTTGACCAAGATCATTGTAAACATAATAGGTATTAACCTTATCTGCACCATCGAAGCTTTGTTTTAACACCACCTGTCCGAGTTTGTCCTTGTATTCGCAGGTTGCTTTACCGTCTTCGTCGGCAACGGTGGTTTTATATAGTGTTGCGGCAGTGTAATTGAGTCCACGTTGCAGGCTCCCTGATTCATTTACATAATAATAAACTACGTTACCATCATTGGTTTCATAACTTGTTGTTACCCGTTTACTGTTGTTATGCCAGCTTGCCCCTGCTCCATACTGATCAGTAATCCTGTTCAGGGGTGAAGGTTCATACTTAACCTCAGCATAAGGATTGTTGTCATTGTATTGCGTTGAAGCATTACTTGTAAAAGAACCTTCTTCGACATACTGACCGAAATTCCCCGCGGTTGGTGTAGGAAGCCAGCTTTTCCATTCTCTGCCTAAGCTGTCGTATTTAGTAAGTGATACCAGGTCTGCACCCTCGGGGGTAATCCCCATCTGTACCGTTTGAGAAGGGCGACCCAGTCCGTCTAAGTATTGAATGGTGATCATCATGGGCGAATTTGCATCGGCCAGCAAAGCTGTTGAAGTTTTAATGTAGTTTTGATCGTTACTGGCTACAGGAATCTCGAAAGTACTCTCCTCGGCAATACTGAAAAGTGGTGCTATCGAATTGGAAGTTCCAATCTTTGCCTCAAAAGTTCCGGCTGATGCCGAGGCCTGAAACCCTGGTTTTAGCACTACCTGTTCCGTGGCAGTTACTATGACCGCAGTGGCAGGTGTTGGCTGATTTAAAACGATAACCCCTCCTCCTTCAGCATAACTGCTGGTTATATATAAGGCAATCAGAATACAGGTAAATATCCGGTATAAGATTCTCTCCGGAATTAACTTCATAGATATATTGTTTTTTATCATAACAGTATTATAATTGTGTTGACATAAAACTATTCTTTATAGTGGTAATCGAACTTTTGAATGATATTGCCGTAAGTGTCTTTTATGTACTTGAGGCGGTTAAACTCATCGTATTCGTAAGTAGTTTTCACGCCCCGGGGATCGGTTTTGGATGTCATTCCAACAAGGGGTTTGTAGGTGTAGGTAGTAATTTGGGCTTTTGATAAATTTGGATGAGCTCGCAAAGCCTCAACTTTTGTCATATCAGGGACAATTGAACTCGACAGCTGATCAGGTGTAGTCCCAACCAATGCATTAGCTACTTCTGTATTAGTTGCATTTTGTATTTCCGCAATAGGGTATTGACCATTATAAGACCAAAGATACGTATAGGTTAAGTTATTCTTCACTGTAATACTTGTTGGATTTCCGTAAATATCATATTTGTGATATCGAATATCTGATTTGGGAATCACTTGAGATTTTGTTTGAGATTTCACATGCTCTACAGCAACAATATTATTGCCCCAATCTTTATATTCATTTACCTTCTTTTGTATGAACCTACTATTTAAGAATTCTGATTGTTCAACAATCGTAGATATATTATTTTTATTAACCATTGAAGAATATGGTTCTAAATTGGGAAAATCATATGGATATTTGTATAAAGTAGTCATATAATTACCATCACTATTCAATATCGTTTTTTTGCTTAATAGTTTATAATTACTATTATTATACTCATATTGATTGATTGTTTCTAAGGGATTTTGCCCGTTAAAATCATAAATCATTGTTTTGTCTTCAGTTAACTCCAATCTTTCAGAATACATGTAATAAATCCTACTGGAAAAGTACCAAAAATCCGGTAATTTTAGTAATTTTATTCCCTCAATTATGTGAGTATTTTCATCTTTTGGCGTATAGGAAAACTCTTGCAATTTTATTAATGTATTTCCAGCATTATAGTACTCCTTAGATATGAGCAACCCGTTACTATTATGGACTTGGTAAGGAATTCCTGGAAATGTTGCATCCCGTGAGGTCATATATTCCGCATTATTGATAAAATGATATACAGTCTTACCACCAGAGGCATTATTTGACGACTTAGATGTTTCAACCACGCGGCTATACCCCACATAACCTCCTCCCGATAAAGCAAGCATTTGGGTTCCCTCAGAATTTGCCACTACAAACCCATCTACTCCTGTCACATAACAAGAGCTGAATATCATATTACTATACATTAAAAAGTGATATCTGTCATCATAAATATATTTTGGCTTAGTAAGCAATATACCTGATGTGGTTAAACCGTCACTTAGAATATATTCATATGTTGTTGTAGAAGCATCACTCCCATCAAAATGATTTATTTTTTGTATGCGCACTCCACCTCCCAAATGATTTGTTTTTTCTTTTAGTAACCACATACTAGCATTTACTGATGTGGTAACTTCAGGTTTAGCAACTATTCTATAGTTGCCCTGAGAAAGTAACATATCTGTTTTAACATCATAGAAATGCAACCCATCCGCACCTTCTTTTATATCATTACAATTGATCCCAAAATATTTCAAACTAAGAAAAGGTTCCCATTGATCTAAGCTGTTTTGTTTTTGTATTATTAAATAATCTTCATTACTATTGAAATAATGCCATGTAGCTTCCCGATTATTTTCATCATATGAACAACCCACACAACAGCCATAGGCATCTGGCTTAACTGGTAAAATATACAAAGTAGATTTGAGTTCAATATCTCCACCAACAGTCATATCAAAGTAAGTTGTGTCCCAGAGCATTAAATTTGGATCCCATTCATTTATGCCAGACGCAGAAATTTCAGATAAATATGTTGAAAAATGGTTATATTCATTCAAAGAATAATCGAATGAGCTATAACCTCCAGCTGGAAATTCGATTTTCTTTAAAATACCTGCTAAAACATAATTCTCATTCGCTTCCCGGTTAGCTCCATGATAAAACTTCTGAGTGGGCCCTCCATATTGGAAAGTCGGAATTACCGATTGAAAATTTGAAGCACCATTATAATAACCCCAATGGTCAATAGATAGTGAATTTTTTAAAGGTAAATCATTTGTTGAGTATTCAAACTTATATGTTTTATCTGCATTATCTATTATTTGATTTAATCGTAATCGTTTACCTTTTGCATCAGCATAATTACAAAAATAGTCCGTTTGAAAAATATAAGATAGTATTTCTTCTGAATTATTAAGTACACTTATGCTACTAAGGCATTGAGGAGAAGAATATATATCTCCTTTCATAATATCCAATCGATCCTTTGTTGTAAACACGATTTTTCCATTTTTAAAAATAATTTCTTTAAGTATCACCTCACTAATCACCTGCTGATTGGCTGTATATGAGTTTACATTATTACTATAAAATGACACTTCATCTATAATTACTCCTGCAGGAATATACTGTTGAGATACTATTGGTTGTGTTTTAATTTTTGTATTTTCGTCATAAACAAATCTCACGATATTATTTTGATATTTAATACTATCCAAGTACCAAGAATTGACAACTTCTGATTGTATTTCATTCTTTTTCATATAAAAGTTTTCTGGATCTGGAGCACTACCGGAAGAAGAAGAATACATAGTTGAGACCTCCTTTGTCCCAAAATAGTAAATACAACCATCAGGTGTTGTCACTCTCCACGATCCGCCTCTGAAATTCTCATATTCGAAGTTAATTGGATCTTGATTTAGTAAAATTGGTTTATATTTAGGACCATTCTGTTTTGGAAAGACCATTTTACCTGAATATATTCCAAAATTATAACAAAAAATATCAGGTTGACTATCCTCTGTGTTTTGAGAATATCTTATCAACTTTTGCATATTAATATTTGAATAGTCTATAGTGCCATCTGACAAGAAATAGTAATCTGGTTCTTCGCTAAATTCATCATGAACAGGAAGTTCTTCAGACAACACATACCCTAAAGGATATGTTGCAAAATCATCCCATCCATTTATTGATCTTGTAATTACTCCCCCAGCATTAAGAGACCAACCTAACCCTACCCAGCTGGCTTCTTGAGCCACTTTTATCCCAGATGCATGATAATTTAACTCTATTGGAATAACAATTGTTCCCAAATCTATTTTGTAGAGCGGAATATTTATATTGGGAATTCCTGTATACTGACTTACGGGGATATCACCATAAATTCCTAATGAATATGCATTTGGGGAAGGAGGGATTACTTGAGGTAATATAGATGATCTTTCTTCAGGAGTAAGGCTAAATGTCATGTTCTTTATTCCAAATAATAATATAAACGAAATTATTGTATGTAAGTTTATTTTCTTCATGATTAACTAAGTATTTTTTTTAAGTAATGTCGTTAGAATCTGCTAAAATTGGCTATTAATAACATATACAATAATGAATAGAAACCTTTAGGTAAATTTAAACGATTATTCTGATATGTTGTTGATATTTAAAATATAACTATTATGAGACTACTCCACTGGTTTAAGAATACTTCTTTAATTAAATTTATGCTAGCAACAAAATATCTTCAAGGTTGATAATATGATTTTCTCACTTTTTCACCACCACCCTCTGCAACACCATATCATCCACATGCACATACAATACATAAGTAGCAGTTGGCAAATGACCCATGTTGATATTGTTTTCATGGTGTCCTTCCGACAAATCCTGCGGAGCCGTTTGGCAAACTCCCACTCCTCCATTGGTGTGGACTGTAAACCAGATGCGGGCCGGCCGTACCAACTTGTAACGGATATGAAGATCCTGTTTTACCGGATTAGGCATCAGTTGTGCTTCTGTAAACACGGCTTCTGCTCCGGTCAGAGTTTCTTCATTTTCGGGAAGGGAATCGGTCTGTACCTGTGAGGTTTGAAGTTGGGGTGGATAATAGAACGAGGTTGTAAATACAGTAGTATCCTTTACGGTTTCGGATCCGTTAGGGTTTCTCCGTCGTTTTATTATATTGGTTTTGATGCTCTCAAAAACGGGATACCGGATTCCTTCGGCATACCATGCATAGGTGTCCAGCATCATTTCGAGGCTGTCCTTTCCTGTTTCGGTGTAATAGCGTAAAGTACGCACCCTTATGGTGTTTTTTACCGTTTCAAAATCCGGCAGCAATAGTTCACCCGTAGCGTCGGCTTCAACACGGGTATAACCTTTTACCGACAGTTTCAGCCTGTGACTGTATTCGCCCTCCCCTTCAAAATAACTGAAAAGGGTATCGCCGTAACTGAACGGGAATTTCAGCCTTAACTCGGGGCTAAGATACTCCATAAAGGTAGTGGCATTCTCGAAACCGGTGGCCCAAATGCTGTCACGCTTTTGCATATAATAGTAGCGGGTACGGTGTTCCATTCCACACAGGGTATCCATCCGGGAACTGTCGGGGATAAAATACTTCAACGCGTACTCTTCGTTAATGGGTTGCAACATGCGGAAATCCCATGTTAATGCTCTGCCTGAACTTCCGGGGTCCTTAAAGTCGACCTGTTGTTTTACGATTTGATCGGCAGCACGGTAGGTATTACGGTCGGCGGTGAGTTTATGTTGAGCTGTTGTGCCAATAGCAGCTATACAGCATAAACAAATCAAAACAAGTGATTTAACTTTCATTTCTTTCTGGTTTTGGGGTTATTGTTTTTTCTAAAACGGATAGCTTGCTGGATTTGTCCAATACAAAAAAAGCAAGTTTTACTTCAACTTCTCTTCCAGTTCTTTGATTCTTGCATTTTGCTGATGGATGGTTTTTCCCTGGTCAATCACATATAGTGTCAGTTCTTCAATCTTTTGCAACAGTTTATTCTGCATTTCGCCCATGCTCAGTCCATCGTTTTTGACTTCGCTTGCTGAGGGGATTCCTGGAAGATGTTTGTTGGCTTGTACAAACTGTTCCACTTTGTGAAGGGGCATAAGATTGTAGTCGGGTTCAAAAACATAATCTGCCAGAACATTCAAATCAACAATAACTTCTTTGGCATGAATTTTTCCATTTACAGTAAGCATTTGATCCGGAGATGTGGTACCGATGCCAACTCTCCCTGCGGGATCAATCAAAAGTCTTTGCAAGCCACTAGTTCCTAACTCTAAAAAACCTCCATTTTCTGATGAACCACGGTGAAAAGCAATATAACCATTATTTCTATGTGACGGGTTATTAGAGTATTCATGGCTGATTTTAAAAACTGTACAACTGTGAGGCTGTGTATCGTGACTGCTAACAACTAAATTATTTCCTTCGTTTGAAGTAGCAAGTATTGTCGCATAATTATTGTTCGCTCCACTGTTTATATGTAAGTTGGCAAGGGGATTTGTTGTCCCTATTCCAATCTTCCCATTGGCAAAAGCCATCAAATCATATCTTATTCCTCGATGGTATTCAATAATATGTTTCGATGGATCTCCAACACTATTTATCCTATAATTGAGTCCTAATCCATAAAAATTATTATTATAATATGACCCAATTCTTATTTCATCATCTTGATTCCCTAAATGAACAGACTTTACTTCAATTTTGGAATTTGGAGTTTGAGTTCCCACTCCCAAACTTCCCCCAATGCCCACTTTGCCATTTGCATCTTCAAGAACCAACTTCGTCCATGCCCCCCAGGTCGTATCTAGCGGCCATCCAGTTCTATAAAAAATACCTCCATCGTTAAAATTCAGTTGGTGATGTTTATTTCCTGAATTATCAGACCAGGGGGCTATTGTTAACAAACCAGAATACATTCCTGTTCCCGGAACTCCAATTACACTTCTATTTTTAAATTCAATCTTCGTTTCAAAATCAAATCCATTAGGGCCTGTATTAACATCTCTTGTATCCAAAACAGAAAGTTTCGTGGCGGTCTGCGACATTAAAGGAATTAATTGAACCGTAATTAACAAAAAAACGATTGTAGCTTTTAAACCTTGCTTTTTCATAATTTTCAATTTTATGTTTATTTCTCTTTTAGTTAATTATTGTGGTAGCGACGGAATTTATCCCGGAAGGTAATAGTTGTGGATGTGGCATTTTTTTCGCACAGAAGATTCATCCGTATTGTAAGGGGGTATTGGGTATTGTGCAGTCAGCCATAAAGGCAATATTGACCACATAAGTAAACAGAGTGATCGTTTCATAATTTCAAAATTTAACAGTTCGGTTCGAAAAATCTGTGATTGATTTTTCACGGGGCTAAGCTACAAATAAAATTTCAACAAAGTTCTCACAAAGTTTAACCAAAGTTTTATCAAAACTCACACTATCAAATTAAATACTTATATATCATCAACTTAAAAATAAAAAAAGGTTTAGCTATTACAATTAGTTTAGCTTCAAAAATTATATAAACATGAGAATATCAACACAACTTCAATTAAAAATTTGTTGAAATCTGCGATTATTAGTTTATTTAACAGCAAAATGATACTGAACTGGGGCTTAAGGCTCTACTATTTGTTCTGCAAATGATTCATATTTATGACTAAACTTTATTGCTTATTTCTCGCCAACGACGCAAACACCCCAGCAAAACACATAGCAGTAAATATACCAAATACCAGCTTTGTACTCAGAATAAACTGCGGCAGATTATCGATGGATATTTTTGCATCCCCCAGAAACGAATGAATCACCAGCGAAGCTATAGCCATACTGAACATCATACCGGTATTCCGCATGGTCGACACGGTTGCCGAGGCGATACCGTAGGATTTTTTATCCACTGAACTCATGACCACATTGGTATTGGGTGATGAAAACATGCCGAATCCTATGCCCAGCACTACCAGCCCGCTTACGATATAGAGGTTGCTGGTATCGGAACCAATAAAGCTCAGGATCAATAACCCGAGGGTACTGATGGCCATACCAATGGCTGCCAGGATTCTCGGATTCATTTTATCGGAGAGCCTGCCTGAGAACGAAGCAACCAGGGCCATCATCACCGGTTGTGCTATCAGTATCATACCGGCTTCCCGTGCTTCCATTCCTTTTACATACTGTAAGTACAAACTCAGCATGAACGACATGGCAAAGGTGGCGGCATAATTGATCAGGGCAGATAAATTGGCCAGCGCAAAAATACGGTTTTGTGTAAACAGGCGGATATTTAACACCGGAGAGTGGAGCTTCAATTCTACTTTTGCAAAAACGAACAAACCTGTCAACCCTGCAAGGGTAAGAATAATAGCAGGCGTTTCTGGGAGACTGGAGAATCCATACATCAGCATAGAAACCGAAAGCATATAAATGATGGTTCCTACAATATCAAATTTCTCCCGTACAGGTTCCGACCATTCGTACCGTAGTTTCCAGAGGATCATCGATGCAATGAGTGCGCTTGTAACGGCATTGATCACAAACAATGCCCTCCAGCTCAGAGTGTCGGTAATCAACCCGCCAATCATGGGAGCGAGCGACGAACCGACATAAACCGACGAAACATTCAGTCCAATCACCTTTCCTCTTTCTTTTGCAGGAAAGGCCGAGATCACAAGCGCCATCGTGGTACTGGTCATCATAGCAGCTGCGACACCCTGCAAGAACCTCATGATAATCAACATGGCGGCACTGTTTGCAAAGGAACAAAGCAAAGTCACTACTGCGAAAAACACATTTCCAATCAGAAACATTCGTGTTCTGCCCCAAATATCGCCCACTCTGCCGAAAGGCACCAGAAAGATGGCTGAGGCCAGCAGGTACGACATAGTCACCCAACTCAGCCCCACTGCCGACATGGAAAAATCCGACCCGATCTTTTTCAGCGCCACATTCACCGCTGCCCCCATAAAAGGATTAAAGAAATTGGATGCCATGGTAACGATCAACAGGAAGGTTTTATTCATTTCCCTGGCGGGACCTTGGGATGATATCATAACAACTGTTTTTGAAAATAGATTTTTTTGAACGAACGCAAAAATAATTGTTTTTATTTAATGACGGATATTAAATGCGTATTTGGGAACATTATGTTGGATGTTGGGGATGATGTGTCGCACATTGGATGATACGTCGCACATTGGATGATACGTTGCACGTTGGGATGATACGTTGCACGTTGTAGAGACGCACGGCCGTGCGTCTCTACAATCCGTACATTTTATTTGTATTATCTGTATTATTTGCATTGATTGCATTGATTGTATCATCATTCCAATTCATGGGATTATTAATTATGTAATTTTTTATGCGCAGGTATGATGCATCGTTGCGTATAATGTGGTCGTGATAATTTGCCTGCCACAATGGATTTTGTTTATTAAATTTTTTCATTGGCAATTTATTGATGTCGATAAAATCGTCGATTTGATTTATTAAGGCCGATTTATACCCTGCCACGAACGATGAAATTGATTTTGGTTGACGTTGAAATGGGTGATTCGGTTTATCTGATTGGAACGTTGCGTCGCATGTTGGGGATAATGCGCATTCACCATTACATATCGCAACAATGGCATGCAAATGATTAGGCATCAATATAAATTCATCAACAAATATTTCCTGCCTGATATCAGTCGATTTATACCATTCATTCAAAGCAATGATACCAAAATCATTCAAATGCATTTCATTTGAAATTATTTCTCCAAAATAAAGTTCGCGACCACAGGTTACAATGGTAATAAAATACAATCCGTTTGATGAATAGTTCCAACCTTTTAAACGATTTGATTCAATACGATATTTATGTCTGAATTTTTCCATGTAAAATTGATGTATGACACCAGCATCTTACTTGATTCATTGATTATTTTGAGGAACAAAACTATAAAATAATCTCAAAAAGAAATTACAGATGTCCGTTAAAGAAAACCAATTATTACAAATGATTGTGACTAAGTGAGTGAAGTGAAGAAACCTACATCACGAAAACTTACCCTTTCGCAAAAACAACAAAACATGTTTTACGACCTTCTTGTCAAATAAAAGTCCCACGTGCGACGATTTCACAAAAACCACATCTTTTTCAATGCCCAGCTTTGTCATTTCAGGAATTAAAACTCCATCATTGTCACCCTTTACAAAAATATTGTAGCCGTGCTGAGCGCCATAATGGCCGGCAATAAGTCCCACTTCACAGGTAGGCACTGGATATTTACCGGCACCTGTTACCGGATTGGTTGTCAGGTTATTGACATTCGGTCCGACGATAAATTTCAGAAAATTGAACTGAGCGAAGAAATCGGCCACCGGTGAGCCATTGTTGGGCGGAGCTATCATCACAATGCGGTGAATAAAAGGAAAGGCGGTCAATGAGTCCATCTGCTCGTACATGGCACGAACCACCAAAGCGCCCATCGAATGTGTTACAAAACAAACTGTATCGTAGTTTTCCTTCTGAACTTTTTCAAACACTTCCTTTCCAACCACTTCAACATCTTTTACCATACTCTGATAAATATAGTTTTCGGTTAAATAACCTTCCTTTTCAATGGCTTTCTGTATATTTTCCATCTCAAAACCAGGCCCGGCATAACCATGTATCAGGTATACCTTGAGCGAAGCATTGACCGCGGGTGCTGAAAACAGTATAACTATCAGCAGGATGAAAAAAATTCTTATATTCATCGGTTTGTGTTTTTAATATTTACCATATAAGTCATATAAGTTACATATAAGTTTTTCTCTTAAGCTTATATGTAACTTATATGACTTATATGGTTAAAATTTATTCAATAGCCTCAATACCCAGCTCTTTTAGCTTTTCCAAACCGTCCTTCATTGCTTTCACCTGTTCAGGAGCATGGCCCTGCCAAACGGTGATCTCACCCACCACTTTAAATGGAGATGCTGAACGGTAGGACATGGTGGGGTTGCCAGGGAATTTCTTATCGGTCAGGTTAGGGTCATCTTCTACCGGACCGGTCGGTTCAACGAGATAAATTCTTTCACGTTCTTCGCCTGAGGCCAGCTCTGCACCCCAGATGGCAGCATCGAGGGTGGCTGTCAGGTAGATATATTTAGCATTTTTTTGCTGACCGTAATTGGAGTTCTTACCCACTTCGATGAGATCGCCCATCTTCAGATCGGCCTTAGTGCCATGAAAATACGTTTGAATGAAAGGACTCTGAATTGGCGTTTGTGCTATACTTGTATCGTTTTTGTTCATTGGTATTTATTTCTTTATTGTTGTCCATACAAAGATAATCACCAATTTATATATAACAATACCCTGCGGCACATTTGAAATTAACAGGACATATAAGAAATAAAAAAGACCATCAGACATTTATCCAACATAATTTTTCCCATTGGCCGAAAAAGTTATGGACAAATAATCCGACAGTCTCTCAGAAAATTAAATAAACAAACACTAAATCATATTATAACTTAATCGAAACACCCAGTTCAAGCGCTGAAATGCCGTAACCAAGTTCGGCATAAGCACCGATTTTCTTGTTAAATTTATAGCGGGCACCCACGAAAGCTGAATATCCGATTCCGCTGGCACTGCTAGCTCCGCCCACATAAGGAGCGATAGCATCATCTCCGTAGAACTTACTTGAAACTACATTGTAACCCAGCAACAATCCTGCGTATGTATCCAGTTTCTGAACCAACTGATAGTGAAAAACACCACGGGCACCTAAAATGAAATAAGAGTATTTGTAACCCCATATATCATTAATATAAGTAGATTCCCATTTATTGGCGGTATAACCGAGGTAACCCCCTACCCCGATTGAGGCTTTTCCACCTAATAGTCCGTCGACGATACCTTTTTCGTAAGAGGCCGAGATGGGTGGTATACTACTTGAATATCCGTCGCCACCATAGTAGCTTCCCACACCGATACCCAGATTAACCACCTGTTCTCCTTTTGAAATGATGGTTTTTGCACTGACACTCATCAGCGCTCCGCTTGTAAATAAAACAGCAAGCGTAAAAAAGATTTTTTTTATCATGATAATAATTGTAATTAACAGACTTCTGATAATTATTTCTTTTCGAAGAGCCGAAGTCTTTTTAAACCCTTCGCAAAATTCAGGCAAACTCAGGTTTACTTATTAACACTAATTCTTATTTGTCCCGTTCCCCTCTTCCAGTCGTCATCGTTATCACCACTGGCATTGTACCGTATCACAAACATACCTTCGGCAAAACGGTTGATGTCTACATTTTCAAAAGTGAACTCGTGCATCCCCCAGTTGGTATCCTTACTGCCGGTTTTATGTTCAAATCTGTTGGTACCGGTAGTGGGAACGCCACAATTATAGGCGGTATTGGACACTGGCGAAGCATACAGATAAATATACTGATAACCGTCATCAACTTCTTTCACATTGAGCCTCACATAAAATGTGAGCGATGTATAGCCCTGCTCTTTAGCTGCGGCCAGGTCAATACCGAAATCAGAGAAATAAACAACATCATAAGGATTTGAAAGCACTCCGTTATCTTTGATTACTTTTTCATCCTCAAAAACGGTTTGTAAACTTGTTTGCTCAGGCACTACATAATTATAGACAAAGCCTGCGAGTTCACTTCCGCGAGTAGCCATCTGAAACTCGAATTCTGATTTTACCGCTGCAGCTTTTGCCGAATCTATTTGCATTACAAGATCCCAAAGAGGTATAAAACAGTCGTTAAAATTACCGATGGCACAAATATCGGGCTGACTCTGTATAGTACTTACCCAGTTTTCGTATTTCGCACCAAAGTCGTCGATGCCCATAATGCTTGTGTTGGCACCGCCCACCGTTTTGGCATAGAATTTCGAATTCTCGTTCAGCTCCTTGCGCTCCTGCTCACGTCCGATGTTCGTACTTCCCGACACCGCGCCGTAACTTGCTTCCACCGCAACGCTTACCGAACTGGCACTTGTAAGTTCGGTGCCGTGATAGGAATAGTTGAATTCAGCTGTACCTCCCCAGTAGCATCGATTGATAAAGTGCGTTCCGTATTTGGCAATAAGCTGTTGAGCCGACATATTGACAATATCGGATTTGAATGTGCTGGTAAAGAAATCTTTGAGAAAAGCGGGATCAGTGTTGCGCAACCACTCTTCCTTGCTTTGATGCACACCACGGGCTTTGGCAAAGTAGTTAGTCTTTTTACTGCCGCTTGATACCGAAAACTCTGTACTTACTTTTGCCGAGAACAGTCCCACGTTCACTCCTGCACTGGCTCCGCCCGACATGGATTTGTACACTTCGCTAACCCTGTTTGATATAGATTTATCCCAGGTGCTTTTAGTGGCGCTGGTTTGAATGATGAGTGCTGCCGGATTGGCTTTGTTCAGGTCAATGATGGGGGCACTGAGTTTTACCTCATCGCGGTTGATATAGGAACTGTTAATCACATTGTAACCGTAAAGAAGAAAGGTTTGGTTGGAATTGAGTTCGCTCGACTTATAGATATTTACTTCAATATTCAGCAATTTTATACTGTTGCCTTTCGAAAATTCAACCATAATCTTGTCGTATGCGCTACTGCTACCCGGAATAGCTTTCAGTGTAAGGGTTTTGCCATCAGCACTTTTCTCAAAATACATCCCTGCCGACACAATTTTAGTGGTTATGCTATTATCCACTGCATTGCCGCTTTTGAGTCTGAGTACCTGTGCCGTGTAATCGCTGCCAACTGAGGCGGTAATCACACCCACATCCACATTTGTTTCGTACTTCGCCATTTCACTCTCAGGTGTGGCAACCGATGTTTCTATGGGCTCATAGAAAATAATACTATCGATTTCAGCCACCGGGGAACTGAAGATGGACATACCGTTTTTCATCACATACATCGTATCGTAGGTGGATTGGGCATTCACTGTTGTCAGGGCAAACATAATGATAAAGAATGCCAGCGTGGATTTTAGTAGTTTGGTATACATCTGTTTAAAAGTTTTTAGTTTTTTATCATTTTTCTGGTTATACTTCCTTCTGTGGTACCTATCTTCAACAGGTAAATACCATGCGGCAAGGTTCCGATATTCATATTTGTTTCGACAGTACGAAGCAATGACCGCCCCGAAAGATCGTACACAGTAAGTGAAAGCACGTTGAGGGGCGTTTTCACCATCACCTCATTTCCGGAGTTAACATATACTACGATATCAGGATCTGCAACTCCGGGTTGCAAAATACCACTCGGATCATCGTTACCGAAGGAGATTTTCTTTATGAAGGATAGTGCTATCTCAGTTTCCGCTCCTGTGGTTTTCAGTAACAAATTACCATCGTTAAATGTAATGCGCCGTATTGTTTCCAGCTTAAAGCTTCGATCGGCAACACTATGAATAAACAAGGCTTCGGATGCCTGCGCAACAGTTACCGACAGAGCGAATGTACCCAATGCCAGTGTGATTTTTTTTAGTCGTTGTTGTAGCATAAAATTTAAAAATTGTTGTATGAGGCAAAAGTAGATAATTCCCATAGCTACTACTTTAAGGGGCTTTTGCTACCGGTAAAAAAAGCATTTGCCAGCGGTAAAAAAAAAGCTTCATTTCTGACAGGCATTTGCTCAGGGTAAATTTACGTTTCATCAAAAGCTGTTTGGAATGATGTTTCAAAAAACAGGCGTTATGACTTATAAAGCTGTGATGAACCGACTTACTAATTTGCACTGCGTAAAATACATTTGCATACAGTAAAAAAAGTCCTGATTTTTATTGGAATTTGCTCCGGATTTCAGAGATACATCCGGTTGTAATGTTATCTTTGCATATTCTAAAAAAACACGACATGCCGCATCACCTTTTGGATACAAACAACCTGATAAAACTATTTTTGAAATACAAACGGGCAATTATCTATAGCTTACTTTTAATGCTTACCGCTGCAGGGCATTATTACTTCATGCAAATGCCGATTGAGTTGTTCAGATCTGTCCGATGGTCGGTTATCTCGATGCTGAGTTGTTTGTGTTTAGGCGGTTCGATCATGCTGATGGCTAAAAAAAGTGGAGGACGCGCACGCGCGTTGTTTGCTTTTGCAATGTTTATGATTGGTCTTACCAGTTTACTTTCGCTTATCAAAGGATTAACCACCGGATATGCCGGTGTGGTGGAATATAAATTCCTGTCGCTTCCCATGCTGATCTACGGAAGTGTATATGCCTTTATATTTCTCTTATATCCTATCGAAGCCTTTCGCCCCGGCTGGCTTACCATTAAGCGAACGTTACTGCTTTTTCTGACAACAATAATAGTTCCTTTGATCTACCAACTCGTGATAAAACTGCATGATTTACCTTTGCAGTCGCCCGACAGCCTGATGATTCTGAGCCACGATTTCTGGAACCACAATGTGTGGGTTCCGCTACTTATACTCGCCTATCCCCTTTTCAGTCTGGCGATTATGCTGCGCTACCGAAAGAACTACAAAAAATGGTGCGAAGAGAATTATGCTTCGATGGAGAACATGGATATAAAATGGCTGGGCGATTATATCTTCAGCAATTTTGTAATCACACTTTCCTGTTATGTGGTTGTACTGAGCGACAATGTCCGCAGCGTACTTATGCACAATATCATTTTCCTCATCTTCTTTCTCTATGGTTTTTATCGTGTCCTGTTTCAGAAGAGTCCATATCCGGAAGGTTATTTCAAAGTGAGTATGAACGAAACAAAGGCTGAAATCAGAGAGCTAATGAATAACAGCAACAGGTGTCAGACCGGAGATGAGCAGACCGACACAGTAGCCACCGGTGAGAACGACCTGAATCAAAGATATCAGTTTACCAATAAACTGCCCGAATACAAAACGAAACTGGAACAATGGATGCTGAGCGAAAAACCCTATTTGCGCAGAGACTTTAAGCTCACGGATGCCATGGAGATACTACCGCTGAACCGCAGCTACCTCTCGCGCCTGTTCAACGAAGGCTATGGCGAAACTTTCTATCAGTTTGTGATGCGCTATCGAATCGCCGAAAGCAAGCATCTGCTGTTGACCCGCCCCGACTTAAACATCACCTGCATTGCCGATCTGTCAGGTTTCAGTTCGCCATCGGTGTTCAGCCGGGCATTTATGCAGGAAACGAGCTGTACGCCGCTGCAATGGCGGGAGAAGGAGATGGTGAAAAAAAATGTTGATGATAGGTTTATTCAATAAAAATATTATTGCTGTCTTCTCAGCCCTTATGAAATTTCTTGCAGAGATCGGTCGGATTCACAATTGGTATAGGATATTCATTTAATATTGTCCCGGTAGCTTTCACTACCAGAATACCACGTAAAGTTCCAAGTGCTATTTCGACTAAAGTAGGTATAATATTATTATTGTCCGTCAAACCTTCGTCAGTAATCGAAAGGACATTCTGGAGATCAAATATTTTGAATATATTAGATGTGTGTAACTCAACAACTTTAGGGCTTCCCGGTTACTTCAATAATCGGTTCACCCAATATAACTTCAATTTTTGCTATAGTTTTGGTAGCGAAGTTATGTGTTCCACGCATCCACTTACTAATTTCTGCTTCACTTTTACCTAACATTGCAGCCAAATCACGCTGCGTTAAATTCTTTTTGGTAAGAATTTCAAAAATACGGTCGGCAATTTGAAAGGATAAATCAATTTCTCTTTTTATTTCCACCGTTGTTTCCCTTCTTAGTTGCTCTAATAATGGGCTTTTTTTCATATTTTCTTTATTATTTTTTATTTTATTGAGAAACTATAGATGAACTTATCAAACTCAGTATTTTCTTCACCTTCAAACCGTATCGTGTAAAAATTCACTGAATCAGCTTCTTCATATAACTCTAGAGTATATTTACGTTGAGGCTTCACTTTTAAGTTAAGTTTTGCAAAAGTAACACTATTTTTGAATGGTCCGATTTTTAGGGGGGAGGTCAGTCAACATCAGCACCATAACCAGATACAGAAGTAGCCGAAGCCATATACCGATATGGTTGACGCGATTATTCGAAGTGCGTGACGCCATTACAGGACATAGCCGTGGCTATTACAGGACTTACATTCATGCATTTCAGGACATACAATCAACTATATACTGTAATGCAACGAGCCAAATCAGGACCTGGCACAAACAAAACACTATCCGTGGTGCTGGTGGTGTCAATTTTCTTAAATGCAAGTTCCGAAAGTCACAATATTGGTACTAAAAATGTGATTTTATGGCAATAAATTAACCTATTCCTTGAAAACCACTCTTATCGGGGTGTCCTTTATTCTAAAATCAATATGTATATCCGTATGATGAACCTACGGATTACGCGATAACTTAGCACAATACAGCAAAAATATTGTTATCAAACTGCCTTTCGCCGCGAACTCATCAATCGAGCTGGCTCAATTTGCTCAACAGGGATATGATTATAAAAATGCCGGCATAATTGTAATGGATTTCACACATTTATTATTAATGCGACTCAGAATTTGAAAAGTGCTTTTCTCTTCCTGCTTCCGTAGGAAGCAAAGTTTTGTAACCGGTAAGCTTGCTTACTGGAAAGAACAAACCCTTAACAATCCTCTGCTGCCGTAGGCAGCGAACTTCATAGCGTCACAAGTTTGCTTCCTACGGAAGCAGAGAGATAAAAAGTTGAGTATTATCCGTATCCCAGTAAGCAAGCTTACTGGTTACAAAACTTTGCTTCGTAAACGAAGCAAGAATACATTCGCTCATATTTTTAAATATTAATGATAATAATCTTTCTAATACTGATTCGCACTATTAACCTGTTTGCTCCTGCTTTAATAGAAAAATACTTTCCAATAAAAGGCTCTTAGTAGAAATTATTTTCATATTTGAGTAAAACGTCCTTTATAGTGGAAAATTTTTATTTTTTAATATTTGCTTATCTTCCATTAAAATAAGCCCTTTTCTACTAAAGCCTTGCCATTTCCCTATCAATATTACTCCCCCCTTCCGTATGTCCGGATTTTGTCGGCAAGGACGGTGGCGTTGTCGGAAGGCGCGTCGCAACTTTGGCGGTAACACACATAACCGAGGGTGCGGCCGGGAATAGTTTTGTGTTGCATGATGGGCAAAGCGCTAACATCAGTAGCACCGGCGATGAGGAGGTTGGGAAGATACGAGCGTAGTACTTCGCGGGATAATTGCAGGGCTTCGGAGCCGGTAACCGCCAATACCGTGGCGCCGGTAATGTGCAGGAGTGCCAACGATGCCCAGCGGGCATGGTAGAAAAGCTGCCCGGTGATGTCCTGCCGCATAAGTTGTAACATCGACACCGCCCGCGAGATGTAGGCCGGCTCGTCCAGGAGCTGTCCGAGCGTATAGAGGTTAGCCGCCATGGAGGAATTGGACGCCGGGATCACGTTGTCGCTCTTTTCCATACCGCGCGCGAAAAGTCCGCTCGTGTTTTGCCGCGTGTAATAGAAAAGCGGAGAATCACCGGCGCTGAAATGACTGATAATATATTCCAGCAGGACACGGGCACGGGTGAGCCAGCTTTCGTCGAAAGTGACCTGATACAATCCTGTAAAAGCTTCCATCAGAAAACTGTAATCGTCGAGCATGCCGTCGATGCTGCTACGACCTGATTTGTAGTTTCGCCGGAGACTGCCATCGCCGGCAAATTGTGCTCTAAGCAAGAAGTGAGCATTTCGCAAAGCTGTTTGCAGAAATTTATCATCGCCGAAAGCTTTGTAGGCTTGCAGATAGCCGGTGATCATCAGTGCATTCCACGAAGTGAGTATTTTATCGTCCAAACCGGGTTTTACGCGTTTATTCCTTTCTGCGGCGAGTTGCTGCCGGCACGCGCGAAGCTTTTCTTCCAGTTCCGGAAGCGGAAGATGGTATTTTTCGGCATAATCTGACAAGGGTGCTGTCCGGTGCAGGATATTTCTTCCATTTTCGAAATTTCCTCCAGGCAGGACATTGTATACTGCGTTGAAAAGCAAGGCGTCAGTTCCTAATATCCGGCGCGTTTCTTCTTCCGTCCAGAGATAGTATTTCCCCTCCTCTCCTTCCGAATCGGCATCTAAGGAGGCATAAAAACCACCTTCGGGCGACAGGAGCTCTTTTTCTACAAATTGCAGGGTTTCATAAACCACATCGCGGTAAGTTTGATTCCCCGTAAGTTGATAAGCATGAGCGTAAAGACTCACAAGCTGGGCATTGTCGTAGAGCATTTTTTCGAAATGCGGCGCAAACCAACGTTCGTCGGTTGAATAACGGGCGAAACCTCCGCCCGTGTGATCGTAAATTCCACCCGACGCCATGCCGTTCAGGGTGGTTTCCACAGCATGAAGACACTCCTTGTTTCCCGTAGCGGCGTACAAGTGCAGCAGGTATTCCCAATATACTGGCATAGGAAATTTCGGAGCTCCTTTTTCGCCTCCGTATTCAGGATCGATGTTGTATTGTTCGTCCTGGTAAGATGCTTTCAGATCATCCAGGGTCACCGGATCAGCAACACTTTCTCTCGGGTCGATGACTTCCATGGAGCGGATTCCTTCCGCAATTTGCGAAGCCGCACGTTCGAGTCGTTCGGGTTCCTGTACGTATAAGTCCGCGATTTGCCTCAACACATCCATCCAGGTTTCTTTCGGGAAATAAGTGCCGGCAAAGAACGGCCGTCCGTCGGGTAAAGCAAAAGCGTTCAACGGCCATCCGCCACGTATCCCGCTGATGTGCGCGGCGTTCATGTAAATCTGATCCACATCAGGACGTTCCTCGCGATCTACTTTCACCGGAATGAAGTAACGGTTCATGAGTGCCGCCACTTCTTCGTCCTCAAAACTTTCGTGTTCCATCACGTGGCACCAGTGGCAGGCTGCATAACCCACGCTAACAATTAGTAGCTTGTTTTCTATGCGCGCTTTTTCCAGCGTTTCGGGATTCCACGGATGCCAGTTCACGGGATTATGGGCGTGATGCAACAAATAAGGGCTGCTTTCGTGTATGAGGGCGTTGGTAGGTGTACCGGACATAATGCTGGAGTTAATGGGGATTTGTTATTTAGCTATTGAAACAATCTGATGGAAAAGATGTTCGCACGCTTTTTAAAAACAATATGCTGAGAACCATCATACTTGCCGTTGTTGGTGCTGTTGTGAGTTTTGTAGTATCCGGATTATTCAACGACTATCCAAAATCAAATTAATCGTTTCTTTTGATGTGATTTCAATGCCCCGAATGATGAATAAAATCCATTCTTCCCAATGATTATCATCTCTAATCTGTTGTAAGTGATGATAGTAATCTGGCTTATTTTTGATGATGTAGTTACTCAGATATAAAATCGGCAAATTCTGTAATTCTTCAAGAATCAAATATAGTATGATTATAATCCTACCAGTTCGTCCATTTCCATCATAAAACGGGTGAATACTTTCAAATTGAAAATGAATAATCGCTAATTTTACAAGAGGGTCATAATCGCACATTGATTGATTATTTATAAACTCCTCTAAGTTTTCCATTAGTTTATTAATCTCATTGATATCTTGTGGCGGAGTATAAACGATTTCTCCTGTTGAAGAATTCTTCAATGAGGTACAATGTATAAAAATCTCTATTTTCTTTACATAGTATTCTTTGTGTGATAAAAAAATGTGTTTTTCTTTACAAAAGGAATTACCGGTTCCTTTAAAATCACAAATTTCTCAATTTAATAATTTTAATTTCTCAGCATCATGAAACAAAAATCAGAATTCTCTATCAGAATTTTCAAAATTTTGTTGAGTTAAATCTACGATTCAATTCCCTAATTCTGTCGATAAGTTCTTTAAAGTTCAAAGAATCACCGTAAATCATATTTTCCTGCATCAATTGATAATCTTTCTCCCAATTTTTCAAAACCGAATCAGGCGGAACAAAAGAAATTGTTTCCGGTTTATGAGTTGAATAATCTACACCCGCCATTGAAGTAAATTGCTCCCTGTGTTTAATTATCTCATTATACAAACTGCTGTCATTTAAAACATTCTTGCAATAACTGTTATCCATCAGCTTCTCTAAATCGTACAAGTGTCTGGACATTCTGTTAATTTCTTTTCCCAAAGTTGGATTTTGAAACATTTCGTGCAACAGAAACGCTTTTTCAAGCATGGTTCTTTGTGGCAATACAGCTTTAATTTTAAATTCTTTGTCAGAGAAATCAGAATTTGGTAAAAGTTCTCCAATAATAGATTTTACAAAAACTTCTTCGCACGGTTCCATAAGTGATCGTGAGCCAATTTCAATCTTAACAGTATTGAATACATAATCTGAATTATCTAAGACGGATTCATAATGTAAATACAAAGTTTCCGGATCAACATTACTTTCTTCCGTGACATTTACCTCTAACGAAAATTGTTCATTGTCAATATCACAATTCAGAATAAATCGTTCAATTTCATTCTTAAGCTCATTTCTGATAAACGAACACGATGCTTTACGTAATTTTTTACCAATTTCCCGTTTTGTCAGTTCTCCCGAAAACCCAAGAAATTCTCTGTCAATTGCCAAATCAATATCTTCCGAAAAACGGTCGATAATGTGCCAACATTTACTTAGTGATGTTCCACCTTTGAAGACAAGGTGTGAACCATACAAGCCATTGAACAATGCATTTAATGCTAATGTAACCCACCAATCTTTTTCGATAGATTTAGCATTAAGTCCTGTCTTGTTTTCGAGAAGTTTTAATACCTCAATTCGTCTGGATTTTGATAACTCTGTCCAATTCATTTATCTGAAGAGTTAGTGAGATTGAGCATTATTCTTGAAATCCATTCAGGAGCTAATCGTGCGTCATGTTGTATGTTCTCAATTGATTCTTTTTTCAGTGCTTTTACAAGTTGAAGTTCGACTTCTTGTGTTACATTTTCTTTTCCAAGTTGTTTTAATGCTGCAACCGCCAAACTGCTCACTTTACCTTTCATAGCAAGATTTTTTGGGGCAGTTTTTTTAAATTTTATTGTTCGGTTTCCATACTTGATCTTTCGTGGAATTCCATCAGTTAAATAAACAACATTCACAGGAATTTGTGTTGACAGCCCCAAACTGTTAAGGGCAAAAACTCCGGTAGGTTCAATTCTGGCCTTGTCTCTTTTAGCAATAGCTCTACAAACATCATCCACTGATGGGTATAGTACTCCAAATTCTTTGTCGATTTTGGGGTATAAGTAAATTCCTTGTGTCAGACGAATAAGTACTTCTTTCTTTACCAGGTTTGACAAGCTCTTTCGTATAGATTCAGAACTTCCCAAAGAAGCAAAATCGTTTGAGAAATATATTTTGCCTTTTTGTCTGTCTTTCAGATATTCTATTACTTTATTTTCAATAGATTGTGTCATTTAACTTAGGGTTTGTTTTTCACAAAAGTAATCTATATTTGTGAAATATGCAATTATTGAAAAAAGAATAAAAATATCACAAAGTTCATGTCTTAGGATCACTCAACCGGGAGAAAAGCGGCATCCTTCGTCCCGTGAACTTCAGCATATTGGGATTTGGATTTGTTTCGACTTACAAAATAGGCGAGAAAGGCAAATATCAATTGGTTGTGTAAGCGACAAGGGATGGAAAACCCTGAAACAGAAACTCAAAACCATTACCCGAAAAACCAAGCCGGCAACATTCGATGAGCGCATTGAAAAACTAAAAGAAGTACAGCAAGGCTGGCTTTAATACTATCGAATAGCAAGTATTCAGGAAAAGCTCAAAGATGTGGATGGGTGGGTGCGTAACCGCCTGCGGTGCTGTATTTGGAAACAATGGAAGAAACCTGAACAAAGACGGAAAAACCTCATACGTTTGGGAGTTGACCTCGAACTTGCTTACAGTTCCAGCCGTAGTCGCATGGGTACATGGGCGGTTGCCTGTAGCCCTATATTGCGAACCACCAACACGGTGGAACGACTGCAAAAACGAGGGTACGAATCTTTGTTTTCTTATTACATCAGAATTGCGCCATTTCTTAACGAACTGCTTTATACGAGAACCGTACAGATCGTCCGGACATATCGGGATACAGTGGTGTGAGAGGCTCTCCCCGTCGGTTTTCGCTTGGGGTAGTCTACTCGATTAGGGGCAGTACATTTTTATCTTTTGTAATTCTTCCATTCAATATATGAAGCTAATCCATCAAGGTCGGGAAATAATGTGTAATGATTAATTCCGAGTACATCTAGAAATCTTAATATCTCAGTTCTATGCTCGTTTTTGAACTTAAATTTCGCCAATCTTTTAGTATAAATCGTTTGGTTTTCTAATGGAACAAACTTATTTTCTTCTTTTAGGTACAAATGATTCGTGAACCACCCATTTTGTACTGTAATTCTACTCGTAACATGATTTGGTCGAAAAATAACAGTTGTACTTTGATCAAATACATCTTTACTATCGTCACATAGAATTTCATCATCTGATATAAAACCCCATACACATCTTTCTCCTGTTTCATTACTTTCTGACCTAAACGCAAACCATAATGCTACTAATGGGTTTAAAGTCCAATCTAGCAAACGAGTTGGAAGTCCATGATGTTGAGCAATAGCAATTAAGTCCCAATTTGAGTAATCTTTAATTGAGATATTATGGTGTACAGCCATCCTTTTAAACTCTTTGATAATTTCGTTTTCTTTTTTTGTGAAATTTTCAATATGAAATTCGGTTCTAGCAATTTTAGGAAGTAGTTTCCAATTTGACTCTTGATGACCACGATATAAACGAACAAATCCTCCTTTGTCTTTAACTACTAATTTATTTAATTTAGATACAAACTGGTCAAATGAATCTATCTCAATTTCCGTATAGGTGTCTTTATTCATAATATTATATTCTCATATTCTTGATTATATATACAGTTTCCTTTTTTTCGATCCCGACTAAAAACCACATATATCTTTTATTTTCAGCAGTTTATTTCTTTGCAGTTTATTCAATAAGTCGATCATTTTTTCCATTTTTTGAATATTGACTAACGAGTATGGCACCGAGTAAGCAAGGGGAATTTCACCTCAAACTTTCCACAGAACCGTGCTTGATAGTCGTCTCCCACCACACGGCTCTTCTAATTTCGTCTGCAAAGATATGCTCATCCTTCGCAAAGTTGGCAAAATGCAGTCGAAATTAGCTAAACCCATCGCTCAATTTCCATTACAGAAACTTCATAACTACTACGAGTTAGTCTGCCCCTGCATGATACATCGGATTACCGCCTTTGGGGTGAGCCCATTGTGCGTTTCCCTTCGACAACCATTACTCCAAAACTTTTAGCAATACGTTGCCATGCATTACCATGCAGGTTCTCAAGTTCCATAATCGAGCCCAAATAAAGTTCTGGCCTCCTAGATGACGCCTGTCATCTGACCGGCAAACAGGTTTCCGTCAGACTTATAATTCCGTCCCATATTCCGTAGCTGTTGACAGGATATAGCCAACTTCCCGACACCTTGTCGGAGGTTCACTTACGTTCAACTCCATTATCCATACCTGTTCGCAATCGTGTTGCAACTTTTCCTAAATACTCAGTACCATAGCTCTTTACTACAGCACCTTTAGGTGGTTTGATGCCTTCTCCTGTAAAACGACACCGATGGGTCAGTACCGCTATACTTCCATCATCTCGATTATAGCATGCAGGGGTAAACCTGCTTCTTGACACAATATGGGCATTTGGCGGTTTGCGAGAGCGTTCACTGTCGCACAGCGACAAAGTGAATGCGGGAGCAAAACTACTGGAATGCACGTCAGCCAGCCAATGCATATACGAAGCGTATATTAGGGGCAGCTATTTTTTCATATCATTAAACGTTAGGCTATTACTTGAGTTGTCTTGTCCGACTAGTCCTTCTGGGAAATAATTTATGTTAGTCGCGAGACTATTTGTTGAAGGAATGCAATAGCTTGCAGAATTATTCTCTTGATTCAAAGGTATATTTATAGTACCAATAATAATATTTTCCATGATTTTATGCTGTTACTGATTTATGTTTAATGTATTTCAATTCTTCTTCTCTTTTAATTACGGCAACTTCAATTGGGCCACCACATCCACGAACTCCTATAGTCAACTCCTGCGCTTCAATTGTAGTCCGAATAAATAGTTTAGCTAAATTAATACAATCTTGCAAAGCCATCACATTTAATGGTATTGGGAGTTGTAGACTTTGTTTTAAAACTGCATCAATCTGTTGCTGTTGTTGTGGATTTAGATTTAAAATCTGAGAAATAATGGAAATAACCCTTATGTCAAAACCTTGAATTAATCGGTCAACTATTTCTCGTTGTCCACCCCAAGTGATACCAAAGTCTCCAATTGAAGCTTGTTGCTCAATAGGTTGAAGTCTATGTGGCAAGTCTAACGAGAAAACTCTTCCGTAAGGTTCATTTTCATTAAAACCAGCAACAATGAAAGTCATTTCAGGGCCAATATAATTTGGAGGCATGACAGCATTCCATTGTTCCATGTAGAAATCACTAATTCTTTGAGCCATTTCAACCACTGTCAGCCTTTCATTTGGTAGAGTTGATTCAAACTCGGGAACAAAACTATGAGCAGTTCTTTGACCAATAGCCGCTTGCCCATAAGTAACAACTCCAATATGATTATGAGGAGCTTTAAATGAAAAGAGTTTTGTTGCGTTGTCAAAATTTACCATGTGACTTGGTTGACCGTTTAGTCCGTTGACTGTTAGCGTAACTCTACTTTCTGCCGCTAATACAATTCCTTCTGGAGATTTAATTACAATTCCTAATGACATAAAATAATGTTTAAAGATATATACTCTGTTTTTATTTTTTATAGCTACCCCTAACTGACTGAATTATATTCAGTTGCCGACTGCGGGCGGTTTTCCTGTCGAGCCGCACTGCCGCTGTTGCGGGCTACACGGTTTGTTGTCAGCACGAAAACGGCAATTGACATATAGTTTTTGATATGTGCCGTTTTTTTATCTAAATGAATCTAAAGCACTAATCTTAGACCCAAAGATATTATCAATTTCATCTATCGTTGTTTTTCTTGGTCTTACTATTTCTTCTAAAAATTGATTTAGTTCATTAAACACATTGCATTCAGTCTCAAAATGTACTGCTAATATTCCACAAGGATAATCAGTCATATAGCTTTTGTGAAATTCATAGCCTCGATTGTTTGATTTAGCTTGTTTCCCTAAGCTCTCATTTAGTTTTGTTAAAGAATACTTACTCTCAAAACTAGCGAATTTATTTAAAGCATAGTTTTTCAAGTCAATGCTAAACGGTGGCTCAATCAACAACATCGATTCTTTTGTTGCTATTTCTAATAAGTCGTTAGATTTCTTTATTTCTTGAATTGAAATGTCGTTTTTAAGTCTATATAGGTTAGCTGTTGTAATAATTATTGGAATATGATGATATATAAAATGTCCATCAGTCTCGGTATTACTTAATTGTCTCTCAAATCCATAAATAAGTTTATCAAACAACGCATAACTTAATTGAGAAATTGCTTGTGTAATTGATTTAGGATTCTGTCCTCCAGAACAAATTTCAATACCTTTTGAGCATAAAGGTCCTATATTATGGAACATTATTATTTTGAAAAAATCAGGATATTCATCTTTAAAGAAAAGGTCATTTGTATTGAGAAAATCATTCCCGCCAATACCTCTATCGCTATTATTATACTCTTCTGGAAGAAATAACCAATTTGTTGAATCATCACGATATTTACACTCGACCATTAACTCAAAGCAATGATTTTCAATTTCTTTATATGAATCTATATCATATGAAAACTCTGTCAATTTTGATTCTTCATTTTCTCGGAGATAAGTGTACTCATACTTATTAAAAAAACCCAAATCGTTTAATTTCCTTTTTACCTCAAATTCAAGAGGTAAGCCAGATTTTAAAAGAAAATCTTTCCATTTTGAATTAGTCCTAAGTTCATTCATTTATTCAAGATTAATTGATTACGGTCTCTGTCAGCAAAATGGCACTTACACCTAACTATACGAACCGCATCTCTCTATGCAAATCTGCGTTTCGTATATATCCGCCTTAACCTTTAAAGAAAAAATTATTAAAACACCGTAAATAAAAGAAATAGATAAAGAGCCGAAAATAGAAGCGTTTCGCATACAATTTTTCATTTTTAAGACACAAAGCAAAGAGAGGGTGAAGTTTTGCGCGCAACAGTATAGATAAATCATTCATCTCCACAACAATAAACTCTTCACATTGCAAACTTATACAATAATTTTGAAACAATTAACATTTTAGACAATTATTTTTTCAACAGTGTAATTTCATTAACCATTTGTTGTTTAGAGATGCAAAAAAATCAGCGACAGGATGATACAGAGATGTAGCTCCAGCCTTAATTATGTTTCAAATAAGGTCAGAGATAACTTTTGTTTATCACTTTGCTACTAAGGTAGTTTTGTAAGAAAATAAGGTGTAAACATCTCTTCATAGTGTTTCACCTCCTCAAAAATTCCTCCACTACGTGAAAAAAAGTCAGCATCAGTAGCATAAAATCCATCCCGGACTTGCGTCCATTTTTCACAAAAAAAAGGAGTGCGTTGCTGCATGAGGTCCCAGTGGGCGTAGTTCTGGTGACCGTTGCTTTCGAGCAGGCCCACATTGCCTATGCCGGGGAAAGCTTTGAGGCGGGCAGCCACGTTTTTATTCCATTCCACAAGGATAGAATTTACCGTGAGGTCGGCACAGAAACAGGGAATGTGGCGGTCGGCTGCGACTTTGGCAATCTTCATCGACATGCTCAGGGTTTTGGCGATGGGTTTCAGGGCGATGGCCTTGTAGCCCATGTCCAGCCGGGTGATGGTGTCGGCGGCGGTATGAGCCGTTTCGTCGGCGCCCAGTCGGACAGGGATATCGCTTACATCGGTTTCCATCTCTTCAGGGAAGGGTTCCTCGATGAGAACAATCTGATCGAAAGCGCCGATCTGCTGCGCATGGTCGAGAAACCGTTTGAAGGTATCCTTTGATGCGTAACGGCCGTTCGCGTCGAAATAATAGGGCAATTTGCCGTTCGCGGTGTGGGGGGTGCGGACATCCTTTAACACCTTGTGAATTTCGGATAAGCGCTGTTTGTCTTTTTCCAGCATTTCGTTTTGCGAACCGGCCTGCCCTATCTTGATCTTCATGAAGAAATAACCCTTCTCCACTTCCTGTCTCAAGGCCGCAGGATCCACATTGTAGGATATCAGCGGAATGGCAGCAATACGGTCGTGACGTTCGGAGAAAGTGGATTGGTATTCCTGAGGAATCAACTGGTCGAAATTGGTAAAGCCATGTTCTCTGGCGTATAGCAGCCAAAGGGCATTGTCCACTGGCACGAGGGCATTCAGCACAAAAGTCTTGCGTAAATCAGGCCGCCCGGTGATCTGTTTCGCATAAGCGTAAAGTTCGGGAAAGATTTCGTCCATCCATCCGATAGGAGAAAAAAAGCTATTCCCTTTGAGCATCTGCAGGGCCCGTTCGGTAAGCGCATACATCAGGGCGTTACCGCCTGCTTCGGAATGGGTGGAGAAAATGGAGGCATCGGACCACAGGACGCTTTGCGTGCCGAGTCCGATGGCATGCCGGCCCGATTCACTTTCGAGGCAACACGCTGTCTGCCATAGTTCGGAGAGATAACCTCCCTTGAAACCGAAGGGACTGATGAGGGGTTCGCGCTCAAACTGAGAACCGGCATAGCGTATTCTGATTCCTTTCAACGGATCTTCTACCGGCGTGCTTCCCAGAAGCGGTGCCCAATGGGCTCCGGCAAGCGCCAAACCGCCGATACCGGCAAGGCTTCTTTTGATGAAATTTCTGCGCGAAAGTGTTGACATAACTGGTGATTCAACTGGGTGTTTATTGCTTTTTACGACGGCGAATGATGACCTTCACCGAAAAAATGAGTAGCCTCAGGAGGAGCAACAGTACATAGATTACCAGTCCGGCAAGTACCACATACCCGATCTGGCTTACGATTTCAACCCAGGGTGATCGGTAGATGATGATGGCGGCGATATTGAGCAGAAAAGCAAGGATAAAGCAGGCCAAAAGAATGATTAGTTCTTTTTTCTGGCGTTTGGCAGTGAGTACATAGTTTTTCATTTTTTAAAAATATCGGCCCCCTAACCCCCTGAAGGGGGAATTGAGCGGGTTATATGTCATTTGCTGGTGTGACAATTTTAGTGATGTTCTCTTTTTCAAAACTTCATATAGGGTATTTTGTACTGATCGGGGAAATCAACTTTCCGCTGTGCTTCGATGGCCTCATTGCCCAGCAGGCAGAGGATGGTGGAACAATAACATTCCTCCACAATATTTTTGGCCTTTTCGCCGGTAATGCAGGCCTGACAGAAGGCGGCGATCATATCGTCGGATCCGTCCTTATCGATGCCTGTGGTGGATACGCCCGGATTGATGGTGATTTCGTTGCTGTCGAGCACATAATGCGCTTTGTGTTGGGTGGCAATTTCGGGCACCCAACTCGGACCGGCAATGGGAATGGTGGAGAAAGCTTTGCTTTCTATATCATTGATCAGTTGCAACATGGCCGGCGCCGGCTCCAGTTCTTCAAAATAATATTCTCCCCGGGCCATTTCCATGGTTCCCTTGTGCCCCAGCACCTGCTCGCCCAGTCCGTTGAATTTATTGGAGATCAGGGTTTCGTAGGTGGTTTTCACATTGTTCTGATAATGAAAAGTCAGACTGATGCTGTCGTACACTTCTCTCCCATCCTTCCAGAAAACAATGTCGCCCATTCCCATCACCGAATCGGGCGTTCTTTTCAGCGCCCAGTTGGCTACTTCGAGTTGGTGGGTAGCCAGTTCGGTCATCAGTCCGGCCGACGATTCCCGGTACAAGCGCCAGTTGATTTTGCGTTCCAGTTCGGGTGACGGCACCGGGCGGCGCCAGTCGTTATTTCTGAACCAGTGGCACCTCATACCGACAATGTCGCCGATCAGTCCCGAATGGATCAGTTGTATGGCCTTGATGTATTTTTTATCATACAGACGCTGCATGCCGAAATACAGCACCTTATCCGTTTTCAGGTAAGTTTCGTAAATCGCCTTGCATTCGTCCATGGTGAGGGCCATGGCTTTTTCACAAAAAGCATGTTTGCCGGCGGCTAATGCATCGAGCACCATCGGCGCGTGCCAGTTGAGCGGAGTGGAAATCACCACACCGTCGATATCCTTCGACTCCAGCATTTTCCGGTAATCGGTATAGGTTTTGGCTGTCGGACAAAGATCCGAAGCTATTTTCAGATTCGGCGGATAATCATCGCACAAAGCCACCACCTCGGCATGTGGCACCTTCAACAGGTTGTGCAAATGGTACACCCCTCTCGATCCGGTTCCGATAAGGGCAATGCGTGCTTTATGGTTTTTAATTTCATTCAGCTTCTCGGGCGTACACGATTGCAGCCAGGGAAATGAACCCAGCAACAACGATCCGCCGGCAATGTATCCTAATTCTTTGATAAATTGCCTGAGCCCCTCATCCACCTCATTGTTTTTATTGATAACAGACATTATTGTTTATATCGATTTATTGTTTAACCCCATAAGACACATAACTACACTTTAGTTCTTAGCTATTAATGCGAACCAAGACTTAAAAAGTGTTTTTCTCTTCTTGCTTCCGTAGGAAGCAAAGTTTTGTAACCAGTAAGCTTGCTTACTGGAAAGAACAAACTCTCATCAACCCTCTGCTGCCGTAGGCAGCGAACACACAGCGTCTCAAGTTTGCTTCCTATGGAAGCAGAGAGCGAGGCAGGTGCTCTGTCATCCCAGTAAGCAAGCTTACTGGTTACAAAACTACGCTGTCTACGACAGCAAGAATACATTCTTTCATATTTCAAATACTTCTGACAATAATCTTTCCACTACCGATTCGCAATATTAGTTATTCTATCATTATTTACCTGTTACTCTCCGCCATTTTCAACGCAGTAGTTGTAATATAGTACTTAGCCAGCATATTGGGCACCTCCCATGCTGGCATGTTCCGATGCGCCAGAAAGTCGAAGTATTTTTCCGCTACCCGTGCAAAGTGCGCTTCGTGCCCTTCTCTCTTCTCAGCAGGAATCTCTATCCTGATTTTGTCGTCTTCCTTTACTAATGAAATGAAGGGATATGTCAGCTGCAATTGTTTTATCGCCTTGTCGAGCGCTTTTTCAAAAGTTTTTTGATTCACATTAGCCGCCTTCTGAATATAGAGCTGAGGAACAAATGCCTGCTCTTTCTGCTGAAGGATCAAACAGCTTGCCCTGCTTCCTGTAATTACCGAACTGTAGGTATCGCCGCTGCCGGCCGGCGCTTCAAAATTCCAGACTACCTTCAGGGCGATGTTCACTCCCTTTACGCGATAATGGATTTCTCCATTGGCATACACTTTCAGGAAATCACCATAAACATAGTTGGTCAGATACTCAGGAAATTTGTTGAGCCGGGTGGAGAGGGAGAACTGTTGCAGGGTTAAATCCGTGGTCCAGTGTGTGGCCGATTGCAGACTCACGTCTTTGGAATAATTCAGCGCCACATTGGGGAAACACTGCCAGTTGACGATATCGATCAGGTGGGTGGTGACGTCGACAATACCTTCACCCTGTTGTTCCACATCATAATACCAGGCCGGACGGATCAGGGCATTTCCCGAAACATTCTTATAAAAATGATGCACACTTTCCACATAAACAGCGGGATTTGCTGTGGTTCCGTGTTCCAGAACACCGAAAAGTTCCCTGTTGCCCATCAGTTCTTTTTCCACGATATTCAGAATATCATAACGCTCGGTCATCAGGTCGTAAAGCAAAACGTCATTTTTTTGGGCAATGGCAAAAGATTCTTTCAGCTGTTCAAACTGATCTTTATTGATGGCCATGGGTTTATCGGCCAGCACATTGTAACCGGCCTGCACCGACTGGCGGATGTAGTCCGATTTCTTCCGGTTGTTCCCGGCCAGCACCACCACATTGCCTTTTTTGTCCGACAACATTTTTGAAAAGAAATCACCTTCGGTATACACCGATTCCTTCCATGCAGTAGGATGATCCTGACGCTGATTGTAAGAAGCGATGCGTTGCATGTGCTGTGTCAGTTCGGTACCCAACGGAGCGTAGACATATACGGAGTCGTTGATCAGGACATTGCTTGTTTTCTGAAGCAGATCGGCATGAAAATGCCCGGGATCAAGCAGGAGCAGTTTCACCTCTCCCTTTTTCCCGCTGAATTCATTCACCGGTGTTTTTGCTCCGGCACCAAAATAACAGCCCATCAATGAACACAATAGCATGCATTTATACCCTAAAGAAAACAACTGTTTCATTCCTTTAGTTTTTTGATGATTTTCTGAGCTTCCTTCTGCGCTTTATTATAAGTTGCTTCCATCGAAACTATTTTACCATCATGGGTTTTGCTCACATTCGAAGCTTCCATAAAGGTAAAGATTTCAAAAGTTTCTTTGGCTGAAACCGGTGCTACTCCTGATCTGAAGAAACGAATGATCTGATCGAGCAGCGGTTGGTAGCCGTCGTATCCTCCTACCGGCAAAGCTCCCTTATCGGTATAGGCTGTACCCCCGTAGATATAGTTGTTGATGATCCCCCTGAAAGTTCCTATCCTTCCGTCGTTCCACAATCCGGTGACCACATCAGCCCCTTCCGACGATATCCGGCTCACCGAAACGCAACCCGTTCCCATCACCGTAAACAGCATTTCCACCCCATGCATGCCGTACCAGCCGAAGTCGGGATGGGAGGCTTCCCTTTTATGAGGTGAATAGCAATCGGCTCCGATGATTTTGCCCAACTCCCCTTTTCCTAATTTTTGGGTCTGTGCCGAGAAGCGCAGGGCAGAGGATGAAAAAATGGGTACTTTGTACTTATCAGCCAACTGAAAAATGGCAATCGCATCCGCCAGCGTTGCCGCCACCGGTTTATCGATGAACATGGTTTTTCCCGATTTGAATACTTCCAGCGCCTGTTCCAGGTGCAGGTTGCCATCGTTGGTTTCCAGCATCACACAGTCCACCTTCTTCAATAAGTCAGCGATGGATGGTACAATCTCCACTCCGCAGGCTTTCACTCCATCGGTATATTTCGGGATGCGTTCGTAGCTCGTTTTGATTGTCTTCGATCCGTAGGGATAAGCCGCCACTATTCTGAAATCCTTGTAGGCTGTATTTTCATCGCCGTTGAGTAGTTTGGTAAACTCCAGGGCATGGGAGGTGTCGAGGCCGATGATGCCTATCCTGATTTCCGCCTTTACAATGGAAGTCATGACAAGGAATAAGGCAATAACAATAATATAAAATCTGGTTTTCATGTTAATAAGTTGCTTTTACTGGTTTAATTAATCATGAACGAACTTTCATTATCGAGATAAAGGATCGCATTCTCCTTTGTCCTCAGGATAGTTGCGGGGCATGCTTCCGAAACCGTCTCCGTGAGGGTTTTATATACGGCCCTGGCTTTGTTGCGCGCCGGAACCACACAAAACATGTACTTTGCTATCGTCAACGAAGGAATGGTAAGGGTAATAGCGTGGGTAGGAACCGCTTCGAGCGTATCGAAACATTTTTCGTTAACCTGCTGTTGCCGGCAGACTTCATCCAGTAACACTACCTTCACACGCTCAGGATCATTAAAATCAGCCACATGCGGATCATTAAAGGCAATGTGACCGTTTTCCCCTATGCCGAGGCAAACGATGTCGACCGGATACTCTTTCAGTAACCGGGAATAACGTTCGCATTCCGCTTCAGCATCCTGTGCCTGCGAATTGATATAATGAACGCTTTTAAAGGGAACTTTATCAAAAAGCCTTTCTCTCAGAAAATTTCCAAAACCCTGAGGATCGTTCCTGTCCAAACCGATATACTCATCCATATGGAAGGCATTGATATTTTGCCATGCGATTGTTTTATCCAGAATCAGATGATCCATAAATTCCTGTTGTGATGGTGCCGCTGCAAAGATCATGTTGATTTCATCCTTTACAGCCAATAGCTCACAAATTTTTTTGGCTACTTCTCTGGCTGCTTTTTGTCCCATATCCTTGCGTGAAGGCAGAATTTTAACGGTCAGCTTTTCAGTCACTAAAGTAGTCAATTTTTTATCAATGTGAGTAAATAACATTTCTTTCTTTCATTTTAGTTGATATTTTCAATATCCTCATTTGTACTGATATTGAGTTCTTTCATCAGAACGACACAAAAGTAGGGCTTCGTTTTGGATGAAGTTGTTTAAAAAGAGTAAATGCATCTTCAAAAAACGTCATTCTGATATGTTTATCGGAAATATACACCTAAAGTTTGCTTCCTACGGAAGCAGAGATTGGGGTGTGATACTCTGTCATCCCAGTAAGCAAGCTTCCTGGTTACTAAACTTCGCTTCCTACGGAAGCTGAGGTACAGCCGTACCGAATCTTTCCGGTCGTCCGAAGCCACCCCGGGTCATCACCCACGACGAAAGTTCGAGTAAGGCATCTTTAGGCCGGCGTTCGCGGTTAAAATTCAATCCGAATTTTGGCGTCAGTTGCATATTGCCCACCGGAATGGCCATTTCTACCACCCATTCCTGTTTTTCCTTATTGATTGTTGCCGCTGTTTTTATTCCTGTATCCCATTTACCGTAACTGCCATCGGTCATAAAGACTCCACGGGGATTTACGGCTATATGGTAAAACTTCGTCTGTGTAAGTCCCGGATCGAGGAAGACTTCCACACAATCATCGCTTGTTACTAATCCTTCTTTAGCAGTAGCATTTACCGTGAGATAATCAATCACTTCTTCCGAGCAGGTGAACGCCACGTAAAACATCCCGCCATGGAATCCGCAGTTCACCTTGGTAGGCATTTGCGGGTTG
This sequence comes from Paludibacter sp., assembly GCA_034927265.1. Lineage (GTDB taxonomy): Bacteria > Bacteroidota > Bacteroidia > Bacteroidales > Paludibacteraceae > Paludibacter. The sequence continues at coordinate 38,978 of JAYFQH010000035.1, forward strand.
CCAACGAATTCATTGAGTCCGAGTTTGACTTCCGCGGCATTCTTCCATTCCCCAGGAGTAATTTGTCCGTCGATCACGGGGGCATTTGCCAGCGAAGGGATTTCCAGGGTCTTTTGTGCAAGATTCGGCCTGGCAATCGTCTTTGAGAGTTTCACAGCCGGAGGAATTATCACACCGGTAGCAGGAATTTCGCCCGATTTTTCCATCATATTCACGATATGCGCCGCTACCATCCGGCGTATCCGGTCGTAATCCTCCAATTGAAGGTTATTGCTGTATTTATAGGTACCGCTCGCATACGCCAGCACTTTCCCTTCCGGTGCAATAAAACTGCACTTCCGGGCTTCGTCTTCTGACAAGTAAATGGTCCAGTCCATGTTTTTATATTGCGCCGCAAGATGGTCGCTCAGGCCGGAACGAAGTTCGCCGAGCATCTTTTCAGCAGCTTCGGCAGCCTGTTTTGCTGCTCCTCCTTTGGCGTTGGCTTTTTGAATTGTTTCCCGGCAAAGCTCTAAGTAATACCGGTCGTTGATGCCCTGACGTATGCCTTCGAAACCGATGGACGAGCCACCCGGATGTATATTGGTGGGAGGATAATAATGCATCCAGTCGCCGAAACTCCCATCCAAATCATTGTAGAGATCGCCTCTTCCGCCGTAATACACCCAGTTGAAAGTGCCGTCGAGACCGAATTTCCAGTTGAACAGTCCGCATGCCCAGCGGCCGCATTCGTTGAGCCAGCCGGACACATCGTAATTGTAGAGGGTGACTTTCCGGCCTTCGGCCTGTGCTTTGCGAACATCGTCAGCTGAACTGAGCGCGGCATTATAATTCCACAAATCGGCATAAGGTCCCGCAACATTCACAAAATAATTGTCACCCGGACCATCCTCTTCGGTTGGGATGCCCGCGTCATGCAAGACCTTCAGCAGATGCAGGTTATCGTCCCTTTCCTGCTGCGTATGCCATCCCGGCTCGTCGAAAGGCTGGATATGCATCACCGGCCAGCCTTTAATCTTTGCAATTTCAGCCAGTTCTTTATAAAAACTTACGTACACCGCGTCGTATTCGGGTGTTCCGAATTTGTAAGCGCCAGCTGCCACCTGCCCTGCTTTGGCCATATCGACCACCGGTTCGGTATAATGGTTTTCTATCAAAGCTTCCATCACCAGTTCGAAAAGGGTATTCCCCTTGAAATCGAATTTTACTTTTCCTTCCGGCGTTACCGTATAACTCGATGGCTCCACTCCGTTACACAAACCGATGGAGGTCATGCCATGCTGCCTCATATCCGCCAGGTCATGACGCACCTGCGCCCGCATGGCATCCACTGTTTTGAGTTTACCAAATACCTGACTGTAATTGGAATAGTACATGCCATACATCAGACCCTTTTTCTCCGTCAGTTTGAAAGGAAGAATCCGTATTTTCAAAGGCACCTTCAGCGAAGCTTCTTTAGTACGGATGGTAACTGTTCCGGTATATATTCCGGGACCGGCATTTTCGGGTGACTGAAAGTTGATCCAGAACTTCCGGCTCCTGTCGGCAGCAATGGCCACCGGACTTTGGAGGGAAGTGATGTAGGCAGGCGCATTCATCAGGTGCTGCGTTTTCTGGTACATGAATCTTTTGGTCAGGTGCATCACAATGTTGGGGGTCATGCATTTGGCGGGAATCACGGCTCCATCCTTTTTCTTCAGATCGGAAAGCTCCAGACTGATTCCTTCCACGTCGCGCAAAGCATACACACAAAAAGTAAGCGGTATGATTTCGCCCTGTGCGGCAAAGCCTTCGAGCACAGTGAGTCGCGCCGAATCGGGCCTCGAATGCTCGAACGACATTTTCAGCGAATGACTGGGATAGGCGATGATTCCTTTCTTGTTTTCAGCAGGTGCAGGCACGGGTTTTGGCTTCATTTCCACATACACCACCGACATATTGGCCGTGTTCTTATTATTGGTTGAAGTCTGCGCCTGCAACGCTGTAAATGAAAACAGTGTGAGAGCAGTGAAGAGTGATATTAGTTTTGGTTTTTTCATGTATTTATTTTTGTCATTTAAAACATCCTGATATATTCCGTTGCAACAATAGCTTCAATCTTTTTCACCGCTTGTTCGTAATCAAAAGTATTGCCTGTATTTTTATCCGTATCGGTCATACCTTGCAGCCAGTCCTCCAGACGCGCATCGATATTCTCATCATAGGGCTTTCCCACTCCCAAATTGCGTGGCCACTGACGGGCTTCAGCAATCTTTTGTCGGGCAACTTCCATATTTCCTTTATGGATGGCTTCGGCAGCCAGCAACATTTTTGTTGCCCGGTAAAGCAGATGTCCGTCGGGATCGCCTTCGGAAGGAAGCAGGCTTATTTTCCCGAAGACTTCCTCCGCCCGGGCATATGCCTTGTTTCTGAGCAAAGCTCTGACATACATAAGGCCGGTTGGAAAATGACCCTGATTTTTCTTATAAAAAGCAGCGATCACCCCCAGCGCTTTCTTATTTTCCTCCTGTTTCAGATAGAAACGGGTTAACTCGTGTGTATAACGCCATTCGTCGGGCGACAAAGAAGCTGCTTTTTTCAGATCATTTTCCTGTAAAGTGATATTGTCGGTTAAGGTAGTCCTGAAAGCATAAAAAGGAGAAAAGCCGATTTTATCATTCACCGCCGATATCAGGGCATAAGCCTTTTCGCGGTCATTACGGGAGCGGTACAGGAGCGATAAATAATATCGTGGCTGCCAGTCGGTCGATTGCTGCACCGCCCATTGAAGTACCGCTTCACTTTCTTCTCTGAACGGAAATACAAATGCAGCAGGTAGAGAAGCTCCTTTCTTTAATAAAAGACCGGCTTGCTGTCCGTTATCCTGTTTGTGTGCCAGGAAAGCCTGCCAATAAGCTATTTCAGCATTTTCAGGAGCTAATCCCAACACTGTTTTGCTTCGTTCAGTCAGGTCCAGCGAAGAGTACCAGACAGCCAGTTCGAGGAAGGTCTGTTCCCGCATTTCGCCTCGTATGTTTTTTTGAAATTCAAGGATCTCCGCTTCTGCCTGCTGGTTGAAATATTTTTCAAAACGAACAAAATGGTTCAGCGGTTCCAACTGCAGAATTTGATTTCCGGCAATCTCAGCTTCCTTATCCTTTCCGGTCAGTTTGCAGATCAGGTAAATCAGTTGCCATCCTTCAACATTATACTGATTATTGATCAGACTTTTCTGCGCATATTCCATTGATTTGGCATATTCCTGCTGAAACAGGTACAACTTGCTTATTTCGGTGTAAGCCGCGCTCCGGTAAGCTTCGGTCAAGGAAGCCACTTCAAATCCATCGAGTGCGTCGTCATACTTCTTCAGTTGTTTTGCCGAACGGCCGTATTCGTAATTCGCCGCAGCATCGTAGGTGTCGATCGATAGGGCTTTTTGGGCACATGAAAATGCCGAATCATAGTCCATGCGATAATTGTACAGTTTCGACATTTCGACTAATGCCGGCACATAATCAGGATTTAATTTCAGCGATTCCCTGATATATATTTCCGCTTTATCGTACAAGCGAAATCCCATCAAATCTCTTCCGCGCAGGTATTTTCCATAAGACGATTCCCAATCAAAATTCCGCACTGTTTCAACAGGGCGGCTCAACGAATCGTCGCTCCGGCTCCAAAGCTCCTGATTACCAAAAGTGATCCTGAAAATTTTCTTATCACCGGGGACATTGATTGTTGACTTATAAACCTGAGCCGTCAGCAAAGTGGCAAATTCCTGACCGACCGGATTACCGGCATCATCATAATATTTAAGTGTATCCTGTACTGTTTGAAGCGGCGAGATCAGCAGGTTTACTGCCTTGTCCTGTTCTTCCACATGGATTACTCCTACCGGCGTAACATTGCTCACCCCTCCGGTTCCATTGAAGGGAAACCAGTATTCCGTCCATGTATCGGTGCCGTAGGGCGTAAATCTAACTTGTTTATAGGGTGTCGTGCTGCTACTCACTAAGTTCTGATTGAATAATCTGCCACTCTGTATTTCGGCATATTGTCCGTTCTTATCGGTCAGAAACTCTTCCCATATTTTTCCTTCGTCCGACAAAGCCCAGATCCAGATTTTCTTACCTAACTTGTCATCGCGATTGGAATACTGCATGACCCCAAAATCGTCGTCCTTCCAGTATGCGCCAAAATACGGACGGTGTTTTCCTACGATATGATAGGACTTGGCACCGGCATAATTGTTCTCCGACCAGCGTGCCATATTCTTGTTTGCAACTGAATCCAGTGGCCATGAAGCTGCAAGACCTTCGTGTCCGATCCATTTCGTTCCGGGATAGATAAATTCGAGATCTTTTCTGGTGTTGACTGCTGTATTCACCCAACTGTAATAAGGTTGAGTTGCGCCTGTCCTGTTGTGCCAGAACGAACGGGTAGTGAACCAAACTTTATCTTTCGGCAGATTGATTTCCACATTCCAGTAAGTTCTGGTCAGAAGATCGAGTGCACCTATGATACAGCTGGCACTTCCATCCTCATTCATATGGGTCAGGTAATCCACCGGAAATGAGCAAGCCGGCGAATGTCCGATCACCCCGTAATTAAATTCAATGCCACCGCTGGTCCAGGCACCCCGCAAGGCTACATCCCTGAATTTCACCACTTCATTGCCGTAGAACATTTCTTTTCCGGTACTTTTATCCACTACCGACCATATCTTTCCACCAATTTCGGGAAAGATCATGATTTTTAAAAAGTCGTTTTCCAGTTCGACGATTTTCCATGCTTTCTTTTCAGATTTTGTTGTAAATCCCTCGTACCTGAAATAAGGATAGATTTTTCCGAACACGGGTATGGGATTAGCATCTGAATAAGGATAGGTAACATAGTTACTTTCATATTCTCTTATTTGTGATTTATTCTGACCAACAGAAACCATGCAGATTAAAAGAAATAATATGATACAGATGTTTAATTTCATGAAATGTTCTTTTCAAAATGATATTGACCTTATTTCATGCATTATTTGTTCTTCAACTGATCAGCAGTTGTTCTCAGGGTATCGAACCAATCCTGCGCTGATGGGCAACAGCTGAACTGATGGCCCCTCAGCCAATCGTTACGGATATAATACCTGACAGGCACACCGGTTTCGCAACGCAACACTACCAAATGTTCGGCAGCCTCCTCGTCGAAACGAATAAAACGATCCGACGGGAAAATGATGCCCAGTCCTATCCAGCCGATGGCAGGATCCTGAAATCCACGGGAACCCATGATTCCTTCTTCGCGGTTGGAATACCATGTTTCGTTTCCGATACGTACAAGACCGATTCCCAACTCAATTTTTTGTCCCGGGTTTCCACCTTCCACCCATACTTCTACCGGCGAATCGTAGCGTCCACCTATGGCCGACGGGCGCAAAGTTACCCTGAAAGGCGCTTTTTCCGGTCCGACACCTGTTGCGATAAATTCAACCGTTACTGTGTCGTTATTTTCTTTCACCAAACGACTTGCGAAAGCAGGATTTCCCTTTCCTGTCTCATTACGTACCGGATAAGCCACTCCGTCGACATAGAGCGTAACACCTCCGCAACCACCGGTCTTCCCCACATGAAGAATATCCATACCCCAGTCATTCTGGTCGAGATGATAATTTTTTCCTTCCGCAATTTTCGGCATCATGAGTGTATCTCTTCCCTCATGTTTCCCGAACGCATCGAAATGTCCGAAGTAAAAACGGAAAGCAGCTTTTTCCGATTCCCATCCCCAGTTGGGCGGAAGCCATTGGTTGTTCCATCCGACCCGTTTTTTATCTTCCGGCTTCCGTAGACGGGTTATCCATTGCTGATAATCTTCAACCGGCAAACCCAACCTGAAAGATCTTCTTACCAGCTTTGTCATAGCCTGTGTATCGCCTTTTGTACGTGCCGATTCAAATTTCTTCAGGAAAGATTTGTTTTTATACCCTATTTTCTTGAGCAGGGCAATCTGACTATCCTGAATGAGAGTAAGATAATACAGGATGGTTTTATCGCTATTGATCAGGCGGCGTGATATATCTGCCTTAACAGAATCATCGCGCATGCTTTTTTCTACCATAGTAAGGATAGCATTATCACCTGCACCTTTTTTCACTGATTCCAAAGCGGCGGCAAGCGCTTTGACTAAGTAATATTTATTTGCCGGTTCATTCTTTATTACCGGAGCCAAAACCTGATTGAGATCATTGTACATCCACCTGACAGGTTTTACCTGTGATACATCAAGATTCCACGAGTCATCTGCCTGTCCGTCATTATTAATATCAATACCGACCTTATCCACCACCCCATCCTTATTCGTATCACTCCAGGCATAACTCATATCCACCACATTATCATAGTTATAATCCACTTTGATCCAGGTTTTGTCGCTGTATTTCATGTGTACCCGGCCATCAACAGGAAGATAATAATACTCATTCGGGCCTTTCGGATTTAAAATCAATTCGTAACGTTTATTGTACGGACCGCAATCGGGCGCACCGATGCGGGGCATGATATATCCTGAATCGGTGGACGCTGCATTGATCACTCCCTCCCACCGTTCAATCACATCATTGGGATCGTTATAGGCCATGTTCAGATTATTTTCATTCCAGGTCATGATGACCCGTTCCCAGGTGGTTGTCCGCAAATAATCGCGTGCTGTAGCGCGTGCGAGTACCGGGCCGGTGGGTATTCCCCTGATTTTGAAGTTTTCTGTTTCATTCTCCGGCAGCAACATCGTGAAGTCGCTTTGCCGGTCTTTCTTTTCGGTCCAGCCTTTGGCACAGGCTGAAATTGACACATCAAAGTCTCTTGGTTTCGCAGTGACCTGATTCACATTGAAGCTCCATCGGATAGATTTAACCAGCTCTTCAAGTCCTTCTACGCGAATCACCTCTTCGGTAATCCCATTGTTGTCGGCATCAAAAAAAAGGAAAGGATTTTCGAAATGTGGTATCCACTTATCCTGTTGCTGGTTTAAATAGTAAACTACAAAGCTCTCATTGCCGCCCAAATGTGCATGACTCTGACATGGAATCTGATAATACACATAGTCAATATCATAATCCAGTAGATTGTCGTCGCCATCATCGGTTGAAACCACACAGCGCAATCCATCAAAACTAATGCGCCAGTTTTTCTTGCCATAGGTAAACCATTCCATGAGATCAAGGTCACGATCACCATCAATGTCTCTGTAGCTAATCACAGCATCCACCAGTCCATCGGCATACCAGTCGGCTATCCACAGATCGCCGTATTTCTCAGGTTCATCGCCCATCTTCAGGTTTCCGTTTTCATCCACTACCTTCACCAGGATGGGACGTTTCTTAGCGGTATGTCGGGGTTCAATGTCGATAAACCATACTTCTTCAGGTTTGCCGTCAGCGTTTTTATCCACATAGTGGCGTTTCCCCGGGACATCCGCTTTCACCTTGTTTATCATCGCCGTATCGAGCCGGGCGGCATCCCCGAAAACCTGCTCAAAAGCTTTTTGTTTGGCGATTTGATCTTCGTCCAGAGCGAGTCCGTTGATTGTGGGAACGAATGCCAGAATGGCTGCAAAAGAGAAAAAGCGTAATAGATTTGTTTTCATAAATTGAATTTATATTTATTAAGCTCACCGAATTGCCTTTCTGCAAGAAAACAACTTATATGAACTTATATGCCTTATATGGTTATATAATATCTACTTTTCATTATACTACCGCAATTATCTTGTGTTTAACACACTTTGCATTTTATCTAAAATCTTCTGGTTAGCCTCAATGAGGTGTTGCGTCGAACCTGCTTTGTACCAATCCGTTATTCTATCCTGATGATAAAAAGGCTCGGGAGTTAAATTCTCATTGACCAAAGAAGACAGTATATTCGCCAGATAGTTATCTTTTTCAGAAGCCAGCACCATCCGTGCATTTAACAGGTTGTACGATCTGATTTGTTCGTTGATGGTTTTAATATACTCCTGAGGATGATAATCCGCGATATCACAGTCGGACATGATTTCCTTCACCGGCTTACCGGCTCCGCCATCGTTATTCGGAGCTTTCACTCCCAACAGCCAGGCAATCGTCGGCGCCAGATCGGTATGTTCAAAATAAGAGAGCTTTCGTCCACGTGCAATTCCGTTGCCGGCAAAAACCAGCGGGGTCGACCAGCTGTCCTCATCCATCATCGGGTGCCAACCTACATTGCTCTGACCGTGATCGGAAGTAACAATCAGCACCGTACTTTCCCATTTTCCTGATTTCCTGAGGAAGTCGACGAACTGTCCCAGCAATTTATCGGCATTCTCAATGGCACTGACATAAGGAGAGTCTTTGCCCCAGATATTTCGCGCATAAGGTTTGTCTTCACTGTTCATGGCTATTGTCACTCCTTTAACTCCCGGAGTTTGAAGGTGTACGCGCATAAAACGTATATCCTGATTTTTAAGTAAGCCGATAGCTTGCTCCACGACCTGATCATCAGACAGAGAATTATCCATGATGCAGGTAGAAAAACCTCTTCCCACCGAGCTGTAAGCTGTGGTATTCACCACAAAAGCCGTCTGAAATTTCGGTGAGATCATTTCCTGAAGCATTTTATTCTCAGGCCGTATAAAAATCGTTCCTTCGTGCAGCATCGGATTGGGAAAAGAACAACTGTTGAATTTACTGTAATCCCCTACTGTCGGATGATGAGGAATAATCATATACGACTTCTGAATATAGGTTCCTTCACGGATAAGGGAATTCAGCGCCGGCATATTCAGTTTTTGCGGAGCTTGCCAATGCATGCCGTCAATCATAAACAACACAACCCTCTGGGGTTCTTTGGCCGAAAGCGATATTGTTCCCACTAATAAGATAATTGCTGTTAGTAATATGAATATCCTTTTCATTTTTATTAAACTCAAAATATTTACCTACTTTTTCAGTATCTTATACATCTGCATATGCCCGTTAATAACCACCTTGCAGAGATACAAACCGTCAGCCATATTGTCGGCATTCCATTCTGTACTGTACTTACCCGCAGCATGATTTTCATCATCAACCAATTTCTGAATCAACTGACCGTTAAGATTATAGATTTCAACCGACACTTTTCCGCTTTCTGATGCATTATAATTAATCCTGAGGTTCGACGAGAATGGATTCGGATAACATTTTGTTTCAGTTGCCTCCGTCACTTCATCAACTGCAAGCGGTATGTCATTGTACAGATGATTGATTTCGGCCAGCGACAGCGCTTCATTGAATATTTTCACCTCATCGATCACTCCTTTGAAAGGAGCTTCCCAGGTCGAAGCTGTGGTTTGCCAGTAACCGATGTGGATATTTCCTGTCGGAACAAAGATGGTAGAGATGCCGGCAGCAATGCTGGTACTCAACACTCCGTTCAGATAGATCTTCATGGTTGTACCATCGAAAGTTGCCGTAACATAAGTCCATGTATCCCAGGCCACCGTTTCTTTAGTAGTCAGCCATTTCGGAGTGGCTCCATCACTGGTAATTCCAAATGCAACCGTACCCGTTGCAGCGAGATAGAGGCAGTAACCGCGTTGATTCACTCCGGTGCCATAAAGCCATCTTTCGATGATCATGGATTTGGATGTATTGGCAGATGGTTTTACCCATGCCGAGAGTGTGATGGCTTTCGTCATACCATTCAGGCTCGATGATCCCGGAACATCCACATAGCTGTTATTGAAATTCAGTCCGTTACCGTTTTTACCGGTTACCCATGTAGTACCGCTTGCTAAAGAACCAACATTACCGTTAGGTGAATTGTCGACAGCAACAGTACCATCGGTTTCGTTAAATTTCCAATCGGCAACAAGACTTGACGGGTTACTGTTAACAACAAGCGTATCTTTTACCGGTTGCGACCATGCGCCATAATTATCCTTCACCCTGAAGGAAATAACATGCTGACCGGCACAGAATCCCGAAAAATCAACATCTTCCGAAGTACTGAAAACACCCGAGATATCCGAGCTCCATTCCCAGGCAGTAATTGATCCGTCGGCATCAAGGCCGGTACCTTTCAGAGATACCACCGAACCATAATATACAGGATCAGGCGTCATTTCATCAATTATTGCCACAGGTATGATATTAGGTGTAACACTACCGCCGTATTCATTCATACCTATATCAGGATTTGATCCGAAAAAGTATAAAGGATTGTTCGCTTCATTATACATAACAACCGCCTGCATTTCCTTTTCGGTATTTTCAGGAGCAATTTCTGCCACACCCATATTTCTGTAGGCTTCGGCAGTCACATTGTACTGTGCATCGAGTAATGGATCAGTAGTCAGATTGCCCATGCCCGGAAAAGAAGTAGTACTATTGTATTGTGAGTTCCACCAACCGTTATTGGATAATTCATGAACTTTACCCTCATTGGCAAATCCTACTTTTACATTGGAGTTGACAAACACATTATTACGCATGTAAATATCGAAGAATCTGGCATAATTGGTCGTGGTAGATCCCGAAAAATTGATTCCTGAATTTACAAAAGTATTATTGAATACCGCCCATACATTGCCCGGATCGTCCACTCCCAAATCAGCTCCATTATACAATTTATCGCTTTGATATAATGCTTCGCCCCCTACAAACAAATTACGGTAGATCATGTAATACTGATTTTTTGCTCTTGAGCCTGTATAGTGATTGATACCGGTGGCTTCATCTTCATTTACATTATTGATATAATCGGTATAAGCCAGGTCGTAAAACTGACAGTTCCTGATGGTCATCCCTCCCCGCCGCATACTAATGGCACATCCGCCGGCGTTGTTTCTAAAGATAGTTCCGTCAAAAAGATGACCTGTTCCGCCGGAAGAATAACAACCGTGCACATGCCAGCCCGGATTAACCTTACCGGTATTGGTGATGGTTCCTCCGATAAATGAAAACCGGTCGCCTGCAGGATCTGATAATAAAATACCGTCTTCGTCCATCTCTGTAATGGTGGTATTTTCGAAAGTAATATCAGTGGCTGTCGGGATTGTAATCGCCACTCCCTGAACACCATTATGCAGGTACAGATTATTAAACTTCAGGTACTTTACCGGATTTTTACTCGTATTGACCGTCCTGATCTGAATACTTTTCGTTGCCGATTCGAAATTATGAAATTCGACGTATTGGGTATTTGAAAGTGTAATGCCACTTATCACAGCCCGGTTGTTATTCGGCCCTGTACCCATAAATACAATGGGTGAATATTGGCTACCGTTGCCCGGATCGCCCATTACCTGGTCGGTAAACGTTCCGTAAAATCTGACTGTATCGCCCGGATTGAAGGTCAGTCCGTTCACCTTTTGCATGGTTGCCCACGGTCGGTCGGGAGATGTCCCCGGGTTAGTATCGCTTTTATATTGAGAAGTTGATGATACATAATAATTGGTTGCCTCTGTGATAAGGGCAACAAACATAAACAGCATCCAAATAGTAATTTTTTTCATATAATAATATTTTTTTTATTTGCCCCCCTTCCTCCTGAAGGGGGAGTTTCATTTGTTGATTAGAGTTTTTATAATTTGATAAATATTTTTCTTTTATAAAGGAAATAACTGATGTACCATACCATCAGGGCCACAATAACGATAGTCACCATATCAGTGACAACAGGATTGGTCCAGCTGAAAATACGGGAAGTAAAAGGTACCGCCATACGGGTAAGCAAATTACGGCCGCCCAGCATGGCAAAGAGATAAATAAAAATCGGATTCATGCCGACGATGGCAAAGAACTTAGCGAAACGTTTAAAGTTCAGAATATCGACCAGCCAGTAGGAAAAAGCCATGGCCAGCAGGCACCATCCTCCGCTGTAAATTACATACGAAGCAGTACTGATACGCTCGATCATCGGGATATAGAAATCAAGGATATAACCGACAATTACCCCAGCGATACCTGCTGCTGCCATGACTCCTGCCTTTTTCCAGTGCGACAGGTTTGTCATCAGCAACCTGCCGGTACATACGCCCCAGATGATGTGCGCGCAGGTAGGAACAGCATTGAAAGTGACCCAATGACCGGGATGTAAATGACCCACAGTAGCCATATCGAACCATGCTCCGAAATTATGATCGGGCACATAAGGCATATTGAATCCGGCTACGGGCCAGAAACGATACAAAAGACCGGATATAATGATCAGCAAGAAGGAAACTGCCAGCTGCCATTTTACCTTCAGTTGCATCAGCAGAAAAGCGATCACGTATACGAATGATAATTGCGGCAGGATATTGGTCAGGTAATAAGTATTGTCCTTTGCTCCGAGCATAAAGCCCAGTACCAATAACCAGAAAGAGCGCTTCACCGCATGTAAAAACGATTGCTTCCAGCTATCGCCTTTAGCCGATCGGTTTGCTAAAGAAAAAGGCATGGCAACACCCACAATGAACATGAAGAAAGGCTGTATCAGGTCCCAGAAATAAATCTCAAACCACTCTCCATGGTCGGCATGTTTGTTCAGTAAAGCAATTAAATCACCACCCATCCCTTGTTCAACCAGACCGTTGAACAAGGTTCCGATTCCTGATACCAGTATGAACATGACCAATCCACGGAAGAAGTCGATTGATAATATTCTGTTTTGTTCTTTACTTAACTGAACCGTTGTGTCCATGCTTTGTTGAATTGTTGAATTGTTGAAGCGTTTAATCGTTTAAAATTTTGAAGTTTTCCGTTTTAACTGATGTTGCAACCGTACAAATAATCATTCCTTTCTGATAATGAGAGATATCAATCACTATCTGACCAGTACTATCATAGCTTTGTTTTGAAGTCCGGCCATCCAGCGTTGTAAGCGATACCGTTACCGGCGATGACATTAAATCCGTTGCCGCGATATCAATCACTAAGCTCTGTCCTCTTTTGTAACAGTTAAACAAATGCTCTTCAACAGGTTCAAGTCCTAAAATATCAGGTTTTAAAGAAGCTTCGGCTGTATTACCGTAAGCTCCCATATTGATCCGGTTGCCATTCGGTTCTGGTTCAAGTGGATAATTATCATAAGGATCACCGGCGTTAATACATGGGCTGGTCACTTCATCGTTCACCCACGCATTACCATTCCATCTTCCATATTCAGATTTCAGATGAAAGTCAGCTTGTACGCTATCGGCAAATAAAGGATCCACAGAGATATTTCCACTTCCTGATAGTTGCGCGAAGCCACCCCAGAAATCAGTATAAGTAGCAGCAACCTGCGCCATATCGCTGTATCCTGTTTCAGTACCGCTGTAGGCCATCGGGGCTGCCAGAGGGCGATTGTCGTATTGATTGGAAACTCCTGCAAGAATACAGTTACTCAGCACGGTACCCGAGTTGGCATCTGTACCCGAACTGCTTTTACTGAAACGGAACAGGTTGGGGATATTTACATAAGTGCAGTTTTTGAATGTAGTATTCGTGGCATTTCTCAAAAAAGCGCCGATGGTTGTGCCATACACGCCTCTGAAAACGCAGTTCTCAAACAGGGTGTTGTTTTGGGTCGAAGCGCCACTGCTCTCAGTGCCACTGTATACACTGGCAACTCCGATTAATCCGACTGCCGTACAATTAATGAAAGTATTGTCGTGAGCTCCTTCCCTGTTCTGAAAACAGAAATTAAAGGTGGAGTGTTTCCCTGTATTATCGGCATAACAACTGTCGAAACGGTTTTCATAAGCCCCGTGTGCAAATACAAAACCTTCTTCAAATTTCTTTGCCGTACATTTGACAAACAGGTTACCTGTGCTGTGCTGGCTTCCACTTCCGCCATCCTTGATGATAAAACCGTGATTTCCCTTGTAGGATCCATTGATATCTTCGGCATAGCAGTTTCGTATTGTATTGTAACTACTCCATGCCAATACCACATAATAATCCGTTATATACTGGTTACTGGCTGTTTGTTTGCCGTAGGCCTCACAGTTTTCAAGTGTACAATAATTCGATTTAGATATAAAGATATTATTCCCTCCGTTATCAGTCGTTGAGCAATTCCTAAGCTCACAATAATTACTGCTTTGAATCACAATGCCGTAACCATCATAACCATAGGTGACATAATTTGTATTGCAACAGGAATCGGCAATACAACCTTCTAAAATGACATGATGACTGTTTCCGTCCACCCAAATGCCATATTTATAATTTGCCACCCTTATATTTCTCAGTGTTACATAAGGTTTACCATACAAATAAATGGCTTTTCCATCATAGTCGCCCTCTTCGAGGACCGGTATTCCGTCATATCCCTCAAAAACAATCCGGGCAGTACTGGTACCTGCATTGGAAACCGTCACATGTTCATGACCATAATTTCCTCCCTGAATATAAACAATATCGCCGGCTTTTGCTTTGGTTGCCGAGTAGGTAACCGTGCGCCATGCAGAATCAGGAGTCAGGCCGTTGTAACTGTTATCGCCGTTCAGGGACACATAATAGTTGGTTGCGCCTGCTGAAACAGCAAGGCATAACAGGATGATTCCGACTATCTTCGTTTTCGAGGCATTAATTATCATCAATATTTTATCCCGGAGGTTCATATTATCATTTTATTATTTGAGTTATTCAAAAATGAATGCTTACTTTTTTTATGAAGCAAGCATACATTTGTTTTAATATAAGATTAGCGGACTATAACTTTTTTGTTATTACCATCAACATTCACCATGTAGATTCCTTCGGGAAGAGCAATCCTGATTGAGTTTGCTGTTACTTTCTGAGAAAATACACGTGCTCCTGTAACAGAATAAACAGTTAAATGGTTACCCGATTCCAATCCGTTTATGATGAGGCTGTTTCCGTCAGTATAACAATTGAGCGAACGGTCAGTAGCGTTTACAACTGCGGTTGTTGCATCCAGTTCGTAAGCTCCCATATCATAGGCAGATCCCTGTGGTCTGCTCATCCCTCCCAAATCGGGATTACAGGCTGTAACAGTGGTTCCTGCATCCCGGGCTGTTGAACCGGCGACCAGATGATAATCGTTGTTTGCAGCATCAGCAAATGATGTAGCGCTGATTGTATTAATGCAATTATTGGTGGTAGCATACCCCTGTGTTACTGTACTTTCGAAACCGCAATAAGTAATGGTTGGCGTAGCTCCTCCGGAAAGAGGATTTGATCCACTGTTATAAAACAAACAATTAGTAAATACTCCTGTACCCGGGCTCGACATATAAACACAAACAGGGGTAGTACCTGCGGCATTTGTATTTGATGCAAAAGTTGTATTATTAATTGTACCAACCGATCCTACTGATGAAATTGATCCCACATAAAGTGCATTTGCACCCTTATTTCCGTAGATAAGACAATTATTTACTGTAGCAGAGTATGTAAGCATTAATGCTGAACCATATTGTGGAGTTGAGTTTCCGGTAAATACGGAGTTACTAATCTTTACTGTTCCTGTATTAGCCGAAACCATTATAGCTCCACCATTAGTAACTGTTGCAGAGTTATTTGTAAATGTACAGTGATCGATGTTATGCGTCCCTGCACCTATCCAGATAGCTCCACCACCGCTGGTAGTACTTTTTGGAGTCACAGCAGAAATGTTGGATGTAAATGCGCAATCTGACATATTCACTATATTACCTACTTTTGTATTAAGATATAAAGCACCACCTGAACCGGTTGCACCAGGTGCAATATTTGATGTAAAAGTACAATCAGATATTGTGATAGGATTAGCATTTGTAACCGCAGTGCTGAAAACAAGTAAACCTCCACCGGATTTAGTAGTTGTAGTATCACTTGAAATATCGCAATTGGATACGGTTACCCCACTGGTAGCTCCATACAAATTTACACCTCCTCCAAAAAGATTTGCTTTATTATTTGTAATTTTACTATTACTCAAAGTACCTGCATCACCTGTGATTGTAACACCTGCACCGTATCCGCTGGTTTGGTTGTGATGAATGTAGCAGTTATTTATCGTAGCACCGGCATTTAAAACAACACCTCCTGATGAAGTAGCCGCAGTACTTGCAGTGACGCAATTTCTGACGATACAGTTTTGCATGGTGGTAGATGCTCCGACGAGTCTGGCACCTGCACCATACAATGCAGAAGCAGTGTTTTTAAATCTATACAGAGATAATCCATCAACAATTGTTGCAACCGATGCAGAGCCTCCAACAATACCCATCACAGCTGTATTCCCGTCGAGAACGGTTTCATTGGTATAATCCCAGGCATTGCTTCCTTTTGCACGTCCGGTGATGGCTGATTCGGTTCCGGCAAAACCGCCATACAAACTCACACCTTCAAATAATCTGAGGGTATCGGTGAGTACATAGGTTCCGCTGATGATCCAGGTCTGGTCGCCGGCGGCAAATTGTGAGCCTGCGCCCATGGTAGGGGTAGCCAGACTTCTGTCGGCAAACCAGGCATTCAATGATGCTTCGCTGCCACCATTGACGGTTGATAAATCCACAAGTACAGGATTCGTTATTTCACCTGTATTTGTCCATGTTCCTCCGGTGGTGCTTCTGTAAATCAGATAGGTATTGGCTGATTGTACTGCAATGACCACAAACAGAGAAATGAGTAGTGATGTAATGATTTTTTTCATCTTTATTAAATTTAGTGATTAGAGTTTATTTCTGTTTTATTACCATATAAGTCATATAAGTCACATAGAAGTTTTAATTTGAATGAATTAAAATTATTCATGAGACCCGGTACAAATTTCAAAGTGTGTAGTAATTACACAGTTGATTTACAGTCACTCTCTTATGTGACTTATATGACTTATATGGTTAAATTGTAATTACCTGAGCATAACTTTCCGG
>JAYFQH010000060.1:0-30543 GCA_034927265.1 Paludibacter sp.
TCACTATTTTTGCAGTCAGAAATATCAACTATAAAATAAAAAGAATATGTTAAGTTACAAAGAACTTGGATTAGTTAACACCAAAGACTTATTCAAAAAAGCAGTTGACGGCGGATACGCTATTCCTGCATTCAATTTCAATAACATGGAGCAATTACAGGCGATCATTTCAGCTTGCGTTGCTACAAAATCTCCGGTTATTCTTCAGGTTTCAAGTGGTGCACGTAAATATGCCAACCAGACTTTATTGCGTTACATGGCTCAGGGAGCTGTTGAATATGCAAAAGAACTTGGTTATGCTATACCTATCGCTTTGCACCTTGACCACGGCGATAGCTTTGAACTTTGCAAAGACTGTATTGATTCTGGTTTCTCTTCAGTTATGATCGACGGTTCACACCTTCCATATGAAGAAAACATCGCTTTGACAAAAAAAGTGGTTGAATATGCTCACTCAAAAGATGTTACCGTAGAAGGTGAACTTGGCGTGCTTGCCGGCGTGGAAGACGATGTAGTTGCTGAACACCACACATATACCCGTCCGGAAGAAGTAATCGATTTCGTTTCAAGAACAGGCGTTGACTCATTGGCCATCTCTATCGGTACTTCTCATGGTGCTAATAAATTTACTCCTGCACAATGTACACGCGACGAAAACGGTATTTTGATTCCGCCTCCTTTGCGTTTCGACATTCTGGAAGAAATCGAAAAACAAATCCCGGGATTCCCTATCGTTCTTCACGGAGCTTCTTCAGTTCCTCAGGAATATGTTGCTACTATCAACAAATATGGTGGTGCCTTGAAAGATTCTATCGGTATCCCTGAAGAACAATTGCGTCGTGCTGCTTCTTCTGCAGTTTGCAAAATCAACATCGACTCTGACGGTCGTTTGGCGATGACTGCTGCTATCCGCGAAGTATTTGCTACCAAACCGGGTGAATTCGACCCACGTAAATACATCGGTCCTGCACGCGATGAACTGAAAAAACTGTACATGTACAAAACTGAAAAAGTTTTAGGAAGCGCAGGTAAAGCTTAATTAGCAAAGAACCAACGATAAGTCAAATATGAAAGGGCTGTCTCAATGAAAATGAGACAGCCCTTTTTGTATATAAAATATACCCTAAATATACCGTACATGCGGTATTTTACACTGCCCTTCCTCCTCCTACCTTTGCATTACTAAGATAACAGTACGTTTTGTCTTGGTCAATCAGCCCTAATCTACAATTAGAACTTTATTGAATATGAACCAGTTATTCCAAATCAACCTTTGTTCCATGCGAATGTGCATGTGCTGTTAATGCTCTCCTTCCCCGGAAAACGGACTCACAAATCTGTCAATCAGCTTTCACCGGAACCGGGAACTGTCAATCAAATCTTTTTTACGCATATAGTTTTTCTCTTGTCACACAGAATTCAATTGTGACTACGAACTCTGATTTCATCAGACATCATTTATCCATAAAACGTAAAATAAAATCATAATTATTAATTTGGACATAAGTCTCCTCCGTCAACCGATGAACATCTAAGCGGGGAACATTTAATCCTAAAAACTTTTAAGCATGACAATCGTATCACTTTCTACCAACAACGGAAATTTATTTTATACATTTACCTGTATTGTCTTTCTGATCATTTTTTGTTCATTTAAGTGCTATGGCCAATCCCCAGTAAATGGATCAGTAGTCGATAAAACACACAATCCCGTGATTGGTGCAAATGTAATTATCAAATCAACCGGCACAGGCACAATTACTGATGTCAACGGGAAATTCAGTTTTACTACTACTACTGCACTCCCGCTTACGCTGACAATAAGGTTAATTGGGTATGAGACACAGACAATAGATGTTTATGAACCGGGAAAACCCATCGTAGTAACTTTAGCCGAAGAAACCACTCTTTTAGATGAATTGGTGGTGGTAGGCTACGGCACCCAGACCAGAAGGGAATTTACAGGCTCTGTTTCCAGTGTGGGAGGCGACAAAATCAGGGACATTCCGGTGCAGAGCTTTGATCAGGCTTTGCCGGGAAGTGCCGCTGGAGTCAGTATTGCTATCCCCAATGGGCAACTGAACAGTCCGCCGGTTATACGCATCAGGGGAATAAATTCCATTTCGCTGAGTTCATATCCTCTGGTTGTTGTCGACGGGGTTCCCCTCAGCACAGGGAATATCTCAACAAATCGGGCCTCCAACAATCCTCTGGGCGACATCAACCCTGCTGACATTGCTTCTATCGACATCCTTAAAGACGCAGCGTCAACAGCAATTTACGGATCGAGGGCAGCCGGAGGCATTATCCTTATAACCACCAAAAGGGGAAAAACCGGAAAAGCAACTACCTCCTACGATGGGTGGTTTAGCGCTACAAACGCAATCAGGCTTCCGGAAATGCTGAATGCACAGCAATACACCGACATAAAAAACGAAGCTATTGCCAATGCAACAGCTATTGACGGAATCGCAAGGGATCCGGCTTATTTCTTGTCGTACAATCCCGACGGATCGGTTGTTGACACCAACTGGAAAGACCATGTATATCGTACAGCATTATCGCATAACCATTCCCTCACCGTTTCAGGAGGCACCGAACAACTGAACTATTATCTGTCACTGAACTATACCGATCAGGAAGGAATTTTTACCGGAAATAATTTCAACAGGAAAGGGATTCGTTTCAATCTGGACAACAGGGTTACCGACTGGTTCAAAATCTCCGGAGGAGCAGTGTACAACATCAGCAATAACAGTTCCTTCGACTCGGGGAGTCTGCCGGGAGCTTCGATGACAACAACAGGTGCCGCACGTCTGGCGCTGGTGCTGCCTCCCAACGTAAGTGCCTATAATGCCGACGGAAGCTTCAACCTGAATCCGAACAGCGGTACGCTCGGTTCAGGCAACAACAAAGGCACATTTCCTTTGTATAATCCGGTCGCTCTGTTCGCCTTGTCGCGTTATTCCTCAGAAAACAGCCATGCTATCGCCAATATAAGCGCAAGCATAAAACCAATTAAACAACTGGAATTTACCACCACCTATGCACTCGACAGAATCAACAACGAAAATATTGCCTTTGAGAGTTCCCGCTTAGGTTCATTCTCCTACTCCACCGGGGGATCAGTGGTAAACATCTCGACGATATTACAAAATGAATCATGGACCAATACGCTGGCATTTAACGAGCTACTTAATGAAAAGCACCGCATATCCGCATTGATTGGTACCGATTTGCAACAAAACACCGTTTCCTCCTGGGGCGCCAATGCAACCAAAGCATCTGATAATTTCTTTGAATTTTATCAGGGAGGTTGGGCAAACATCGTCGCGGCCGGCAACAATCTTGGAAAAAGAGTTTATTTCTCTCTGTTTTCTCGCTTGAGCTATGATTTCAACAACAAATACTTCATCACCGGGAATTTCCGGCGCGATGGAAATTCAGCTTTAGCAACGGACAGAAAGTTTGGTAATTTCGGCGGTGTTTCTGGAGGATGGCTATTATCAGAAGAAGATTTCTTCAAAAGTTCTTCTTTGTCTGAAGCATTCAGCAGTGTAAAGTTAAGTGCCAGCTGGGGACGCGTGGGGAACGGCAATCTGGCAAATGATTACAGTTCCTATGATTTATACTCCGCATCCTTGTATGGAAGCGAAGCCACCTGGGCAATTACCCAACAAGGCAATCCCAACCTTACCTGGGAGACAAGCGACCAAACCAATGTCGGTTTCAGCTTCAATACTCTGAAAGATCGGTTACGCGTCGAATTTGCCTATTTCAACAACAATGTGAACGGGTTGATACTAAGCGTTAATCAATCACCGTCAAAAGGAATCCCGGGAAATGCCATCCTGGCAAACATCGGATCAATGTACAACAGAGGAATCGAATTATCTGCTGCATATGACCTTATAAATAACCGGAACTGGTCGTGGAACCTTTCATTCAACTATACCGGAATCCGCAACAAAGTAACTGCGTTGGCCAACAACAATCAGGACATTATAGGGTCGACCGGATCGGGCAACACCAATATAACCCGTGTGGGAGAATCTATTGGTAGTTTATATGGATTGAAAACGGTTCGCGTAAACCCCGACAACGGACAAAGGGTGTTCCTTAATGCCGCAGGCGAAGAAGTTCAATTCAACGGTCTCGGGAAATGGACCTATCTGAACGGTACAACCGCGAAGGCTTTATCCGGAGCAGACTTTTATGTTCTCGGGAATGTTCTGCCAAAGTGGTATGGCGGTTTTGCCAGCAATCTGAGATATAAAGCTTTCGAACTGAACCTGAACTTCACCTATGCCGGAGGAAATTATATCATGAACAGAACCAGATCTACCTTAACCGATCAGATATTCTTCAACAGTTCAACTGAAATTCTCGACAGATGGACAAGTCCGGGACAGATTACGAATGTACCCCGCCTTGTAAATGGCGACAGAATATCATTCGGAGGTTCAACATCCATCTCAGAACATGTGGAAAAAGGAGATTTTCTTCGTCTGCAGAACGTTTCGGTAGCATATAATCTCCCAAAAAATTTATTGAGCACTGTCGGTTTAAGTTCCATCAGAGTTTACGGTCAGATCAACAATGCGTTGTTGTTTACAAATTATACAGGAGTTGACCCGGAAGTTTCAGCCAACGGAAATTCCAACACGGCTCCCGGTGTTGAATACAACACCTCAGGTCCGGGAAGAGCTTTTACCCTCGGACTTAACATTACATTTTAATTAAATCATGATTCTAAAAAAATAATCGGTATGAGAAAGAAGAAATACAATCAAATAAACAGCATCTTCGTTGCAGCAACTATCATTTTAGCAAGTCTCCTGACAGCGTGTGACGATCTGCTGGATACTACATCACCTAGCTCGGTGAGCTCGGCTACAATTTTCAACACTCCGGAAAGGATAAAAGGACTGGTGAACGGAACCTATAAATCACTTAAGTCGTCCAACCTCTATAACGGACAGATTCTGTTCTACAACGATATCCGGGCGGAGGAATTTGTTTGCCGGACTGAAAATGCTCTGGCAGGGGGATATGTTTGGGCTAATAATATCAATAACCTTACCGGTGCCGTGAGTAGCGTATGGGAACAATTTTATGCTGTGATCAACAGTACAAACGTATTGATTGACGGATTGAATAAATCCACGGGAATTATCAGTGATGATCAGAAGAAGAACTATTTGGGCGAAGCTCATTTTTTAAGAGCATTGGCTTATTTCCACCTGGTTACGACTTACGGAAGGCCTTATGTTGAAGATAACGGAGCCGGCAAAGCGGTTCCATTAAGACTACAACCGGAAATATCGTCGGCCAATAATGATCTGGAAAGAAGTACGGTGGCTTCCATATACAATCAAATCATTGATGACCTTGATTTTGCAGAAGAAAACCTTCCCGAGGCTTACACAAGCAATCTTCTGAATACCACAAGGGCACATAAAAACACAGCAATTGCCCTGAAAACAAGAGTTTTCCTAAATAAAGGAGCTTTCGATAAAGTGATAGAAGAAGCAAGCAAAATTGTTCCTCAGGATCAGGCACCTTTTTCGGCAACATCAGGAGTGAAACACGCATTACAGAGTGATATCACAAGTGTTTTTTCTACAAATTATACTACGAGCGAATCTATATTCTCCATACCGATGACTTCGTCCGATCCACCGGCAGGAACGGCTCTGGCAATAACTTATTTCAGTTCTCCCGCTTTCGTACTCAATTCAAACGCTAACGGCATAATTTCTGATGCCGGATGGAGAAGTACCGACAAACGCCGCAACTTTGTACAATACAGTAGTGATCTAAATCTCTATTTGCTTGCCAAATATAAAAAAACAAGCCCTGCCGTCGATTATATTCCCGTCATTCGTTATGCCGAAGTGCTGCTGAATTATGCCGAAGCTGAAGCCCGCGATGGCAGTCTGACCAAAGCCATTGATCTGCTGAAAGCCGTCAGAAACCGCTCTGATGAAAGCTACACATTTCCTGCAAATGTCTTAACAGCCGGAGAAATTCTCAATACAATCCGTGTGGAAAGACGAATCGAGCTGTTGGGTGAAGGGTTCCGGACAAACGACATCCTGCGCGACTTATTAACCTTTCCGGTAAAACCAACGCTTAGCAGTCTGACAGCGCGCGAAGTGAAGCCGGCAGACGATGGCTACATTTTCCCGATTCCCAACACCGAGATTCTGACAAACAAGTTAATCGACAAATAGTTATTCCGGATGATTTAATCCGTTTTGCAACAAACAATTAAAATAATAAGAGCAATGAGAAAAAGAGTTTTATATATAATCACAGCGCTGCTTGTCATTATTCAGAATAACATCAGCGCAGGAAATGAACCTGCATTAAACCTTTCAGGAACAGTAAAAAACGTATCTTCAGGAAAGATCTATCTGAAACGTTATGATAACAAGTCTTTTTTCACAATCGATTCTACAGTTATCAACAAGGGAAAATTCAGGTTTACCACAAAAACCCAACTCCCTGAGATATACGGTCTGTCACTATCCGGTTCCGACGAAGATCCTTTTACATCCTTCCTGGTTTTCCTTGACCAACAGCCCATTACCATAAACTTTGACACGGAGAATAATTTCAGGAACACGGTCGTAACTGGATCAAAAGAACATGATTTATTTATAGCACTAGGCAAGTTGAAAGATAAAAAAATTGAAGAGATAATTCAGGAACATCCTTCATCAATAGCCGCATTATATTTGCTTTACCGTTATTACTCCTTCCGTTTGACATCTGAAGAAATCAAATCCAACATCGCATTACTGGATTCCTCACTGCTAAATACCGCTTATGTAAAAGTTCTCAGGGAGCTGACTCAAACACTGGACAGGGTGGCGATCGGGCAAAAAGCTCCTGATTTCAGTGCCAACAAAGCTGATGGCAACAGTGTACAGTTATCGGAATTCCTGGGAAAAGGCTACGTGCTGGTTGACTTCTGGGCTTCGTGGTGCGTCCCATGCCGGAAGGAAAGTCCTTATCTGGTCAAAGCATACAGCACTTATCAATCAAAAGGTTTCGAAATTATTGGCGTATCGTTGGATAATACCCCGGAGCCTTGGTTGAAAGCAATAGAAAAAGATAAGCTTAACTGGACGCAACTCATTGATAAAAATGCCTGGGCAGGCGATGGCGTAACAAATTATGCCGTAAGGCTCATCCCGGCCAATTTTCTGATTGATAAAAATGGTGTTATCGTAGCAAAGAACCTAAAGGGAGAAGAATTATTGAAAACTTTAGACGAGTTACTAAACTGATTATAACAATAAAAACAAGATGAGAACAAAAATACTGATATTCATTTTGCTCATTTCAGCTTCAATTCATGTGAGCAAAGCAGAAAAAAACAATTATTTTTTTGATAAAGACATCACTTTTGATCCGGCCATTCCTACGCCGGAGGCATTTCTGGGATATGAGATCGGAAGCAGGATAACTAAGCACAACAGGATCAACGATTATTTTGAGAAACTTGCGGAGTTATCGGACAAAACTTCACTTATCGAAATTGGCCGCACTCACGAGAACCGTAAACTATATGTGTTGATCGTTTCATCTCCCGGAAACATCAACAATCTTGAAAATATCAGAAAAGCCAGAGAAAAGGTCCGCCGTGGAGAAAAAGCGGATGGCCCTTTGATTGTCTTCCTTGGTAATGCAGTACACGGCAATGAGATATCATCCTCCGAAGCCGCGTTATTATCAGCCTATTATCTTGTCGCGGCTCAGAGTGAGTTGGTGAAAAAAGAACTTGACTCAGGAGTCTATTTTATCGATCCCACCCGCAATCCCGATGGACACGAGCGCTTTACCTCCTGGGTCAATTCAAACACCAGCGTAAACGTGTATAATATCTCGCCTTACGACCGCGAACACACTGAAGACTGGCCCAAAGGACGCGGGAATCATTACTGGTTCGACCTCAACCGCGATTGGGTGAACTTAGTGCATCCAGAAAGCAAAGCCCGTGTTGCTTTGTATCAGGACTGGCTGCCTCATGTACAGGCCGATCATCACGAGATGGGTACCAACACTACTTTTTTCTTTGAACCGACCGACCCGGAAGGCAATGAAAGCAGATTCGTACCTCAGTCAACCTACAAACTCAACCGCGAATTTGCCGGATATTTTGCCAAAGCACTCAATAAGATCGGTTCGTTTTATTACACCAAAGAATCATATGACAATAAAAATCCCAATTTCGGATCCACTTATCCGGATTATAACGGAGGATTAGGAATACTATTCGAGCAGGGGTCGTCGAGAGGACTTAAACAAACGTCGGAAAACGGTATCGTAACGCTCGCATTCACAGTAAGGAATCAACTCGTGACCAGCATTGCGACCGTTGATGCCGCAAATGCTCATAAAGAGGCATTATTTGATTTACAGAAAGAATTCTTCACTCCTCTCCGTACCGGAAAAGAAACTGCAAAATCCTACATCATCGGAGACCGCTATGACCTGTCACGTTTGCACAAATTCATACAACTATTGCTCGATCACCGGTTGGAGGTCTATGAAAACACTGCTGACATAACCATTGGCAACGATAAATACGAAAAAGGGAAATCATACATCATCCCTGCCGTGCAAGCCAACAGCGCATTGGTCGGCATTATCTTCGACGAAAAGAAAGACTATGAGAATGCGGACAAACTGGGCTACGGCGCAGGTTTTTCAATCGCCTATTCCACAGGGCTCAGGTATGGTTCAACTTCCTCAGCATCAAAAGGAAAACGCGTGGAGAAAATACCGGATACACGAACCACCGATTTACAACCATCGGAATATGCTTATCTGGTTGATTATCGTGACTCCAAAAGCCAGCAACTTTTGTTCAGGTTACTGGAAAAAAATATCATAGTCAAAACAGCCACCAAACCATTCTCTGTGAATACAAACTCAGGTATCCGTGAGTTTTCATACGGAAGTCTGCTCATTCCTGTTCAGAATCAGTCAACAGATGCTGCCGGTTTATTTGCACAACTGAAACTGTTAAGCGAACAGGGAGATATCGACATACATCCTGTTTCCACCGGTTTTAGTGTCGCCGGTGTTGATCTGGGAAGCAGTGCGTTCAGAAGAATTGAAAAACCGGAAGTGCTTGTTATTACCGGAGGCGATGTTTCGTCAACCGAAGCCGGAGAGGTTTGGCATCTGTTCGACCAGCAACTAAAATCTCCGGTGACGAGAGTTGACTACAATGTTTTCAGAAGGGTACCGTTACACGACTTCAACCGCATTGTTTTGGTTAGCGGAATTTACTCTTTTCTTGACAAACAGGACATCGAGAATCTGAAGAACTGGGTTAAGGCAGGAGGTACACTGATTACCATTAATGAGGCTTCACGGTGGGCGGTAAATAACAAAATAGTTCCGGCACAACTAAAAGAAAAAAACGGAGATTCGACATTTGCCTCCAGCCGTTTCAACAAAAGGATACCTACCTCTGTTTTCCAGACAAAGATCAATCCGGAGCATCCGGTGGCCTTTGGTCTGACAAGCGAATATTTGCCCGTCGCGAGAGAAAATACATTGTTTCTCTCTCCTTCACCCAATAGTGTTTCCACTTACACCGATGATCCGCTACTCAACGGATATATTTCGCCGGAACATCTCAACGCACTGAAAGGTTCATCCTCCATACTCACAAGTCCTTCAGGCCGCGGAAACGTGATTCTTTTTGCAGAAGACCCTTTGTTCAGAGGAATATGGGACGCCACAAGCCGTACGTTCGTAAACGCTATTGTCTTCGGGAATATTCTTCTGGAGATGGCGCACTAACCCTTATTTTAAGCTCCTATTCAGACAAAAAAGAAACAAAAGCCTGAATCAGGTATACCTTATTAAATGAAGGCACCTACCACAAACGGGGTATTTATTTACCTTTTACATGTGATTGCCTAAACCTTAACTTATTGAGAACTTTGCCTATATTTTTATCATGACAGTCAAAGAATCTCAATATTACATCTATGACGAATTTCTTTATCATTCCCGGCTATCAGGGATCAGGACCTGATCATTGGCAAAGCTGGTTGGAAAATACTCAACCCAACTTCAGGCGCATTCATCAGAAAGACTGGAATTCGCCTGACATTGATGAATGGGCAGAAAATATCGATAACGCCATTTCCGGAGCAGGGGACAATATGGTAATACTGGTTGCGCATAGTCTGGGCTGCCATGCTGTGGCTCACTGGGCAAAACGATACAGACGAACGATCGGAGCCGCACTTCTTGTGGCACCTCCCGATATTGATCTTATAAGCAGGAAAGTGAATGCACAGCTTTTCGAGGTTCCCCCATTATGGCAATTACCTTTTCGAAGCACGGTTGTAGCAAGCAGCAACGATCCATGGATCGATATTAATAAGGCAGAGCTTTATGCCCGTAAATGGGGCAGCGACTTCTTAAATATCGGAGATGCAGGACACATCAATCATTTGTCAGGGCACGGGGAATGGAGGCAGGGACTGGAACTGCTAAGAAGAATCGGGTAAAATACAGGTTATTACTAGCTGCAGACACACATTATTAAGTTATTCTTTGAAAAGACATGAACAGCAATACATTTATCATCTGTGATTCTCAATACCTTACCCGACAGGGATTCATCAACCTGATTGATTCATTTACAGAGAATTCTACGATATCTTCTGTGTTCAGCAAAGAAGATTTAATAAAGAAGTTAGAACAGGACAATTCAGGTATCATCATAATCGATTTCGAACTTTTCGATTTTGATCAGTTAGATGAGGTCGCCCTTATCAGCCGTAGATTTCCGGATTCGAAATGGCTTTTTACTTCAGGATACATTGATGATGCATTTATTCATAACCTGATTGAGTTACTTCCTTTTGCAAATTTTGTACTCAAAAGCGATCCTGAGGAAGATCTGTTAACAGCAATATCATCCACCAGACAGGGTAAAAGATACTATTGCAGCACAGCACTGGATATCATTTTGGGACAAATGCCCCAAAAAAAGAAAAGCGAAGTCTTCACTATGCCGCTTCTGACTCCCACAGAACGGGAAATTGTACATCTGCTCGTATCTGGAAAAACTACAAAAGAAATTGCTGACACAAGATGCCTGAGCTTTCATACTGTCGGGACACACCGAAAGAACATTTTCCGCAAGATGCAGGTAACTACGATACATGACCTGATCAAAGCGGCCATAAAGCGTGGGATTGTAGATTATACGGAATATTACATCTGAGAGGCGAATATCAAGTCTTATTCCGAAAATAATTTCTTTTATTCACCTTCATTGAAAGCATTCGACAGAAACATCTCCAGTTCTTCGGGTTTCACATTCAGGGTCAGTTCGCCGTTAACGGCATAGGAAATCTTTCCGGTTTCTTCGGAAACAACAATAGCGATGGCATCAGTTTGTTCAGTAACGCCCAATGCCGATCGGTGTCTGAGACCCAGTCTTTTAGGAATAGCCTGATTTTTTGAAACCGGCAGGATACAGGATGCCGCCAGAATTCTCTCCTTACTGATGATCAGGGCACCATCGTGAAGCGGACTATTCTTAAAGAAGATATTCTCGATCAACCTTGAATTGATGTTGGCGTCAATCATTTCCCCCGATTGAGCATAAACATCCAGGTTGTTTTTTCTTGTCAGGATGATCAATCCTCCCATAGAACGCCGCGACAATCCCCGGCAGGCCAGAACAATCTGTACAATATTATAATCGGTTTTCTCCTGATCATGATTTCCATTGTTGAAGAAGCGTTTAAGGAAAGTGGTAAGTACCAACTCCCTTCGTGATCCGAGCCTGGAGAAGAAGCGCCGGATTTCATCCTGAAACAAAACAATCAGGGCAAAAGCTCCCACGCTGACCACCCGATCAAAAAGACTTCCCAGTAAATCCATTTTAAACACATAGGATACCAGAAACCATATGATAATGAAGGCCATGATGCCAAAAAAAACATTCAACGCACCGGTTTTTTTCAACAGCCTGAAAAGCTGGTACAGCAAAATAGCCACCAGTACGATGTCGATAATGTCTTTTAAGCCAACCTGAAATCCCATACTTAATCGTTTTGATTATTTTACCACATAAGTCACAACATAGTTGAGAGTTGAGAGTTGAGAGTTAAAAACTTTATTCTTCATTCAGCTGTCATACCTAACTCTCAATTTTCAACTCTCAACTATGTTTGCGGTATTCATTATATATCTTAATTGCCTCCACAGCTTCTTTTACATCATGCACCCTAAGGATGGAAGCCCCACCCATCAATGCCAGCATGTTTACCGCAGTAGTACCGTTAAGCGCTCCTTCAGGATCAGTTCCCAGTAATTTATAAATCATTGATTTACGCGAAACGCCAGCCAGTAAAGGTACATTAATCTCCTGAAAATATGAAAGTTTACTCAACAACTGATAGTTCTGATCCATCGTTTTAGCAAAGCCGAAACCCGGGTCAATGACCACATCATTTACTCCGAGCAAATGCAATTGTGCCACTTTTTTTTGCAAAAACTGCAACACTTCCGAAACAATATCCTCATAATCAGTATTAGTTTGCATGTTTTGCGGAGTACCTCTTGTATGCATCAGCACATAAGCAACACCAAGATCAGCCACCGTTTCGAACATCATCGGATCAAGCGTTCCTCCGCTGATATCATTGATCATGGCTACCCCAAAATGATCAACCGCCATACGTGCCACCGGGGAACGAAATGTATCAATAGAAATTGGAGTATCAGGAAATTTCTTACAAATAATTTCCAATGCATCGGAAATTCTCTTTATCTCTTCATCCGCAGTAACCGGTGCCGCCTGTGGTCGTGTAGAATAACCTCCGATATCAATGATGGTGGCACCCTCTTTTATGAATTGCTCCACCTGCTGCAACAGCGTCCTGTCGGTTCTGAACCTGCTTCTCATAAAAAACGAATCGGGAGTCACATTGAGAATCCCCATTACAACAGGTGTTCTTAAATCATATAACTGATTATTTAATTTCAAAAACAGGTTTGAATCATTCATTGATAACGTTGAAAAATATTGATAAGCGGTACAAATTTAAGAAAAAATTATACGAAACGATATTTAAATTCGTTTAATTCAACATATTTTGCTTTGTATCAGGAGAAAAATTTCACAAATAAAACAATAAATTTTCGTTTCTCCTGTTTTTTTATCGGATAAGTTTTAATATTTAAACATGAAGTCAAAAGAAAATCGCTAATTTTGCATGCTTTGACTTTTTAAATCAACCATATGTTACGCATCCTATCAAGAATCTTTCTCTTATTGTCGACCGTCGCCTTCATTTCCTGCAACAGGGGATTTGGAGTTTCCAGTTCCACTACGGGCTGGCCATATGATTTTAAAGCCGAAAACGCTTTCAGCAAAAGTAAGAGTACGCCCTCACAGGTGCCTCCCGGCATGGTAGAAATCCCCGGATGGAGCTTTACCATCGACGATGTTGATGAATATGAAACAGCCAGTCGCCGCATCAAACCCAACGAACTAAACACCCGCAGAACGATATCGGTGAACAGTTTCTACATGGATCAGCATGAAGTAAGGAACATTGACTGGCGTGAATATCTGGCATGGTTAACAGCGGTATATTCAAAAGTAGCTCCGGAAAAAATAGAGAAGGCAAAACCCAACTACAAAGCATGGATGGATGGTTTAGGAGAGAATGAGCCTTTCCTGATGAACTATTTTACCCATCCTTCTTTCAACGAATATCCCGTAGTTTGCATTAGTTGGGAACAGGCAGCTGATTATTGCGCATGGCGCAGCGATCGTGCCAACGAATTGCGTCTGATTAAAATGGGAGTGATCAAAGCACCGGATTTTAAGGCTATCACACAGATGGAGACATTGGCGGAAGTCGAAAACGCCATTTTTACCTCAAAAAAATACTTTAATAGTCTTCAGGACAATTTAGCGGCAAGCTACAAAGGCATGTTCCCCGACTTCAGACTTCCCACTGAAGATGAATGGGAATTTGCTGCTTATGCCCGCAAGAAAACTGATCCCGAAAATTGTGTAAAGATATATCCATGGGCGAAAAACAGCTACGGCAGACTGTTGCAACAGCAACGTGAACAACTCGATGCTCAGTACAATCAGGGCATCAGTTCAGGAAATAAAATCAATGCATTTGCACGTACCGTTCCCGTTGGCTCTTTTGCTCCCAACGATTTTGGACTTTATAATATGGCCGGGAATGTCAATGAATGGGTTTTTGATCAGTATAATACCAGAGGAGGTTTAAATAAAATCGACAGCGTTGATGTCCTCGACGTCTTTCTCCCCGCTTATCATAAAAGCGCCGACAGCCGTGTATACAAAGGTGGTTCGTGGAAAGACCCCATCTACTGGTTACATCCTTCTACACGAAGATATCTGGACAGAAAATCATCGGCTAATGATATAGGATTCAGGTGCGCAATGAGTATTATTCCGGAGGCAAGGGTAATAAAAAGGTAGGATCAGGATTAACTGAATCAAAGAATTAACAAAATTACGGCGTAACCTTTATCAGGCTACGCCGTATTCTTTATACCCACAAAACCAAGATTCGGTTAATTCCGATTCCGATAGTGTTATTTCACTTCAAACTTATACACACATACATGCTCATAAGTTTCTCCCGGTTTCAGAATAGTATTCGGGAAGGAAGGTTGATTCGGACTGTCGGGGAAATGCTGGGTTTCCATGGCGAATGAAGTACGGTAGTTGTACACTTCGCCATATTTACCAGTGTCTTTCCCTTTAAAGAAGTTCCCTCCATAGAACTGCATTGCGGGTTGATCAGTAAGCACACGCATCTGAACTCCGTTTGAAGGTTCGTAGATAACCGCTGCTTCAGTAAATTTATCACCATGTTTTTGCAACACCCAGTTGTGGTCGTAGCCCATACCATTAAGCAATGCAGCAAATGGCTGGTTTACGCGTTCGCCAACAGCAGTAAATTTACGGAAGTCCATCGGAGTACCTTCCACCGGAGCAATTTCTCCTGTAGGAATCAAACCGGCATCTGTAGGATTATAAAATGGAGCATTGATCTGTAACATGTGTGAGTTAATCTCTTTGGCTACGCCTGAAGAGAAGCCATGCAAATTGAAGAATGAATGATGAGTGATATTTACAGGAGTGGCCTTGTCGGTGGTGGCGCTGTATTCAATCTTCAACTCATTTTCATTAGTCAGTGTATACACAACCGTTACATTCAGATTTCCGGGATAGTTTTCATCACCATCTGGTGATAGATATTTCAGTTCAAGCGCATCCTCGTTTTGAGCAGTCTTAAACTGACGGGCATCCCACATTACATTATGGAAACCTTTAGGACCACCATGCAGGTGATTTTCGCCGTTGTTGATCGCCAGCTGATAATCCACCCCATCAAGCGTAAATTTTCCTTTAGCAATACGGTTGCCATATCTTCCAATAAGAGCACCGAAAAACACTTCATTCGCTTTTTTATAGCCTTCGAGCGAACTGAAACCAGTCACCACATCGAGCATATTATTATCACGATCAGGCACCCACAAACTTACAACACGGCCACCGAAGTTGGTGATCTGAGCTGTCATTCCGCGACGGTTTTTCAAAGTATACAATGCTACTTCCTTACCATCAACAGTACCTTTGAAATCTTCAGCCTTCATCAGTTTCACTTCTGAAATTTTACCATTCAGTTTCTTGATCAGTTCCACTTCTTTAGGGTCGAAAGGAGTTTTATCCTGACGGAAAATATCGTGGAACCAGAGTTTCGGTTCTTTTTCATTAGGTTTGGGTTCGTCCCAAGCAAAAATTGTATTAGTTTTGCCTGAAACAAATCCCCAGTTGATGGCTCCAACATTATTTGCCTTGAGCATTGGCATAACATTTTGGAAAAGGCTGTTGTTGCGGCGGGCCATATATTCTGTACAAATCATCGGGCGACCGTGCGTTCTCAGCAAGTCGATCCAAAGCTGATGATTTTCCGGATCACGATAGTTATGATAAGTCAATACGTCTGAGTTTTCGATCTGGAATTTATTTAATTCCGGATATTTAAAGAACCATACGCCGGCACTTACCGGTTGAGAAGGTTTCACTTCTCTTGCCCATTTGAATACATTTTTCAGCAAAGGCATTGAAGCCATACCATGTTGAGAGTTCCCCGGTTCGTTATACAAATCCCACAATAATACACGTTCGTCATCTTTGAAAGTGGTAAGAATGTCTTTCACATATTTTTCCAGCACAGGGAAAAGCGTGGCTGTATCTTTTCGCAAGCTAACAGCAGGATCCTGTACCCATCCTGAATTGTGTACACCTGGTTTCGGGGCTGGTTGTTTTCCGGCCACAGTTTCTTCGTTCCAGCAGTCGTCGAAGAACACAAACAATGTTTTTATATTATGTTTTGAAGAAATCGTCAGATATTCATCCATCCGTTTTTTGAAGCCTTCAGCATCGGCTTTCCACACTTCACTGCTCAGATACACGCGCATCAGATTGAAGCCCAGTTCTTCAGCCCATCCCAGTTCTTTGTCGATGGTAGCGGCGTCGAAAGTGTCACCCGACCACATTTCCACCTGATTGATGGCGGTACTTGGCTGGAAATTAGAACCGTTGAGCCAGGGTTGCTGAGCATACCATTCGGCAGCTTTTTCCTTCGACCAAACGCCCGATGCATCTTGTTTTGTGGCCTTATTACAGCCCGTAAATACTAAACCGGAGATGATTCCGGCGACAATCAGCAAACCTAAATTTCTGATTGTTGTTGATGTTCTTAGCATAGCATTTAAATTTTTATTATGTTATTTATAATTTAATTAATTGAATCTCTGATATTTGATTTTTCACAAACTAGTTACAAAAGTATAAAGATTATTATCATCTCCAATAATTATGTTTCATCCTTTATTAGAGTTTATTTTGCAGGTCATATAAGCGTATTTCTTTCAGAAAAACAGCTTCTGTGAACTCATATGCCTTATGTGGTTAAATATTAGTTCTTTATTATTTAAATTGATATAATGTTTATTATTTATTTTGAAATTTACTTCGCTGTTTTCTTTGCTTCGGGATGTCTGGCCAGCATTGTTTTCAATTCAGCAAGCACTTTGGGACTTTCCGCAGCAATATTCTTCTTCTCTAAAGGATCAGTTTTATAATCATACAATTCATACACCGCTTTTTCATTTTCATCATTCATATTCTTCCATTCAACCATACGATAACGATCGGTTCGTATGGCTCGTCCCAGATACTTACCATGAGGGAAAGCATTATAGGCATGGTCACGGATACGTAATGCAGGATTTTTCATCACAGGCACCAGACTGAGTCCGTCGATAGGCTGCGGACCTGTGGGTTTGCCGAGTCCCGCCAAATCAGTTAAAGTCGGATAAATATCCACCGTTTCGGTTGGTTGATCAGTTGAACTGCCGGGCTGGGCTACTCCGGGGGCAACCATGATCAGGGGAATGATATTCGCCTGCTCATAATTGGTATGTTTCGTCCAATAACCATGATCGCCCAAATG
This sequence comes from Paludibacter sp., assembly GCA_034927265.1. GTDB lineage: Bacteria > Bacteroidota > Bacteroidia > Bacteroidales > Paludibacteraceae > Paludibacter. Next base: position 17,574 of record JAYFQH010000060.1, read on the forward strand.
CCAGCCATGATCACCCCAAAGCACGATGATGGTATTTTCAAGCATTCCCAGACGGGTAAGCTCATCAATCACCTTGCCCATCTGGGCATCCATATAAGTCATGGAAGCATAATAGCCATGAATCAGCTTGCGGGTGATAGAATCGGGATATACATACTGACCGGGAACAATCGGTTTGAACTGTTCAATTTCCCCTCCACGTTTGATCGCCATTTTCGGGGCATTTACGGCATCCTTTTCATATTGCGGCATTGGCAACTGCTGTGGATCGTACATGTCCCAGTATTTTTTCGGAGCACAAAAAGGAAGATGCGGACGGGCGAAGCCAACAGCCATAAAGAACGGCTGTTCAGGATGTTTTTTCAACTCTCTTAAGCGGGAGATAGCCTGACGCGCCACACGACCATCGCCATAGGCTTCATCCAGCACATCAGGAGCTTCCCAGGCTAATCCACGCGGAAGATCCTTATTTGCAGGCAGATCAGGGAAGTACATTTTTGTATTTTCGAAGTAAGCTTCCTCACGTGTCAACTGACGGTTGGTGCTTTGAGGCAATAAGTATTCAATAACTTTTTCCCTGAAATGCGGAATAGTCCACGAAGCTTCATCATTTGTATTTCCATGTCCTACGTGAAATACCTTTCCAATAGCCTCAGCACTATAACCTGCTTTCATAAAAAATTGCGGCAGAGTAACCGCATCAGGGTAGACATCCCGGAATTCAAGCCCGAAATTATACAATCCGGTACTTGTGGAACGCGAACCTAAAGTAAGGTTGTAACGTGATGCCACACTTACCGCCTGATTACAATAGGATTTGTTAAACCTGATCCCCATTTGGGATAGTTTGTCGATATTGGGACTGATCGCCGCCTTATCACCATAACAACCGAGGTTAGGTTTCAGGTCGTCCACCAGAATCATCAGAATATTCTTTTGTTTTACATCTGTCGGTTGCGACTGCGAATAACCGAAGCCGACACTCACACCGCTAAGAAGCAGTGCAGTGTTGATGTGTTTTATATAGTTCAGATGCTTCATAAATGACAGGATTTTAATTTTTTAATACAGAAAAAGATTTTGTATAAATCCCATTTTCTGTCTTTGCCATCGCAAAATAAATTCCTGAAGTTAGCTTTCTAAGATAAACCTTATTGCTGCCATCCGGAATGTGATCAGACAGTTTTTCTCCCAAGAGAGAATAAATTGAAAATTCTTTGATGAGGTCTGGCAAGGAATAATTCAACACATCCTCCGCAGGATTGGGATAAATGATGAAACTGGATGATTTGTCTGGATTAAACAATCCTGTTTCTAATATTTCAGTAATTCCTTTTACAGTTCCTCCATCCGCTACGTGAGAAGTGATACGGGCATAACCAGTTGTGTGACGCGTAATAATTCCATCTTGTGTAACTGAAACAACAGCAGGATGTGAACTTTCCCAATAAAGAATTTGATTGGTTGCGTTCACAGGTTGTATTGCAGCGTTTAACTTTAGCGACTGACCTACACCACAAGCCACCTGATCAATAACAATGGTACTTACAGGAACGCTACCAGACTGATAAAACAACATCCCATTGTAAGTAGCACCCAAATTTTCGGTAACTAATCCGACCTGCGACTGTCCCCAATTTCCTTTGACATTGGCCATATTAACATCATCTACAAAAAGATGCAATCCATCCTCTTCTCTTCTGCAACGGAGGAAATATCCCGCGGAAAGTTCTTCATCAAAATAAGCCGAAAATGCACGGGAAGATTTTCCCGGATCATTTACTACATCCATTCGGATGGCCGTTGTTTTGATTGCCGGAAACTGAAAATAATTCATTTCAGAGAAGCGCAGGTTTCCGTCCAACTGTACATCGAGTAATACCCATGACCCGTTTTGTAATGCATAAAATTTTATTTCTTTCGGCAAAGCAAAGTTTTGATTAAGATAAGGGTAATCCCCCTCAAACCAAAGGATATTAATTCCGGAAATAAGTGACTCATTCCTGAAATCATATCTGTAACTGTTGGTAGGATAATCCGACACACTATAATAACGCAATACTCGTTTTTTCAAAGATAGTGATTGTTTTGCTATCTCATTTCCAGCAACTTTTCCTTTAATATCCATTGTTCCGGTGGCATAATTGATTGTTGCTTTTACATAATCCTGCTCACTGATATAAAGGGGATAAAAGCCTGCCTCTCCGTAAGAAGGCAGATGATCATTTTTCATATAGGTCGAAAATTCGTAGTTCCATGCCGGATCTCCCTTAAAACTTTCTGATTTCCCTGTGCGTAGTGATTGAGTGAACCCATTCTCTGTTGTCGACCATGTTCCTGACTTATTTTTCCAGCCACAAATCAAATCGTCGCATTCCTCCCATCCCATGGTATACTGAATGGCATCGAAAGAGACATTGTTGCCTGATGCAAGTAATCCTACCGAACCGGCATCATCAAAAGGAGTTTCAATCAATCCTCCATATGTAAGATTGAAATAATCAAGTTCAACCTTGAAGCTACCTGCATTTTTATAAACTACAAGCTGATGCCAGGGAGTTTCGAAATGACTCACAAGAGGATTATTTTCAAGAAAAGCAAATTTCTCCGGCAACTCTTTCGTTTCAACGACTGTATTTCCATCAACGCATTGTTCTGTTTTCCATGTTTTGTTCCCTGCAACGGAAATTTTCAACCAATTTTGTGCATCTTTATAATAGGCATATACGCCAGTCCATCCATTAAGTTGGTTGATTTTGAAAGGTACCGCAAAACGATAATTTGTTTCATGTTGTCGTCGCAACAACAACTCTCCTCCGGTTGACTCAACAGGGGAAAGAACTCCTCCCGTAATGCTCCATTTGCTATCATTTAAAAATTCATAAGGAACATATCCCTGCGCATCGAAATAATTGATCATTGATGGCGTAGCAGGTTTGGGTCGGTAAGCATTTGTATTTTTGACCGTACTTCCTTCAACCACCATTTCCTTTCCGTAAAAATGAATTCTATCAATCCCCTGTACCTGTTTATTGTTAAAATAGGCTTTATACATCAACCAGTGTTCGAATCCATTCGGTCCAGTCACGAAGTTGGGCTGTCCCGGCCCGATGACGATATCCTCTGCTTCATTTGTCCCTGTATCATACAATCCGAAATCAATGAATTGCTGACATTGATTGTCGGAGCAGGGACTTGTAGCCTCAACAGCAATGATATTTTCTCCTTGAACAAACATTGACGGATCAAGTTGCAGGGTGCTGTAAGTATTATTATTCCCATTGATTGTAAGCTTGTTGCCATTAACATAAAAGTTTGCATCAGCAAAAACCCAATGTTTCAATGCTATTTTTTCAGGTACCTTCGACAAGTTAAATTTCCTGCGGATATATATTTTATTCGTATTCCATACCGTTTTTCTCGAACGGATTTTTGCATGGGTAAACCTGATATTGGCAAAATAATCATATTCCTGTCGACCAAATCCTCCCAGTGAATCCAACCATGAATTGTCATTAAAATCTGCTTTTGTCCATCCAATCGCAGGAGTTGTGGTGATATATTTAGCTCTCCAGCCTCCATGTTCAGCGGTGTGCAAAATTATTTTGTAATCCAACAGGTGCTGTTCGGTATTTCTCGTTAGAACCGGATGTGGATATTTTTTGCTGTTATCAAAATTCATCGGCCCGTCACTTTCAGCCACGCCGATTTCGTACATACCCGAACGGGGTCCCATCCTGTTCGAAACAAAGAGCATATAATACCGCCCTCGCTGTTTAAATAATTCCGGACCTTCGAAATTATGCATATTCAGACTGGTAGGATGTCCTGGCTGATGTGTTAATTGTACATTCCCGACTGTGACATCTTTTCTGTAAAAAACAGAGTTCATTTTAAAAGTCCACACTTCTGGACCATCAAGATTCGATGGCGCTTTTGTAAACGGATGCGGATCGCTTGCATTTCTTTTTTTTACCCAGTAGATTTCACCATCCTCATCCTGAAATATCTGGACATCAATGCCATAATCATCAAAGGGTTCATTAATTGATCCTTCTTTATAAGGACCAAGAGGCGTAGCGGAATAGGCATGACCGATTCCATTCCAGTACGTGTGAAATACACCGTTGCGATAGATAATATCTCCTGCCTGAATGTTTTTATAGCTATCGGCATTTGGCCATTGAGGATCGTTCAGCCACGTTGCCTCGTTGGTGGTAACCGACAAAACAGGTCCCTGCCAGTTAACCAAATCTTTTGAGTAATAGATATTCCCTTTTGTACCCTCTCCTATGGCATAATAATAGCCCAGGTATCTTTCGACAGCTCCATCACGCATGTTCAATACCGGATTGTAAAATCCTTTTTCAGGCAACTGTGCAGAAACATTTGTTACTGTTAAAAAACAGATAGCAATAAGTAATATTTTTAACAATCGGGATTTTGACCTCATTGTCACTAATATCTTTGTTTAAACTAAAAATTCATCTTCCGACACAAAAATACACATTCATTTATTTTATATGTAGTATTAATGTTTATAGTATCGGTTCTATTGTTCAGAATATCTGGTTTTATTCCGATTTTACCATCGTGACAGCACTTTTAAATGATTATGGAATGGATTCCTCATGCCACTTGAAATTTTTTGATTATTTTTGTGCTCAATTTCATTCATTTAATGAAAATTTAGTCAACACTTTATCCCGGGGAGAAATTTCCGGATAATTTTTAGTATAAAAAAGATGAGCAGAACAGTAATTTCAGAAGCCCTGAAGAAAACCGATTTTGGATCGGAACTAAATGTAAAGGGTTGGGTGAGAACCCGCCGCGGTAACAAAAACGTAAGTTTTATCGCCTTAAACGACGGTTCAACCATTCATAATATCCAAATTGTAGTAGATAATGAAAAATTCGGGGAGGAATACCTGAAGCCTATCACCACAGGCGCATGTATAAGCGTTACCGGGACGTTGGTTGAGTCTATGGGCAAAGGACAATCAGTGGAGATTCATGCCACAGCCATCGAAATCTATGGCACGGCTGATCCTGAAACATATCCCTTGCAGAAAAAAGGTCATACGCTCGAATTTCTTCGCGAAATTGCACACCTGCGTCCACGCACCAATACTTTCGGAGCGGTTTTCCGTATCCGTCACCATATGGCTATGGCTATTCACTCTTTCTTCCATGAAAGAGGATTCTTTTATTTTCACACCCCTATCCTCACGGGTTCGGATTGCGAAGGTGCCGGACAGATGTTCCAGGTTACCACAATGAACTTATATGACCTGAAAAAGGATGATACCGGATCGATAAAATATGACACCGACTTCTTTGGAAGACAAACAAGTCTGACCGTTTCAGGCCAGCTTGAAGGCGAACTTGCCGCCATGGCGCTGGGAGCTATTTATACTTTCGGCCCAACTTTCCGTGCTGAAAACTCCAACACTCCGCGACACCTCGCCGAGTTCTGGATGATTGAACCGGAAGTGGCCTTTAACGAGATTGAAGAAAACATGCAACTGGCGCAGGACTTTATTCAGTATTGCGTCCGCTGGGCACTGGAGAAATGTCAGGACGACCTGAACTTCCTGTGTGAAATGTATGATAAAGAATTGATAGAAAGGTTAAACTTTGTTATCAATAACGACTTCAAACGCCTGACCTACACCGAAGGGATTAAGATTCTTGAAGAGGCTGTTGCCAAAGGGGTGAAGTTCGAGTTCCCAGTTGGCTGGGGTACCGATTTGCAATCGGAACATGAAAGATACTTAGTGGAACAACATTTCAAAAAACCGGTGATTCTGACTGATTATCCGAAAGAAATCAAATCCTTCTACATGAAACAAAACGATGATGGTAAGACGGTTCGCGCTATGGACGTGCTGTTCCCGAAAATCGGAGAGATCATCGGAGGATCACAGCGTGAAGAAGATTATACCAGGCTGAAAACACGTGCTGCTGAAATGGGAGTGCCTGAAAAGGATATATGGTGGTATATGGATACCCGCCGCTTTGGTACAGCACCGCATTCAGGTTTTGGTCTCGGGTTCGAACGTTTATTGTTATTTGTAACCGGAATGGGGAATATCCGCGACGTGATTCCGTTCCCACGTACACCGAACAATGCAGAGTTTTAATTGTTATAACCTCTGCAAATTTAATTTTATAAACCATATAAGTCATATAAGGAACATATAAGTTTTTGTGAGTCTTTGAAATGTTGAATTGTTTAAAAACAATTATTGAAGATAAAATTGTAAAAAAGACTTATATGTTCCTTATATGACTTATATGGTAAAAATAAAAAACTATAAATAGATAAATCCCATATAGATATGGAAAAACACAAAACAACCGAATTGGAAAGTGTGGTCATCCGCTTTACCGGAGACTCCGGAGACGGTATGCAACTCACCGGTACCTTATTTTCCAATTTGTCGGCCATTCTTGGTAACGAGATTTCTACTTTTCCCGATTTCCCTTCAGAAATACGTGCTCCGCAAGGAACTTTGGGAGGCGTTTCGGGTTTTCAGGTTCACTTAGGCTCAGGAAGGATTTACACCCCCGGGGATGATGCTGATGTGTTGGTAGCCATGAATCCAGCCGCATTGAAAGTCAACGCAAAAGGAATAAAAAAACATGGTGTGCTCATTTTTGACGCTGATTCTTTCACTGCCAAAGACCTTGAAAAAGCCGAATTCAAAACAGATAACCCTTTTGATGAACTGAAACTTTCCGACACAATTCAATTGGTACCTGTACCGCTGACATCTATTACCCAGGAAAGTTTGAAAGACTTTGGAATGGACAACAAATCTGTCTCCCGAAGTAAAAATATGTTTGCATTGGGTCTGATTTGCTGGTTATTTAATCGTCCTATTGAACAGGCCATCCATTTCCTGAACGATAAATTTGCAAAAAAACAAGATATTCTTCATGCCAATCTAAAGGTACTTACCGATGGATTCAATTACGGCAACAACATACACCTCGCTTTATCGACTTATCTGGTTGACAAATCGGATGAGACACCAAAAGGTAAATACACCAGTATCAGCGGGAATAAAGCTACTGCCTGGGGATTGATCGCCGCAGCAAAAAAAGCCGGACTGGAACTTTTCCTTGGGAGTTACCCTATCACCCCCGCATCGGACATCATGCATGAATTGGCCCTTAGAAAAGATTTGGGAGTTAAAGTGGTACAGGCAGAAGATGAAATTGCCGGCATTACAACGGCTTTGGGCGCATCATTTGCAGGAGCACTGGCAGCTACAAATACTTCCGGCCCCGGTCTTGCATTAAAAACAGAGGCGATAGGACTGGCTGTAATGGCAGAACTTCCTGTTGTTATCGTGGATGTTATGCGTGGCGGTCCTTCTACAGGATTGCCCACAAAAACGGAACAAACAGACTTATTACAGGCCTTGTACGGTCGTAACGGCGAAAGTCCTGCAGTGGTGATGGCTGCTTCTACTCCGGCAAACTCTTTCCATTATGCTTTCATGGCTTCCAAAATTGCTCTGGAACACATGACACCTGTGATTCTTCTTACCGATGCTTTCATTGGTAATGGAACTTCCTTATGGAAATTACCGAAATTAGCTGATCTGCCTGCCATTAATCCACATTATGTAAAACCGGGAATGGAAGGAGCAAAAGTAACTGCCCGCGACCCTAAAACACACATCCGTTATTGGAGTGTTCCCGGGATGGAAGGTTTTGAACATCGTAACGGAGGTCTCGAAAAAGACTATACGACCGGTGCAATATCTACTGATCCCGAAAATCACGAGAAAATGGTGGCTGCACGTCAGGCAAAAATTGATTATATCTCTAATGTTATTCCTGAACTCGAAGTAGAAGGAAATGCTGAAGCTGATTTGTTGGTAATCGGATGGGGAACTACTCACGGTCACCTGATCAGTGCAGTCAACAATATCAATAAGAGCGGTGGGAAAGTGGCTCTGGCGCACTTCAATTACATCAACCCGCTTCCAAAAAATACTGCAAAGATCATTAAATCATATAAAAAGATTGTGGTTTGCGAGCTGAACAGTGGTCAATTTGCCACCTATCTCCGGTCGAAAGTCCCGGCTGAATATCTACAGTATAATAAGGTTCAGGGACAACCATTTACAGTTGCAGAACTGGAACAACACATCAGTTCACTTTTAAAATAATACATCATGGAACCAATAGAAGTTAAACAATATACGGCTAAAGATTTTAAAAGCGATCAATATGTTCGCTGGTGTCCCGCTTGTGGCGACTATGCTGTTTTAAGCTCTTTACAGAAAGTTATGGCTGAACTGGCAGTTTCTCCTACCGAAACAGCAGTTATTTCGGGAATCGGATGCTCATCCCGTTTGCCCTATTACACCAGCGGCTTCGGCTTTCACACCATTCATGGCCGTGGCGCCGCCGTTGCAACAGGTGTCAAAGTAGCTAACCCAAAACTCACGGTATGGCAGATTACCGGCGATGGTGACTGTCTGGCTATCGGAGGAAATCATTTTATCCATAGTGTACGCCGCAACATCGACATTAATGTTCTGCTTTTCAATAATCAAATCTATGGATTAACTAAAGGACAGTTTTCGCCGACAACAAAAAAAGGATATGTTACCAAATCATCTCCTTATGGAACGGTAGAACAACCTTTCCGTCCGGGCGAGCTTACCCTCGGTGCCAGAGGTACTTTCTTCGGAAGATTGCTGGATGTGGATTTGAAATCATCACAGATGACCATGCTGGCTGCTGCTAAACACAAAGGAACTTCTGTAATTGAATGCCTTGTTAACTGTATTATCTTCAACGATGGTGCTCATGGGTGGCTGTCGGAGAAAACCACCCGCGAGGACAGAATCATTGTGCTGGAACACGGCAAAAAAATGATATTCGGAAAAGAAAATAATAAAGGCCTGGTATTGGATGGTTTTAATCTTAAAGTGGTTACCATCGGAGAAAATGGCATCACCGAAGATGATATTCTGACCCATGATGCACAAACTCAGGACACGACTTTACACTTAAAGCTCATAAACATGGAAGCCCCTGAATTCCCTATTGCACTGGGTGTGATCAGGGATGTTCCTGCTGAAACATATAATGACGCACTCGTCGCTCAAATTACCCAGGAACAGGAAAAAGCATCAATCAAAACTTTTGACGACCTGATTGACTCTTTGGAGCAGTGGGAGGTGTAGTAAAATTAATCCGCTTAACTTTATAGCCGAGTTCCGTCAGGAACCCGGCTATTTTTTCGCGGAAATCTCCCTGTATCAGTATTTCTCCATCGCGGGAAGAACCTCCTGAACTGCACTTCACTTTAAGTATTCTGGCGAGCTCCTTCAACTCATCATCAGTTCCCTGAAATTCGGAAATTAATGTTGCAGGTTTACCGTTTCGCTTGTCCATTTCCACCCGCAAGGGATCTTTCTGTTTGCCTGGTTTTTGTTCCTGAACAACCGGAATCTCTTTCCCTTCGGGCAAATCATTCTTCAATGCGTTTAATTTATCTCTCCAATCCATGACTTAGTCTTTTAAATATTTCCCAAATAATAATTCCGCCCGTTACGCTCACATTTAATGAGTGCTTCGTTCCGTATTGCGGAATTTCTATGCAACCGTCGCATATATCGATAACACTCTGCTGTACGCCCTTGACTTCGTTTCCGAAGACAACCGCAACCTTTCTACTTTTCTCAAGTTGTAACACCGGCAGCATAATACTCCCTTCTGCCTGTTCGACGGCATAAACGGTATAACCCTCAGCTTTCAGCTCTTCAATCGCTTTGTGTGTATCCTCATTATATTTCCAGGCAACAGTATCTTCAGCTCCCAGGGCTGTTTTATGTATCTCAGGATGTGGTGGCGTTGAGGTGATGCCACACAGATAAACAGCTTCAATCAGAAAGGCATCAGCTGTTCTAAAAATTGATCCCACATTGTGTAAACTCCGCACATTGTCAAGCACAACTACCAAAGAAGTTTTTTGCTTTTGTTGGAATTCTGTTGGAGTTAAGCGCTCCAGTTCTGTTATTTTTAGTTTTCTCATTATTTTATAACCATATAAGTCATATAAGTTACATATAAGTTTTAATATATTGGGTCGTATTGATATAGTTACATTTTCAATCATTTAAGCTAAAAACTTACATGTAACTTATATGACTTATATGGTAAATATTAATTTATTATTCTACCAACTGCATAATCAATCAACGTATCCCTCCCTTTGGCAACATCCACAGAATCCAAAGTAACATAAACATCCGGTTCAATTCCGAATTCAATGTGTCGCATATTTCCATCGAGCATCGGACTGGAAGAAAAACGCACCATCCAACCGTTTGGAAGTTCATTCGATAATGGCAACCCTCCTCCTCCACCGCTCACATCTCCTACAACAATGGCGTTCGGAGCATCTTTCATACGGCAGACAAACATATTTGTGGCACTATAGGAAGATCTGTTGGCCAAAACAACCACAGGTAATTGCCATTGAATAGCTTTGTTTGCAACGGTTCTCATTGGCTGAGGCGCCGAGAAATCAGAATGTCCGGGACCAGTTTTATGCTGCATGTATAAACTCACGGTATCCCGCTGAAAGAAATAGGAAGCCAGTCGGTTCGATAGCTCTGCCGAACCACCACCATTATTTCTGACATCAATTATTAAACCCTTACAATCTTTGAAATACTGTTGTATATAAAAAAAGTTTTTGTCAGAGAAACTATCAGAAAAACTCGAGTAATATATATAGCCGACCTCACCATTCGCTATTTTATTATATCTCAACCCATTCACACTCCGGTAATGTTCTCCAAGATAATGTTCATTGTAAATCAGATTGGAACTAAAATTCGGTTGATAATCGGTAAACCACTTCCAATAACGACTCCTGTCAAATCCTGAATACAAATTCACATGACCATCTTTGAGCGTAGCCAGCATTTCCGCCATAGCATCAAAGAATGTAAGTTCACCGACTGTATCAGTTGCTAATCTGAAGTTATAGACGGTATAGACTGAATCCCAATCAATATCTTTAATATCCAGATAACAGTATTTTGTATCCACTATCTTCCACAATGTTTCAAAGTTTTCGCGATAGGTGTTCTCAGGAAGGTCAGGCTCTTCAATACATGAAGAGAACAATGACATCCCAAAAAGAATCACTAAATATTTCTTTTTCATGTTTTAATGTTTTGGACTGATGTAAATCTCCGGAACTTTTACTTTTCTTCCAGAAAAGCCAATCATATCGTAAGTTATTCCTGTCAAAAAGGCAAATTCGGAATAATGGTAAATCTGATGGTCTGCTCTGTATTTCAAATCATGTTTACGTACTCCGAACGACCATGTTAAATGCTTAAAAGGAATATCGATAGTGATGTGTTGCTTCAAACCCTGTTTATTATGCAAAGAACTGAAGTGTATGGCGTCAATATACGCTTTAGTAGAATACATTTCATAATAACTGAATCCCGGATAGGGAACAAACATACAACCTATCACCGGGAACTCAAAATCAGCGTTCAGTTGGATAGTTCTTCGTTTGGTATTAATATAATATCTGCCTCCAATGGTCATATTCAGGTTTGTGGCCAAGTCAATATTAACAGGGTTATTCACATTTCGGGAGTTCATTTTATAGGCAAAATCCACATCAATATTAGCTCCTCCCAGCAACAGAATATCTTCGAAATTCCTGTAATAATACTGCACTCCCCACGAAGCTCCAGCTCCCATTCTGGCAACTGTGGCTGTCGAACGCGGATTAGTCGTCATTGCGGCCAAACCAGCAATTCGGATGTTAGAGGATAATATCGGATGCTGAGGATTAAAAAAACGGCCCGAAGAGTATTCATAACGAATCCCTACACCTGAATACTCCAATACTGATAGGTAAGGATCCACCATTTCAATGCCGGCAATCCCAATATGATGGTAAACATTTGTCAAACCATATAATTTTGGTTGTTGTGACTGAGCAGAGACATTCTGAAAGCTTAAAAGTAACACTAATGTTACTACAGATGTTTTTGCTGCAGCCTGCATATTACTGAAATGTAACAGTTGCAGATTTTTTGACATGCTTTCTTTCAGTTATGTTGTATTTAGTATCAGGAGAAAATTAATCGTTTAGCACACAAAAATAACATTTTTTTATCATTTCAACTCAAAAACTGACGAGGAAGCAAGACACAGGAGAAGATTAAAAGCTGAAAGCAAACTGTCCTGAGTTTATTGCTTTGCAAATAATCATTCTGAATCAAGGTGTCCGACTGAATTCTTGTTATTTAATCTGATTTATTTATGAAAATAATTATCTTTGCAGTTTATTGATTTACACATAAATATGACAAAATTGGTTTTTGCAACAAATAATGCTCATAAACTGGAAGAAGTACGGGCAGTTTTGGGTACTACAGTTGAAGTGCTGAGTCTGAAAGACATTAATTGTTTCGATGAAATCCCTGAAACTGCCGATACACTCGAAGGCAATGCGCTCATTAAGGCAATGCACATCTATGAAAAATATGGATATGATTGTTTTGCTGATGATACCGGACTTGAAGTCGATGCTCTGGGAGGTGAACCGGGGGTGTACTCTGCAAGATATGCAGGGGAAGAACAAGATGCAAAAAAAAATATGCAGAAATTATTGACATCATTAGGGACAACAACCAACAGAAAAGCCTGTTTCCGAACTGTCATTGCATTAATAGAAAAAGGAACGGTTAATTATTTTGAAGGAAAAATTGACGGTAATATTACTACCTCTGCATCAGGAAACGCTGGTTTCGGTTATGATCCTGTTTTTGTTCCGGATGGTTTTTCACAAACTTTTGCAGAGTTAGGCAGCGAACTGAAAAATAAAATCAGCCATAGAGCGTTAGCTATAAATGAATTAAAAAAATATTTGAATCTATAATGAAAAAGGGTCTTATTTCAATCA
>JAYFQH010000103.1:0-24399 GCA_034927265.1 Paludibacter sp.
AGAAGTACAGCAAGGCTGGCTTCAATACTACCGAATAGCAAGTATTCAGGAAAAGCTCAAAGATGTGGATGGTTGGGTGCGCAATCGCTTGCGGTGCTGTATCTGGAAACAATGGAAGAAACCCGAACGAAGACGGAAAAACCTGATACGTTTGGGAGTAGACATTGAACATGCTTACAGTTTCAGCCGCAGTCGAATGGGTACATGGGCGGTTGCCTGTAGCCCGATACTTCGAACCACCATCACGGTAGAACGACTCCAAAACCGGGGGTACGAATCTTTGTTTTCTTATTACATCAGAATTGCGCCGTTTCTTAACGAACCGCTGTATACGAGAACCGTACGTACAGTGGTGTGAGAGGCTCTCCCTGTCGGTTAAATACCGGCAGGGCGGTCTACTCGATTAGCGGGTCGTTGTTTATTTATTTCTATATTTTTCTCTCTTTTCTTTAATCAAACAAATCTCAGTCAAGTAACTCCAGCTTTTCAATTCAGTGTTATAAATAAATCTTCCTTGTGGAATATAGCCAAGCGTGCCTCCACACCAAGCAGCAAAGTTGTAATTATTAAGAATCAATTTCCTTTTCCCATCTATCTTTTTAATCCTAAAAGCTCTTTCAAAATTAACAGTCCAGCCACCAATCACGATATCAATTGTGTCTGTACTAATTTGTTTATATCTTGCCCAATACAAAGCGGATATTTTGTTTTTTTTAATCAATGGATAAGCTTGTGAATAGTCGACTAAATGTAATTTGAAATTATTAAAATCAGTCGTAACCTTTTCTGGTATAGAATCTTTAAGTATGTAAAAATCTTTAGTTACACTATCACGTTGTTGATAATAATCATTAAAAGTCTTATTGAAAAAATCGATCAACAAACTATCTGATAATTCCTGGGAGTATAAATCACCAAAACAAATTACCATCAAAATTAATATGGTTGTTAATTTTTTCATTTTACAATACCCGCTAACGGATAGCGCTAAGCGGCATACCCGATAGGGTTGCGCTTAGTGCGTGTTATACCCTCGTTCTTTCTTCTTTAATCTCTAAATGATAGTTTGTCTGATATATTGTACTTGTTTTTTAGATGTTCAAAATTTAATGAATCTAATGGTCCTGTTATTTGGCTCTGAATGATACTATCGCAATTAACTATTTCCCAATCCAATCCATTTATATTGAAAGATTTATCAATCAAATAATAACATACATTATTATCTTCAGTTGTTATTGCTTTTACAATTATCCATTTATCATCAGCCTTTGCACTTAGAACATATACCTCACGTGGATAATTATGGGGTATAACGGGAGAGCCTCCGTAACAAGTCCTCCCTCTTTTATTTTTACAATGAACTATTATTTTATTGCCCTTTTCCCAATCCATCAAATACAAATTATTTCCTAAATAATATGAACCGTTCCATTCCGGAAAGAACCAATCTGACGAAAAAAATAAGGTAACTGTTAAAAACAAGATAGTTGAAATAATGATAGTGATATTTTTTATTTTTTTTTTCATTTTCTTAATCTTCCTGTTCCATAATAATATGTTTTAAAACCGTGAATTTGAGGATTAATTCCTGTCAAAGTATTATTTATTCTTATAAATGTATCTCTTTTCTTTGAACCACCAGTATTCCAATCATAGTCTGTAGCATTATTATTAACGACTTGTACTGTTCTTTGATTTCTGTCCAATAAAATCATATCAACTGCTCCAAGAGCATAAACAGTAGCAGTAACAAAAGGATTAATTGCTGCGGCTGCCAAATTTTCATTAGTGAATAAATTTTGTGGCTCTATTTTCCCTACTTCATTGAAATCTGCTGTTGATAAAAACCCAAAATTACATTTTGAGGCATCAATATATAAAGTATTGTCGGCAGTAGGATTATTTAAAGCGCCGGGGTGTGCTTTCGCCCACGAAATACCATCTGCAATGGATACAATGCCATCATAGTCAGGTCTCGAAGATAACCCTGCAACGTGTTCGTCCATTATAGCGCGTGCATCATCGCTCATTGTACCTGCCCATAACACTTTTTGAGCATCTGCAAGTGTCATTCCTTGGGTAAAATCGGATCTGTCCAAAATTAGTGGTGCTCCTTGTAATCCCTTATCGTCTGTCCCTAAAAATGTACCATCAGGAGCATAAATTGGACTTCTTCCATCCGGGTCTATATACCTAATTGGATTGTTAAAACAATACGCATAGGGCGACACCGGATAATATCCATACACTGAATTTGACGAAAATAACGCAATTATGATAATTGCAGTACTAATAAAAATTTGACGTGTTTTCATTTTTTTGGGATTTAAAAATTAGTTATTGAACTTTATTTATTGTTTTTTTACCTTCTTCAATACCATTTTCAAGTTTGTTGAACAATTCATCACGCATTGGCTCCCAACCTAAATTTTCTAATCGCTTGGAAACCTCTGACAACTGTTTGTCGAAATATGTTGTATATTCATCAATCAAATTTCCATTGAACTTTAAGTGGTTCATCAATGCTGCTTCGAGCGATTTTCCTTTTATCAAAAGTGCCTTGGGATTTTGAGGATAATACTCTAATGATTTTTCGGCACAATTTAAGGTAAAATTGTTATAAATCTTATATTTGTTCCAATATCCGAATGCGAGGTCGGCGAGTTGGGCGGCGACTGTTTCTTTTGCTGTGAGCGGGTAAAGATAAACTCTATTTTCAATGGTCTTGTCTGTTATTTCAAAATTTTCTTTAATCCAAAATTCAGGTGTAAGTTGGTGGGTGGTTAATTCCACATTAACCCAATCTTCAGGGTATATTTTGTCTTCATTGCGATAGCGAATGAAAACGTGTGCAGGCGCATAAGCAATATACGCTTCGGCATCAATGGCTTCGGCAAGGACACGGTAGTAATAAGGCAAAGAGCGACATTGTCCTGTGTGTGTCTGCATCACTTTTGTTACGAATTGTTTGGTAAAATCTTCTATGCCGCCATCATCTTTGAAATCATAAATAAATGGTTTGTAACTGTTACCAGAATAAGGATTGAAAAAATATTCGACAAGAGCCATATTTTTGCCCGTTTTGTATTTTTCTAATTGATTGGCTCGTATAAATTTTTGGATAAAATTTTTGGCAGAGTTAATTGTATCACAGTACGCCTGATAATCTAATTTGCCGTCAAGATATGCCCATTCAGCAAGAAAAACAGCGCGTGCAATGCTCAGGGGTTGCTTTTCGTCAAGCATTGTGACAATTTCGTCCAAAGCAATATCATAATACTTCTGCGTACAGTCGGCTCTATCTTGCATCAATGTGTGATTTTGAGCGTAAAGTTGTACGCTCAAAAGAAGAAATAATATGTAAATTTGTCGCTTCACTTTCTTATTTTCATTCAATTTGTTAATAAATTTCTTTTCTGTCAAATTGCTATGCTCTTTGCCTGCTACGTCGCTGTTAGTAGAATGGGGCATAACACCAATATATTAACAACTCCATTTCCAGTATGTACAATTCATTGCTCATATTTCCGCTATATATCCATTCATAATTAATTAACAGACAATAAAATAAATAAATTTATCAAGTATGATTAATACACATACAATAAACCCTCACTCCAACCTACTCCTCAAACTTTTCTCAAAACATTCTAAGTCATCAACCTTCACCCCCCTTCCCTTTTCACTTTGCAAACTTAAAAATAAATTTTTATAAAATTAACACACACCACCATTTTTCTTTCATTTTTAGTCACTTAGCTGCATAATAGCTACATAAAGATGTATAAAAACACGCTGCCACAGAAGTTTTCATCACATTTATTAGCAGTAGTAAAAACAATTTAACCGAGCCAAACCAGTCCCTTTATAATTATTTAACCATTGGGCATTTCTGCTTCTGGCTCAACGTCCGGAAGTTTAGGGTAAAGAGCAGGATTAGAAACAGTTGAAGACATATCAGGACTTGACTTTTACCAAAACAGTACCTGACTTCAGCCAAATCAGGACTTGTCCAGAGACAAATCAGGACTTTGGCGTGACGAAAACAGGACTTTGGTTCAGGCAAAACAGGACTTGGCACGAACTAAAACAGTATTTGCAAACAAAAACCGGGCGGCTTATCAGGGTAAGCCGCCCGGTTCGATTCCGATAAGGATGCATCAACTCAGCTAATCAGTGTGCTTGTCTGCCTTAATTCGATTTTCGCGATGGCCTCTTTCAGTTCCTTGCCCGGGGAGAAACGGATGTTGAATTTCTTCACTTTCGTGGCATTGGCATCGGCTTCGTTTGCGGTTCCTTCAGCGTTCAGGGTGAGGTGAAACGAACCCCAGTCGCCTAATTGAATAGATTCGCCATTGCTCAATGCCCGAACCATGATTTTGTGTAACTGTGAAAGCGCCATTTCGGCTTCTTTCGGGTTCAGCGTGGTTTCGTCGGCAATCTGACGGGCCACTTCTTTTTCTTTCAGCATTCCGGTGGTACGAAGGGATGGATACCACTTTGCAGTTGCGGTAGGGTCGGATGGGTTTTTCCGTTGCACCTTGTTATAAAAAACAGCCATAATAAGTTGGTTTTGTGTTCGCCTATTTATTTAAATAAGCAAACTGGTTAGTAATGAAAATGTCGGTGAGGTAATACCAAAGATTGTGCTGATTTAGAGGGGGAAAGCTGATTGATTGCTGATTTCAAAAATTTTAAGTTAAAACAATTTGGTGCAGGTTTTCATGGGGTTGGTTCGTCGGCAATGCTTCGCAATCGTCGACCTTACATGTTCTTTATCAAGAAACTCGCCTTCAATTTCAGTCGACTTTAGAGTTCTAAGTGGTAACAGTTTCTCACTATTCCATTCAAAGATTTGCCAGTTTTGATTGTCGTACAAATACCTATTTCCTTCTTTTCTCCACTAGAAAACTTTACCTAAGAATGGTAAACTCAAGTCTATGGCAGACCATGGTCAGGTAATCCTTACTTTTCGTCCTTACATGGGGATGAGTACCCTGCTAAGAGGGGATGACTTTGCAAAAAACTCAGGAGCCCTATGTTCGAATCAGGGGATGACATGTTACTGGCGTTCTAAAATTGATGTCAATTCTTCTTTGCTGATGGAACATTCGTTCCTAATTGTAAATTTGAAAGCAAAGATCACGAGATGTTTTAAATCGAAAATAGCTGCCCGCGTATCCTCCTTCAGGCGTATGAATTTAGAGCACCTGCTAACAGTGTATTAGTAGAGGTACTAACGATGAATTAGTAGAGGTACTAAGCGTGACTTGCGAAAAGCGAAACAAATCCTGTTATCATGCTGATTATAGATGGATTTATATTGAAAAATCATTATTATTTTTAACACAAAAAAATTGATTTTACTGAATTATGGTATTATAAAAAAGAATTATCTTTGCATCACTAAACACCTAACAATGAAAAAAATGCCTAAGATATTTACTTATTTTGGTTTCATTTTTTACTTCTTTTCTAATGAACATGAGCCGTCCCTTATATATTAAACAAGCTGTTTACATTTCCGGTTATGCCGTTGAAATTGAATTTAGCGATGGCACCATTAAAAAAGTGGACTTTGAAAACTTTCTGAAAGACCACTCTCATCCTCAATACAATAAATACCGAAACCCCTCAAACTTCAAAAAGTTTTATATTGATCATGGCAATATTGTCTGGGGGAAAAACTGGGATTTGATTTTTCCCGTAGAACACCTGTACTCAGGGAATAAGCTCTGAGGATAGCGGCAAAGCACCCCCTCTCACCCTCACACACCTATCTTTTTCATCGTAATTTTCATCAATAACATACGATATATCAATTATTATATATACTTTTGTGCTGAAATATCGGTTGTTATGAAATCACGAGAAACAAGTTACACTCAAAAACAGAAGAAGATTCTCGCCACATTAGGTGAGAACATCAGGTTAGCACGTTTGCGGCGAAAGCTGTCAGTTCGCTCTATGGCTGAGCGGGCCGGCATTGCCGTGTCTACCCTGGGAAATATTGAAAATGGTTCTCCATCAGTGTCGTTGGGTAACTATTTACAAGTATTGACCGTTTTACGTCTTGAAGACGATATTTTATTGATAGCAGATAAGGACCCTGTTGGCCGGCAAATTCAGGATGCCGGATTGATTGTAAAAAAAAGAGCCCCGAAAGTAAAGAAAACAGCATCGGTCATTGATCATGTAATTGACAGGGGAAACACAGAAAAACCTGATTTCATATAATTTACGCATGAAACAGAACAAAGAAAGAGAAATATTGGTGTATGCCGACTGGTATATGTTCGATTCGCCTCAATTGATTGGGAGATTGTATTTTGCTTCCCTTCGGAGGAAAGCGGTGTACTCTTTTGAGTATGACAATGAATGGATCAAAACAGGTATTTCAATTGATCCGGAATTGCCTCTTTTTTCAGGACTGCATTATGCTGCTTCGAATGATAATTTTGGTATTTTCAAAGATTCATCTCCTGACAGATGGGGACAGTTACTGATGAAGCGCAGAGAAATACTTCTGGCAAAAGTTGAGCAAAAAGAGCCCCGTACTTTATTCGGGATTGATTTCTTAATGGGTGTGCACGACAGTCACCGTATGGGCGGACTACGTTTTAAAGAGCATGAAGACGGCGAATTTTTGAGCAATGACCAAAGATTAGCTGCTCCTCCCTGGACTTCAATGAGAGACCTTGAATATGCGGTTGAACAATATGAAAAGAATGCGGACAAATTAGATGAGGCTTCCCTGAAATGGATAAATCAACTTATTGCTCCGGGATCATCGCTGGGTGGAGCCCGTCCCAAAGCTGATGTTGTTGACACAAGCGGAAAACTGTGGATTGCAAAATTTCCGAGTAACAAAGATGATTCAGATGCCGGGTTATGGGAAATGGTTGTCCATGATCTGGCCATACTGGCTAAGATTACTGTTCCAAATGCCATAGTAAAAAAACTTGCTTCCCCCTACCATACTTATTTATCACAACGCTTCGACCGAACTGAAGATAATAAACGTATTCATTATGCTTCTGCAATGACACTGTTGCAACGAACAGACGGCGATGATGCGGATAGTGGTGTAAGTTATCTGGACTTAGCCGGATTAATCAGGTCAGCTTGTACAGATGTTACTGTTAACTTAGAAGAGCTTTTTCGCAGGGTTCTTTTTTCCGTTTGTGTCTCGAACACAGATGACCATTTACGAAATCATGGATTTTTATATACTGAAGCCGGTTGGATACTATCGCCAGCATTTGACATCAATGCAAACGAAACCGGAACAGGTCTCAAACTCAATATCGATGAAGAGGATAACTCTTTAGATATTGACCTGATGATGAAAACTGCTCCTTACTATTTGCTATCGGACAAACGCGCTGATGAAATAAAAGTGGAAGTAACCAAAGCTGTTTCATCCTGGAGAAAGGTAGCGACTAAATACAAAATATCACCTTCTGAAATAGAACGAAAGGCTAAAGCGTTTCGGGTTTAGTCACTTAAAAAAAGGCTGCCTGCGAACAGACAGCCCTTTCTCAATAATTTTCAATTACCCATTATTTAACAGAAACCTTTGCAACCGAACCATCTACACGAAGGATATAGAAGCCGGATGTCAGTCCTTTTGATGAGAAGGTTCCGTTCAGTTTTTCCGACTGAACCATTCTTCCACTCATATCGAAGACTGATACTTCCGATTTCACGCCTTCTACCACTACTTTTTTATCATTGGAATATACTTTATAATCGTCGGAGTTGATCAAAGGTAATCCTGAGATATTCTGTTTCCAACCCCATACAGTGATGTTGGTATTAGCATCGGCAGGATATACTGCAGCACGGTTTGGCAGTTCTTTCGTCGGATCAGCCTCTCCCACTTCGGGATAATTCCAGTCAGGTTTGTTATACAAACGATATTCAATGGTCATCACCATCGGAATGGCAAAAGAGAAAGTTCCATCCTGATTTTTGGTGGCTTTCATGGCATTGTCCATATTCCAGCCAAGGAAGTCGCCCATGATCCATACACTGTCGGTTCCGGCAGGCACAGTAGCTGTAATATTAATGGTACCGGTCTTTTCCGGATCATAAATTCCTTTAAAAGCATTTACAACTACAGCGGTGGAGCTTTCAGTGGTGCCATAAACGAAGTTATCTTTGGGGTCGGTCTGTTCGTACGACCATGCCGGACCTGCGCAAAATTTGAATTCCATATTCTTTGCATCAAGACTATGAACGGTTTTGGTGAATACCTTTCCGTTCACATCTTCAGAAACAAAAGTCATTTTATAAGCTTCGGAAGGGCTTGCCCAGTTGTCAAATGCACCAACAATATAGAGGACTTTAACGGCTGATGGAGCTAGAACTTCTACCGTAACATCTCTTTCATCCAGTTGGAAAACTTGCAACCAGTTGGCAACCGTATCTTTTTCTTGCCAGGTTCTGTTTTCTGCCAGTTTTGCTCCCTGAGCATCAGCTTCTTCAAATTTCCAGTCAGGACCAGAACAGTATTTGTACTGATCAGTTAAACTGGCATTTGGCAAATCAATAGTGTAATGTGTAGCATCAACTTTTGTCATAGGAGAGCCAAAGCCCCACCCATTCATTGATCCTGCAATATAACAAGCATTCGTTCCTGCCGGAACTGTCACGTTGTACGTTAATGCCGCAACAGGCTGCATCACGGAAAACAAGCCCATAAGGGCAATTACTAATGTAAAGATTTTTTTCATAACACTGTTTTTTAAAGATTGATATTGTTGATAATTAAGAAATAAACTAGTAGGTGTCAAATATACACAATGGTTATTGTATTTACAACACTTAGTGCAGTTTTTTTGTTCAAATATTTTATTTTACCACTTAAAAGAGATTACTTCACCTGGTCTGAAGGTATAATCGAACACGGTTTCTCCACATTTCAGCCGGATGATTTTATCTTCTTTTCCATAGTACACACCCAGATACGCAAAACTTCCGTCTGGATTGCGGAAGGCTACTCCTTTGAGGGCATCGCCGGAGGATACGAGTCGTGTAGCATTGGGTTGCACCACTTTACCATAATGACCGATAGCATAATACTCAGCATTTTGCTTTACTTTACCTGTAGTACTCACCTGTACAACTCCCCAGCAATTCTGACAACCGAAGTTCTTCGGACCATCGTTTTCATCGAGTGCAAGGTTCCAGAGCAATGCATTTCTGCTCCAGCAGTTCATCGCTCCGGCAAAGAGTTCGCCCACATACCAGCGTACATTCTGATCGAAATCAGGCGCCCAGCCTCCACCGGATTGTTCGGTGAAGTAGAGATTCTTGTCGGGATGAGCTTCGTTTACTTTGCAAAGTGCCGAAATCTCGCCTTTGTACAAATGAAATCCCGAACCGTCGACATAACTTTTCGCTACCGAATCATTCATGATACTAATGGGATAATCAGGATTATCGCAGTTATGATCGAAAAGCACAATTTTCGTTTTGAGACCTGAGGCCGACAGTTTAGGTCCGAAATGATCGCGGATAAACACCTTCTGCTCCTCTGCGGTCATGTCCATGCAGGGATAAGCAGCAGTGCCATATTCCGGTTCGTTTTGTACGGTCATGGTATGAATGGTGATGCCTTCTTCCTGATAAACTTTCAGGTATTTGATCAGATAATCGGCATAGACATCATAGCAATCAGGGCGCAGTTTACCTCCAACCATGCTGCCGGAAGTTTTCATCCAGCCCGGAGGACTCCACGGTGAAGCCATGATCTGTATGCCGGGATTGATGGCAATGATTTCCTTCAGCATGGGAATCACATCTTTATGATCCTCTGCAATAGAGAAATTGCTCAGGGTAAAATCTTCCTTTTCGCTATAACTGAATAAATTGAAAGAGAAATCGGAGGCTCCCACACACAAACGGGTATAGTTGATACCGATGCCTTCAGGCGTAAATAATACACGGAACAAGGAGTCACGCTTCACCGAATCAAGGTGATGATGAAATACATAAGCCGAAGAATGGGTCAGCGCAGCGCCTACTCCCAACACTGTCTGACAGGACTGATCGGGAAATATTTCCACAAGATCTTTTACCTCTTCTGCGGAAGCTTTCAGCGGCAGGGTACTATCCACGAGAAGTCGGTTGGTATCGGGCAGCGACGACCATACCTGAACTGTTTTTTTACCCGCATTACAAGCGGTAAAGACAATGGCAAAAAGTAAAATCAATGTTTGTTTCATGGTTCTCTTTCTTAGTATGATTATTTAAAGTGAAAGCTTACAACCGATTCATTTAGCTGGTTATACAGAAATTTACGATTTCCACACCTTACATTATAAGACTTTCGGGCACCGCTACGGTTCATGATGACGACTACCTTTGATCCGTCGGTATTCACGAAACTGGAAAGCGTCATCCCGTCAGGTAAACTTGTAGAGCTGTTTTTTACCCTTTGCGCACCCAGACGCACAAATTTTGAGAAATGTCCGAGCAGGTAATATTCTTCATTCCGTATATACGTGCCGTCAGTATTGATGGTTACCACCCCCCGGCAATCCTGACATCCTCCGGTAGTGGTGGTCGGACCATTCTGCGGATTCAACGCCAGGTTCCACATGATAAAATTCTTCGAACCTCTGTTAACCGATGCCATCAGAAAATTCTTCATGTACCAGAACATATTTCCCATGCGGGTATCGGTGTTCCAGCCGCCACCTGATTGTTCGGTGAAATACACATCCTTGTCGGGATGCTGCGCCTGCACGGCATCAATGGCCGAAGCATCACCTCCGTATCCGTGCCATCCGGTTCCGGCCACATACTGACGGGTCAGCGGGTCGTTCAGGATATTCAGAGGATAATAGGCCATATCAAAATTATGGTCCCAGATGATGATTTTGGCATGAATGCCATTCGCAATGAATTTCGGTCCCACATAATCACGGATGATGGTATTTTGTTCTTCCCACAACATTTTCATGGTCGGATAACCACCCGTTTCATGCATAGGTTCGTTCTGCAGCGTGATAGCATCAATCGTAATACCTTCGGCTTCAAAGGCTTTAATATAACGCACGAAATATTCTGCAAAATCGTTGTACACCTGAGCGCCTTTGAGACTACCGCCATACATGCTGTTATTTTGTTTCATCCAGGCCGGAGCACTCCAGGGACTTGCCAGTATCTTCATTGATGGATTAATGGCTAAAATCTGACGGAGCACCGGAAGCAAATCCGTCCTGTCGCGTTGCGGGATATCGAAAGTTGTGATATCCGGATTATCGCAATAGCTATAAGTGCCGATGGAGAAATCGGAAGAACCGATGGTGATGCGCAGGTAATTCAGTCCGATGCCTTTTTGGGGATCGAACAAATCCTCCAGCAGTTTTGCCCTGTCGGCTGCCGCCATCTGATTGATCAGGTAAGCCGAGGAACCGGTGAGTGCTGCGCCAAAACCATCCATCGTTTGATAAGTCGTTGCCGTATCCAGCACAATGGTAAAGTCACCCAGTTCTCTCGAAAAATCAACAGGCGTCTGTTGCTTCATCAGAAAGACCTCATTGCCTGAAGTCAGCCAGACACTCACATCGCCGATAGAGTCCACCGGATCAGGGTCAGGGCCAATGACTTCCGGATCTTTACAACTCTGGAAGAAAATGGCGGACAAAAATAATACTGCAATGAATTGACGCATTTATCTGTATATTATTTAATTTATCTTTACAAAAGTCGATGTTTTCGTTGTGGTATTGATTGTGAAACGATACACACCCGGTACAGTAGCCAGTTCAGCAGTTCCCGCATAATTACCTTTATCGCTTTCAGTCGGGGCATAAAGTAAGGTATTCGGCATTGTATAGGTCCGGGCATCCTCTTCACCTCCCCATCCACGCTGGTGGTAGAATTTAATATTAAAAGTTTTACGCCAGGGTTCGGCGATTGATGCATCAATCACGTGTTCCACATAAATTACAGCTTCATAAACTCCCGGAGAAACTTTACGACAAAACTTGTATTCAAGCGGTGTGTTCCAGTTCCATGAGGAGTATTTTTGATTAGGTGTTTTGTGCGGACCAAAGCCTACACCGCATAACCACAGGACATCAGGATAAACCGCATTCGGCTGTTCGACCCACAGATAGTTGAGACCTGGTAAATAATATACCGTATAAATTCCGGTTTCACCTAAGAACTCAGCAGTGGTAGCACTCTTCACATTAAAGAAATCAGGCGTCAGGCTGTTGGCCAGATCGGTCATGCCGGTAATGGTCATCACGGTTCCTTTTCCAAGATACATCTGTCCTTTTTTCCAGTTTTCTTTAGTGGCGACATTTAAATGACTGGTAGATGATAATTCAACGGTAGCAAATGCCGAAACATCCATCGAAGTTGCCGGAACCAGTTTGTCACCATCGCCTTTCACCGTGAAGTTGAATAAATCCAGGGTGAACTTATTGAAACCCACCAGGGTTGCATCGGAGAGTGTTATCAATTCTCCTGTAACGCTTTTAACATTCGTACCTTCAAAAATCGGATAAACCAAACCAAGACCGCCATTTACCCAGCCGAAAGCAATATTATCAGGATTTTTCCAGTCGGCCTTCTTGAAACGGTCTACCTTGGTTACCAAACGGAAACTTACTTCATTTCCAAATGTCAATCCCGTAGCTTCATAAATGTGGTTGGGCGCATCTATCAGCTTTAATTCTGCTGTTGATGTAGTCGAAACAAGATAGATGGTAGGTATTGAAGGCCTCGAAGCAATAGTATTAAAGATCACCGTATCCTTTTTTGTTCCTTCAATATTAATGGACGACACATGTACTTCGACTTCAGCCCCATCAGGCATATGGGCAACAAAAGGTACCCTGTATCTCTTCGCATAGGTAGCGCTGCTGCCTTTGGTACGAATGGTCTCGGAAGTAATGATTTCGTCGTTCACCACCACTTTGATCTCCAGTGTTGAAAGTGGCGTCAGCGGGTCAGAAACTCCCAGGCTCAGGGAGATGGAATCGCCGTACATAATGGCGTCCTCAGCCACAGCGATGCTATCGAACACCGGCATGGAGGCCGGGAAGCGCACACGCAGTTCGTCCTGCTGGCACGACATCAGGAACAGTATGGCCAGCATTCCGAATATTGATTTTTTTATTTTGTTTTTCATAACAGTATTTTATAATGTTTGTATAATCTCCGGAGTTTGTATCCACCGGTTAAAACCGGTGGTTATTAATAATCAATATCCCGGATTTTGAATCAATAAATCATTCTGATCGAGTTCGGTCTGAGGAATCGGCCAAATCAGGCGATTCTCTGTAAGCTTTGCCGCATAAGTGCGTTGAACATCCGTACACGATTGCATCACTTCGATTGCACGACCTGTACGTACCAGGTCGAACCAACGGTAACCTTCGAAAGCAAGTTCCAGCCGTCGTTCTTTTTCAATCTCCAGACGGAGTTTTTCTTTCGACGTGGAAACAGGATTTCCCAATCCGGCTCTGTTCCTGATTTTTTTCAATAATGTCTTTGCCGGTTCCAGATTTCCCAGTTCATTTTCGGCTTCGGCCTGCAAGAGAATAGTGGAAGCTAAACGCCACAGGATGATGTTGCCTTTTTCGTTCACCCTTTGTTTGTAGATAAAAGGATAAGCAGTTGCCGGCCAAATCTGGTCCGACCATTTACCGGTAACATCCTGATAAATAATACTTGCCTGTTTACGTTTGGTATCGCCGGCATCGTTAAATGCTTTTTCAATATCTTTACTCGGGGTGTTGAATTTTTTCCAGTCGGTACCCATGAACATCTGGTACGACCAGTTGCCGATGGTTGCCCAGCTGTTACAATCCACTTCGAACAAGGATTCCTTACTGTGCTCGTTTTTGTTGCCCGATTCATCGGCAGCCGCAGCCCATAAGTCATCGAATGCAGTGAGTAAATCGTAATTGGTATTGCCTGTTACGATGGAGGCATGAAATTTCACCTTTGCCCAATCCACATTATCAGGAGCTCCTTTGGTGGAGTAAACTTCGGCCAGTACCGCATGCGCCAGTGGTTTCGTGATCACAAACTTATTGGCCGAGTAATCCTTACAGTTAGCAGCCGCATATTCCAGGTCCCTGATAATCTGTGCATACACCGAATCAGCAGGCTGACGGGCAGGGTACAGCAAAGGATATACTTCTTCAAGATTGGCATTTGAGATGGTCGGAATTTCTTTCAGCACCAGGGGCACATCTCCATACAATCTGACCAGATTGAAATAGGCTACCGCACGGATAAAGCTGGCTTCACCCACAATTTCCTTTTTTCTTGTTTCCGACAAGTTAGGATCGGTATTAAAAGGTACCCACTGAATGATGGAATTAGCCCCGGTCACTTGTCCGTACATATAACTCCAGTCGCGACGCACATTGCCGTTGTTGGCATCGATGGAGAACTGGTCGATCTGTACAGTTTGAGCCTTCGGTTCGCCCGAATAGCAGTTATCGGCCTGTGCATCACCCAAGATATAGCGGTCGAGCTGATAATATTCCGTTTGAAAGCTGCGATAAGCAGAAGCAAGAATAGCTTCAGCCAATTCAGCACTATTGTATTTTACCGAATCTTCATTCTCATTCGGATCTATACCCAACATCTCATCGGTGATACTTGAAATAGGAACACGTGTCAGAAAATCTTCACAGGAAGTTCCCGCTACAAGCAATACCACCAACACTATTTGATTAAATATCTTTGTTTTCATGTTCTTCAAAATTTAGAAAGTTACGTTTAAACCAAAAATGATGGATTTATTCTGCGGATAAGTTCCGTAATCAATTCCGAGTATGGTTCCGCTGTTGCCGGCATAATTCACCTCAGGGTCATAACCGGTATACTTTGTCAGTGTAAAAAGGTTACTTGCCGTAGCATACACATTTACATTGCTGATAATATTCTGATTACCAAAAACTTTTTTATCGAAGTTGTAAGAAAGTGTCAGCGTTTTGAGGCGCAGGTACGATCCATCTTCGATAAAGCGTGTTGAAGTAAGTACGTTTTTAGTATCACCTTCAACAGAAGCTCTCGGAATAGTAGTAATCATTCCCGGACGTTGCCAACGATCCAGCACGCGTGTCGACTGATTCTTCGGGTCGAACATCCCTTCGGTATCAATGCGCGAAGCATTGTAAATATCGTTACCATAACTTCCCTGTAAGAAGAAATTCAATGTGAATCCCTTATAACTCATGGTATTGGTCATCCCGTAAATAAAATCCGGATGTGGATTACCAATAACTGTACGGTCGCCGCCATCTAAAATATTATTTTTATTGATATCCCTGTAAATCATGTTTCCCGTTTCCGGATCAACACCTTCAGCGATATAACCATAAAAAGTTCCCAACGGATATCCACCTTTCAGGATAGTTGTATATTGTCCGTTCGATTCCATAAAACCCTGACTTGACGGTTTGTTAAACTCAAATCTCATGGTTTGGTTTCTATTAATGGACATATTAAAATCAGTATCCCATTTAAATTTTCCTATAAAATTTCTTGAAGACAACTCGATCTCAAATCCTTTATTTTCAATCATTCCTGAATTACGAATAGGATTTCTTCCTACTGTTTCAGGCATATTCACAATACGAATTAAACCGCTTGTTATTTTGTTATATGTTTCCAGTGTCACTACAATTCTTGAATCAAGCAAACTCAAATCAAGACCAAGATTTGACTGAGTAGTTGTTTCCCATGCTAAATCAGGATTACCCATAGTAGCAGCAGGCTTAATAGCTGGTCCAGAACCCGTTTCAGTAACTTTTTCGACATTGTTAAGATCGTAGTAAGTATAAGCGCCCAGTCCTTCCTGATTCCCGTTACGTCCCCAACCGGCACGAATTTTCACATCATTGGCAATTTCCGAAAGATCACCCCAAAAATCTTCCCCGGAGATTCTCCATCCAGCAGAGAAAGACGGGAAGAATCGTGTGTTGTGGTTAGGATTCAGTTTTGAAGAAGCATCAACACGCAGGTTGGCAGTAACTAAATAGCGACTGTCCCAGTTATAATGCAATCTGGCCAAACCCGATACCAATGCCCATTCATCGGCGCTGGTCGTTGAGGCCATGATTTGGTTCGCCCAGTTCAGCGTCATATATTCCTTATTATGTTGCACGCCCTTTACAAAATCTTTTACCGACTGATAGGAGTTTTCATGACGGTATTCCTGTGCGGTCATCCCGGCAAGTGCCGAAACCGTATGTTTATTCCAGCTTTTATCAAAAGTCAGTAAGTTTTCGTTCAACCATGTCAGGTAGGTATCACGGGCAGCTTCACCCAGACCGTTGTTCTGCCGGCCATAACCGGTCTTAATAGGATCGATGAAAGAATCCCATTGATGAGAAGTAAAATCGGTAGAGAAAGAAGATTTGAACTTCAACTCTTTTGTAAAATCAATGGTCATGACCACATTTCCCATCAGTCGGTAATCATTATTCATATTATAGGATGAAGCCTGAGCCACCGGGTTTTCCCATGAAGGCTGGAAAGGATTCACCGCATATTGTCCCGGTTTGTCAGGATCCCATATTTGAAGAAACGGAGGAGTATTAAGCACGCTGAGGATGATTCCGCCACGTCCCGAAGAAGTATTGTCGGTAGCATCGCGGCGTTTGGTACGCGTCACATTCAGGTTGGTAGCCAGATGCAGCCAGCTTTTTATTTCCGTATCGAGGTTGGTACGGAACGATAAACGATCGTACCATGCCGGTGAGATGATTCCGTCTTCTTTCTGATAACCTCCTGAAACATAATAATTTGTTTTGTCGGTAGCTCCGCTGAAAGTCAGCTGATAATTCTGCTGATAACCGGTGCCGAAAATTTCATTATTCCAGTCGGTGAAGTTGGTATTGGTACGGTCAACATAACCCTCACCATAGATCTCATCCATCAGGTCGTAGTACTGAGTCGTATTCAATGTAGGCAGGGTTTTTCCCACTTTCGAAAATCCGAAATAAGAATTCAGATTGATCTGCGAATTCCCTTTGGTACCTCTTTTCGTAGTAATCAACACCACCCCGTTTGCAGCTCTTGATCCGTAAATGGCAGCCGAAGAAGCATCCTTCAGGATCGACATATTTTCTATGTCCGAAGGATTCAGGTTGCTGATGTCGGTTGTCGGAGTTCCATCCACCACATACAAAGGTTCATTACTTGAACTGATGGAAGTTGAACCACGGACACGAATCGACAAACCCGCACCCGGTTTTCCTGAAGGCTGAATTACCTGTACCCCGGCAGCTTTCCCCTGTAAGGCCTGTGCAGCAGAGATAATGGGACGTTCAGCAATTTCTTTTCCTGATACTGAAGATACAGCCGTTGTAAGGTCTTTTTTCTTCTGTGTACCGTAGCCGATAACGACCACTTCTTCAAGTGTTTTTGTGTCCACTGACAGTACAACCTTAATATTATTGGATGTTCCTACCACAACCTCTTTAGAATTCATTCCGATATAGCTGACTACAAGCACATTGTTGACGGCAGCATTAATCGTGAAATTGCCTTCGATATTCGTAATCGTTCCGATAGTTGTACCCTTAATCAATACATTCGCTCCAATTACAGGCTCATTATCTGCATCAACAACGACTCCCGTGAGAGTCAGTTTTTGTGCCGACATGGCGAGCGGAAATGCCAGCATGGCAATCAGAGCATACCAAAGCGATCGTCTGCAGCGTCCTGCATACATCCTTGTTTTCTGTTTTTTCTCCGTGATTTTCATTGATTATAATTTAATGGTTGGTTGATTTATTTGTACCTGAGTGTCGTTTTTAATGTACCGGTTTTTATTTCAAAATCTCCCGGTTCTGTTATCCATTTTCCATCCAGACCAACAAAGGCAAGATCTTCAGCAGTTATCTCAAATTTTACGGTTTTTGTTTCCCCTGGTTCCAGTGCTATCTTTTCAAATCGTCGCAAGCGTTTTGTGTCGGGGGTTACAGAGGCATACAAGTCACTGGTAAACAACATCACGACTTCTTTTCCGGAGCGCTTTCCGCTATTTGTTATATCAACAAATATTTCCACCCCTTTGTTGCCGGAGATAGTATTGGAGGATGTCTTCAGATTACTGTAATTAAATGTGGTATAGCTAAGTCCTGCCCCGAATTCATACTGAGGATTATAATCCGACTCATAAATATAAGCACCCTCAGCACGTTTTTGTTCCTCGGATGGTTTATGATAGTAAGTTACCAGCGAATTGGGATAGGACGGATAAGTATAGGGTAATTTGCCGGAGGGATTCACATCTCCGAAAAGAATATCGGCAAGTGCATCTCCACCGTAGTTTCCGGGAAGGTAAGTGTGTACCACCGCCTTTACAGAAGGCTCAATGGCACTTATACAACGCGGACGACCTTCATTTAATACGAGTATAACCGGCTTTCCTGTTTTGGCCAGCTCACTGGCCAGTCGTAGTTGATTTGCACTCAGAGTCAGATCATTGAGATCACCGGGTTTTTCTGTATAGCTGTTCTCTCCCACACAAAGAACTACCGCGTCGACAGTTTTAGCAGCTTGTATCGCCTGCGCCAAACCATCTTCTTTATCTTCGAAATAACTACCTGTTTCTAAATAACTTACTCCCGGAACATATTTTACGTTTGCTTCGCCAATTTCATTACGGATAGCTTCAAGAATGGTATTATACCGCTGAGCAAAGCGTTCGGTTTTTTCTCCCTGCCAGGAGTAAGTCCAGCCACCGTTGAGTGAGCGCATGCTATTGGCATTCGGTCCTGTTACGAGAACCTTCGAACTTTTCGACAAAGGAAGCAAACTGTCATTGTTTTTTAGCAATGTAATCGCTTCGGCCGCTGCATCGTATGCCATTCTTGCCGATTTTTCCGATCCGAATTCAGGATAATCTTCAAACTTTGTTACCGGTCGTTCCCATAAGCCCAGCTTCATTTTCATTTTTAATATTCTGCGTACTGCATCATCAATACGGCTTTCCTTAACTTCACCGGCTTCAACCAGTGCCACCAAATCGTCGCAGAAGCTTTCATATGCATAGGGAATCATCGACATATCAATACCGGCATTGATGGCCAGTTTGACGGCTTCTTTATTATCCACCGCTATCTTATCGCGGGTATGCAGGTTGATGATGTCCATCCAGTCGGACACCACCACTCCTTCAAAGCCAAGCTCTTCCTTCAGAAGTTTGGTAATCAGATCGTGACTGGCATGTACCGATACACCGTTGATAATCCCTGAGTTGATCATCACAGCCTCAGTTCCCGTTTCAATGGCTTTCTTAAAAGGAGCTAAATGATATTCTCTGAGCACTTGGTACGGAATATAGGCCGGAGTACGGTCTTTTCCAGAAGCAGGAACCGAATAACCCAGAAAGTGTTTTACACATGTAGCTACTTTATGCGGATCTCCCACACTGTCGGTTATACCTTCATATCCAAGCACCATCTGTTTTCCCATCTCTCCAACAAGATAGGGATCTTCTCCAAAACCCTCGAACTGACGTGAAAAACGGGGATCGGCTCCAAGGTCGAGTACCGGCGAAAAATTCCATGGAATACCACTGGCTCTGGTTTCATAAGCAGTCACTTTCCCCATATTATAGGCCTGAACGGGATTGAAAGTTGCTGCCATTGTTATCTGTTGCGGAAAAATCGTTGCTCCTTCGGTATAGGTAACACCATGAATAGCATCGATACCATAGACTACCGGAATCTTTGCCCGGGTTTCTTCCATGGCTACTTTCTGAATAAGGCTGATAATTCCGTTCCATTGAGCCGGGGGTAATGCATAATTATTGGTGGTGTTGAGTATCGACCCTACATGGTATTCTACCACCGCTTTGCGGAGTCGGGCGGTGTCAACAACAAATGGCTCTTTACTTGAAAAACGCCCTTCGCCGTTCCCTATAACATCAAGGGTGATTTGTGCCATCTGACCGACTTTTTCTTTCAGGGTCATTTCTGAAAGCAGGGCCTCAACTTTCTTGTCTGTCGCATCACCGGGCTTCTCCGAACAGGAAACCGTCATCAACAAAAACATAAAAGTCAGCATCCTGAATAAGTGTATTTTGTTCATCTTCTATTGGTATTTAAGATTATAATAATTCGTTAAGTGTCATTTATACAATAAGCACTTCGCTGCAAATATAAACGATGTTTTTTTATCAACCAAATAAAATCGTGTGTTTTTTACACTAAGTAGTCAATATTTTTTATAACGCACTCATAGTATGACAGATAGCACATATGTTAAAATGACACTTAGTAAATATTTCAGTCTGATATATTTTATCTATCTTTGCAAGCGGAATTTAATCATGACAATTACAAAAATGAAAGAAAATTCGATCTTAAGCCGGAACAACGAAACACTTGCCACCATCTCGGTCGACTGTGTTATTTTCGGTTATTTTGAAAATGAGCTGTCGGTACTGGTTCGAAAGGAAAGTGTACCTTTCGGTAACGAAATCATTGAAGAATGGAAATTACCGGGTAATCATGTGCGGCGCAACGAAGACATCAATGCTACCGCGGCAAGGATATTAAAAGAACAAACCGGGCTGGAAGATATTTTTGTAAAACAGTTTTGGGTTTTCAGTGATCCCGACCGGTTGAAAAGACGACCACAGGATTTTGAATGGGTAAAACCGCGTCTGCAGGACGACCGGGTGTTGACTGTAGGATTTTACTCTCTGATTAATATTGACAGCATCGACAACACAAAACTGATTGACGTGGCTAAATGGGCGAATGCTTATGAAATCAGCGAACTGATGTTCGACCACAACGAGATATTTGATGAAGCTTTGAAAAAACTGCGGTACGATTTACTCCACGAGCCGCTGATATTTGAGTTGCTGCCCGAAAAATTCACGCTGACACAAATGCAGAAAGTGTACGAAGTGATATTCAACACCAGCTACGACAAACGGAATTTCCGCCGGAAAATTAACAAGATGCCCTATCTGATTCCTCTCGACGAAATTCAGACAGGCGTATCGCACAAGCCGGCACGCTACTATTCCTTCAACCGCGACATCTACGAAAAAAGTCGCGCTGAGCGTTTCGATTTCAGGGTTTGATTTTTATATCGACAGCTTATCGATTTTCCGGATGGTATTCGATACTTTCATGATGAAAATATAAACGATAGGTATCAGCGACACGGCATTAGCCCATATCAGTGGTCCGTCGTTGAGCATCAGTCCGTACACCAGCCACATCGTAATACATACCACTACAATGCAGTACATCAGCAATGATATGCTGTGGGTATCTTTGGTACGAAATACTTTGATGGCCTGGGGAAACTGGTTCAGGATGGAGAGGATGGAGGCGGTGGCTCCCACAAATTCTATTGTTGTCATATGTTTTAATTTCTGTTATTTTTCGTGATGTAAGAAAAGAGCATCAGGCCTTATTTTCCCTGTAAATCCCCACCACCCTTTGAATTCCCTCCAAAAGGCTAACCGTGGGTTGCCATCCCAAAGATTTAAGTTTCGAAACATCCAGCAACTTACGCGGTGTTCCATCGGGTCGGGTGCTGTCCCAGATGATTTCACCAGGGTAATCAACGATTTTCTTCACAAGACCGGCGAGTTCCTTTATGGAGATATCTTCCCCGCAACCGGCATTGACATGCGAAGGCAGTGTATCGGGGGCATCATAATGCATCAACAGGTAAACCGAGGCATCGGCCATATCGTCGACATGCAAAAACTCGCGCATGGGCGAACCGGTACCCCAAAGGGTCACTGATACTTTTCCATCCTGTTGGCCGATACCATATTTAAGGAGTATCTGCTTAATGGCTTCTTCGCTGTCGTTTCCGGTAATCCCTTCCACCGGGCGACGGTTAAGGTCGGATCGTACCGCTTCCATATTATTTTCGGCGAGATATTTCCCTAAGATCATTTTTCTGATCAATGCCGGTAGCACATGCGATTTCTCCAGGTCGTAATTATCGTTCTGACCATAAAGATTCGTCGGCATGATGGAGATAAAATTACATCCGTACTGATCGTGATAAGCCTCACACATTTTAATTCCGGCAATCTTGGCAATGGCATAGGGTTCATTGGTCGGTTCGAGCAATCCGGTAAGCAGGTATTCTTCTTTGATAGGTTGTGGAGCCAGGCGGGGATAGATACATGATGATCCGAGAAACAGCAGTTTTTTCACTCCGTGCAGATAACTCTGATGGATCACGTGATTTTGAATCATCAGGTTCTCGTAGATAAACTGAGCTCTGTAGGTACTATTGGCGACTATACCTCCTACTTTCGCAGCTGCCAACACAACGTACTCCGGTTTTTCTTCGGCAAAAAAACGCGCTACCTCCTCTTCAATCAGCAAATTAAGTTCAGCCTGACTTCTGGTAACGAAATTGGTGAAACCTTTTGCTTCCAGGTTCCGTTTAATCGCTGAGCCTACCATACCCAGGTGACCGGCGATGTATATTTTTGCGTTTTTGTTCATGTTTTATATTTAGCACACGGAGGACACGGATTAGACGGATTTACACGGATTTTTTAATATACACACTTTAATATAAGATATACACGGATTTTTAGGGCAGTTATTTGTGTGGGTGTTTTCTGTCATTGGTAAATATTTTTCGTCTTATTTCCGGTTTGGCTCCGAAATTCAACAATAATCCTATTTCTATCTCTGTGGCTTTTAAATAATTAATTAATTGCAATTCATGTTCTTTTACTAAATAATCAACGGCTTTTAATTCCAGAATAATATCTTCATTCACAACTAAATCTGCTTTATACTTTCCAACCACACGGTTTTGATAATACACATCAATCGGTTTTTGAGCTTCCACCGAAAACCCTTCATTCGTTAATTCCAGATACAACGCATTTTGATACACATTCTCCAGAAACCCAAACCCAAGTTCATTATACACCTTATAAAATGCCCCGATAATTCTATCAGTCAATTCCTCCCGTATCATCCCGGTATTAAAATCTTTGTTTAAGTTTAAGTTTGTGTTTAAGTCCCTATATCAAAAATCCGTGTAAATCCCTCAAATCCGTATCATCCCTGTGCTAAAAATCCGTGTGCTAAATAAAAATCCGTGTAAATCCTTTAAATCAGTGTCATCCGTGTGCCATTAAAAATCCGTGTAAATCCCTCTAATCCGTGTCATCCGTGTGCTAATATATTTATTCAAAATAATTCAGCACATTAAACCCACCTTCTTTCAAATAAGTTTCTTTCTTCATCAGCTTCACATCCGCCTTCATCATGTCTTTAACCAATCCCTTCAAATCATATTCAGGAATCCAGTTGAGTTTTGTACGCGATTTTGTAGCATCACCTATAAGCAGATCCACTTCCGTCGGGCGGAAATAAGCCGGATCCACTTCTACCACGGGGATGGTTAACTGCTGCATTTTACTTATAAATTGCGCCCCTACTTCCTCAGCGAATAGCTTTTCGTCCACCGCGGTAATATATCCTTTTTCATCAATACCTTCTCCTCTGAACGTAACTTCCAGACCAATTTCGGCAAAAGCCAGACGCACAAACTCACGAACTGAAGTGGTTATTCCGGTGGCAATTACATAATCGTCAGGTTCATCCTGTTGCAGGATCAGGTACATCGCTTTCACATAATCCTTGGCATGTCCCCAGTCGCGTTGCGACGACAGATTCCCGAGGAACAACTTGTTCTGCATACCCATGGCAATGCGTGCAGCCGCACGGGTAATTTTGCGGGTAACGAAAGTTTCACCGCGCAGAGGCGATTCATGATTGAAGAGTATCCCGTTGCTGGCATGCATTTTATAGGCTTCGCGATAATTTACAGTGATCCAGTAAGCATACATCTTGGCAACAGCATAAGGTGAACGTGGATAGAAAGGAGTCGACTCCCTTTGCGGAATTTCCTGCACCAACCCGTACAGTTCCGAGGTTGACGCCTGATACATCCTGGTTTTCCCTACCAATCCCAGTAACCTTACCGCTTCCAGTAGCCTCAGGGTACCAATTCCATCGGCATTGGCGGTATATTCCGGAGTGTCGAAACTCACCTTCACATGGCTCATCGCCGCAAGGTTGTATATCTCATCCGGTTGCGACTCCTGAATGATGCGGGTCAGGTTCATCGAATCGGTCATGTCGCCGTAATGCAAAATAAGTTTCCGGTTATCAACATGAGGATCTTCATACAAATGGTCAATCCTGTCGGTATTGAATAAGGATGAGCGTCGTTTGATGCCATGCACGGTATATCCTTTTTTCAGTAGAAGTTCGGCGAGATAGGCGCCATCCTGCCCGGTAATACCGGTGATTAATGCAACTTTGTTCATCTGGTGTTAGTTAGTTGGTTCCAAAATAAGCAACTTAGTTATCAAATCTTTATGTTCGG
>JAYFQH010000101.1:0-10645 GCA_034927265.1 Paludibacter sp.
AAACATAAAATAAAGTTATAAATTTAAAAAGTTAGTAAACAGTATGTTAAATCATTATGAAACCGTTTTCATTTTAACTCCCGTTTTGTCTGATGCTCAGATGAAGGAAGCGGTAGAAAAGTTCAAAGCCGTTTTAACAGAAAACGGTGCGACTATCACCAATGAGGAGAACTGGGGTTTACGCAAGTTGGCGTATCCTATCCAGAAAAAATCAACAGGATTTTATTCGCTGTTGCAATTTGATGCAGATCCATCTGTCATTGCAACTCTGGAAACAAACTATCGTCGAGACGAGCGTGTATTACGCTTTCTGACTTTCCGTCTCGACAAGTATGCATATGAATATGCAGAAAAAAGAAAAGGTTTAAAATCTAAAGAAGTAAAGGAGAACTAAGACATGGCAGCAAATCAAGGAGATATCAGATATCTGACCCCACCGACAGTGGATCTGAAAAGAAAAAAATATTGCCGTTTCAAAAAGAGCGGTATCAAATATATTGATTATAAAGATCCTGAGTTTTTGAAAAAATTCCTGAACGAACAAGGTAAGATTTTACCTCGTCGTTTAACCGGAACTTCGTTGAAATATCAACGTCAGGTTGCTCAGGCTGTGAAAAGAGCACGTCATTTGGCTTTGCTTCCCTATGTAGCAGATATGTTGAAATAATCTAAGCAGGAGGATAATTTATGGAAATTATATTGAAAGAAGACGTAATCAACTTAGGTTACAAAGGAGATATTGTTAAGGTTAAAGACGGCTACGGTCGTAACTATCTTATTCCTCAGAAAAAAGCTGTATTGGCTACTGAATCAGCAAAAAAAATGCTGGCAGAAGATTTGAAACAACGTGCCCACAAACTGGAACGTATCAAAAATGAAGCTCAGGAACTGGCTGATAAAGTGAAAGATATTAAGCTGGCAGTAGGTGCAAAAACAAGCTCAACGGGAAAAATTTTCGGTGCTGTAGGTCCTATTCAGATTGCTGATGCATTTGAAAAAGCAGGTTTTACTGTGGATCGTAAGGTGATTGTACTGAAAGAACCGGTTAAAGAGATCGGTACATATACTGCCACATTAAAACTTCATAAAGAAGTTGCTGTTGAAGTTGCATTTGAAGTTGTTGCTGAATAAAGCGTTTGCTTAAAGATTTTTCGGTCAATTCAAAATCGATAGAAAACCGATGCCCCAAAATGATTTGGTGGGTATCGGTTTTTTTTAGGTTTTCCTGATGCCGGCAATAAAAATATAAATGATTTTTTTTGAAAAATCTTTCTAAAAATAAAAAAATAAGTAACTTCACCGACGTTTTAACTGTCATAAATATCTTTTATATCTTTTTGTTTGTCGGTGTTTTATGTGTAGACGCGATTTTGTTATAATTAATTTTACTTTGATTCATGATGATCATTTTCTTTCCTTTTTTCAAAAAAGAGAGTGAAGAGAATGTGGATGTTAAAAGTTCCACTGCTTTTAGACGATGTTATACAATATTTTAGGAATTATTTATTGAAATCAAAAAAATGAATAAAAACAGCAATGCAAGGCAACGCAATGCGTTTAGTCTGATTGGAGCAATCGTTACTTTAGGGATAGTATATGGTGATATTGGTACTTCTCCTTTATACGTAATGAAGGCCATTTTGGGAGCTAATTCAAGCATTGATGAGAATTATATCATCGGAGCTATTTCATGCATAATATGGACTTTAACATTACAAACGACCGTCAAATATATTTTGATAACCCTCAGAGCTGATAATAATGGAGAAGGAGGCATTCTTGCATTGTACGCGCTTATACGAAGAAACAAAAAGAAGTGGTTGTATATTATTGCAATCATCGGTGCAAGTACATTAATCGCCGATGGAATTATAACTCCTTCTATTACTATTGTTTCTGCAATTGAAGGGTTGAGAGGAATAAATCCTGATACCCCGGTTGTTCCAATAAGTATTATCATTATTACTGTTTTATTCTTTATTCAGCAATTTGGTACCAATGTAATAGGTAAATCTTTTGGACCAATCATGTTTGTCTGGTTTGCCACGTTGGGTGTGTTGGGATTATTGCAAACAGTTCAGTTTCTCCCGGTCTTAAAGGCATTTAATCCTTATTATGCTTATAAACTGCTTGTTGATTATCCAAACTGGTTTTTAATATTAGGCGCGGTATTTCTGTGTACAACAGGTGCCGAAGCTTTATATTCCGATTTAGGACATTGCGGTATAAGAAATATCAGGATAAGTTGGATTTTTGTTAAATTTACCCTGATACTCAATTATTTGGGTCAGGGAGCTTGGATTTTGAATAATGTTGACAAAATTACCAGTTCAACCAATCCTTTTTATGAAATAATGCCCCAAAACTTTCTTTTTCTGGGAATTATATTAGCTACAGTTGCTGCTGTGATTGCAAGTCAGGCACTTATAAGTGGTTCATATACTATTTTTAGTGAAGCGATGAGCTTAAATTTTTGGCCAAGGCAACGGATAAAATATCCTACAAAAGTTAAAGGTCAGATGTTTATTCCATTTGTCAATGGTTTTTTATTTGTTTTTTGCATATTAATGGTATTGTATTTCCAGACTTCCAGCAATATGGAAGGTGCGTATGGATTGTCAATTACCATTACTATGTTGATGACTACCTTGTTGTTAACCGTATATTTAAAAACTACAAAGCTAAAAGTCATATATGTTATTCCGGTAATTGCAACCTTTCTGATCGTTGAAATTGCATTTCTTACGGCTAATATGTACAAGTTTATGCATGGCGGTTGGGTTACGATTGTTATTGCTTTGTGCGTGGCATTCATAATGATGATGTCGTATAATGCACGTAAAATCAAAAACAGATATATGCAGTTTATTAAAATAAAACCTTTTCTTTCTGTTATTTCGGATTTAAAGGATGATATTACAGTGCCTAAATATGCTACTAATCTGGTATATCTGAGCAAAGCAAATTACAGGACTGATATTGAAAGTAAAATTATGTATTCTATTATAAATAAGCAACCTAAACGCGCAGATTATTACTGGATCCTTCATGTTGATAGTTTGGATGAACCAAATACATTTGAATATACTTTCGAAAGCCTTATTCCCAATACCTTATTCCGGATAAATCTCAGACTGGGATTTAAGGTTCAGCCCAGAATTAATTTGTATTTCCGACAGATAATTGATGAATTGGTCAGAAATAATGAGTTTGATATAATAAGTAACTACCCGTCTTTACGTAAAATGAATATTCCGGGAGATTTTAGATTTATTATTATTCACCGTATTTATAATCAAAGTCATAATTTCAGATTTTGGGAGAGATTTACGATGAACTTTCATAATATCATCAAACATTTAGGGATAACAGACGTCAAAGCATATGGCTTGGATACGAGTAATGTTATTCTTGAAACCGTTCCGTTAAATGTCAATACTGAAAGTAAAATGAAGATTAAGCGGGTGAAATA
Source organism: Paludibacter sp. (assembly GCA_034927265.1). GTDB lineage: Bacteria > Bacteroidota > Bacteroidia > Bacteroidales > Paludibacteraceae > Paludibacter. Next base: position 3,473 of record JAYFQH010000101.1, read on the forward strand.
ATATGTTAAGATTGTTTCTAGACTCACATTATCTTTTGCCAATTATGTATAAAAGTTCCTTTGAAATCTAAGTTATGAAAGTGTTAGAAAGCATTTATAATCAAATTGATCTACTTAAGTCGTCAGTTGTAGCTGAAACTTCTCAGCGATTTTTTAAACATGAAATTAATTGCCATGGACTGAAAAGTGCTGATTCGGAGAAAATTGCCAAAGAAAACTTTGAATTGGTAAAACATCTTTCGAAAAAAGATATCTTTGAATATTGTGAGATTTTCTGGAAATCGGGCATGCTTGAAGAAAGTTTCTTTGCCTGTAACTGGGCATATCGTATGAGGAAACAATTTGAACCATCAGATTTTACCCTTTTTGAAAGATGGATCAATACTTACGTAAATAATTGGGCGAGTTGCGATACTTTTTGTAATCACACAGTTGGTGAATTTCTGGAGATGTATCCCGAGTTTTTGCCTGAATTGTTACGTTGGGCTAAGTCGGATAATCTTTGGATGCGCAGAGCGGCTGCTGTTTCACTTATTATTCCGGCCAGAAAAGGTTTATTTAAAGAAGAGATATTCAAAATAGCAGATATCTTGCTGATGGACAAAGAGGATATGGTACAGAAAGGTTATGGTTGGATGCTGAAGGTGACAATTAAATATCACTTACATGAAGTCTTCGATTATGTTATGGACAAAAAAGATGTTATGCCCCGTACTGCCCTTAGGTATGCCATTGAAAAAATGCCGGTTGAAATGAGGCGTGAAGCCATGAAAAAAGAATCCTGATTATTAATTTATTGTCTTCATTTTTCTTTGATGAATTAGTAAAAAGTCGTTTTATATGTTTTTTATTCTACACGACTCCACAAAACTGTTAGCCGGATAATTCACAACTATATACGGTTCTTCCCGATTTTTTAATTAAATTTGCAGTCATATTATTAAAAACTAAAAAGCAATTTATATGGCTGTAATCAAACCGTTTAAAGGTATTCGTCCACCGAAAGATTTAGTCGAGAAGGTAGCTTCCCGTCCCTATGATGTGTTAAATTCAGAAGAAGCGCGAACAGAAGCGGCAGGAAATCTTATGTCGTTGTACCATATTATCAAACCTGAAATTGATTTTGCACCGGGAACCGATGAACATGATGAGAAAGTATATGCAAAAGCATTGGAGAATTTCAGAAAATTCAGAAGTGAAGGCTGGCTGAAACAGGATGCATCAGAAAAATATTATGTGTATGCTCAGACAATGAATGGTAAAACACAGTACGGTTTGGTGGTTTGTGCCCATGTGGATGACTATATGGAAGCGCGCATCAAGAAACATGAGCTAACGCGTAAAGACAAGGAAGAAGATCGCATGAAGCACGTAAGAGTGAACAATGCCAACATCGAACCCGTATTTTTTGCTTATCCTCATCAACAAGAGTTGGATGAAATTGTCAGTAACGTAATTAAAGGAAAACCTGAATATGATTTTGTTGCTCCCGGCGATGGTTTCGGACATCACTTTTGGGTAATTGATGATGAAAAGACAATCAAAAGGATTACAGAACTCTTTGCTGCTATCCCGGCTTTATATATTGCTGATGGTCATCACCGTAGTGCTGCGGCTGCTTTAGTAGGTGACGAAAAACGCCGGCAGAATCCCAATCATACCGGTCAGGAAGAATATAATTACTTTATGGCGGTGTGTTTTCCTGATAATCAACTAACGATCATAGATTATAACCGTGTTGTGAAGGATTTGAACAACCTGACGGATGATGAGTTTTTGACAGAACTTTCTGAAAATTTTGAAATAAAGAAAATTGGAGCTGAAATTTACAAACCCAATAAATTACATAATTTCTCGTTATATCTTTCCGGAATCTGGTATTCTTTAACGGCCAAGGAAGGGACTTATGATGACAATGATCCTATTGGAGTGCTGGATGTTACTATTTCGTCCAATTTGATTCTGGACGAAATCCTTGGAATTAAAGACCTCAGAACCGACAAAAGGATTGATTTTGTGGGTGGTATACGTGGCCTTGGTGAATTGAAACAACGAGTTGACAGTGGTGAAATGCGTGTAGCTCTGGCACTCTATCCTGTTTCTATGAAACAGTTGATTGATATTGCCGATACCGGAAATATCATGCCTCCTAAAACAACATGGTTTGAACCTAAGTTGCGTTCGGGGCTGGTCATCCATGAACTGGTTTAACGAGATATAGTGAATTTTTTTAATGAGATCCAAAGTAGTATCTTACTTTATATTACTTCTGATTGTTTTGCTTTTATTGCCGGGTTGTGGTATCAAATCGCGACTTGTAAAAGCCGACAAGAAGTTTGAGGCTGGAGAATATGCTTCAGCTTCAATTATATACGGAAATCTATACAGTAGAATCCCTTATAAAGAGGGTCTCATTAAAGCTAAAGTGGCCTACAAACAGGCTGAGTGTTACCGGTTTTTGAATAATACAAGATCTGAGATGATGTATTCCCGTGCTATCCGTACCAAATACCCGGATAGCCTGGTTTATCTCAGATATGCTCAGTCGCTCCATCGTAACGCAAAATACACTGAAGCCGCTAAAAATTACAGAATATATCTGCAAAATGATAGTGCCAATCGTTTGGCAATAAATGGATTGCAGGCGACACAGCAGGTTGCGGTATGGAAAAATGAGCCCACTCGGTATGTGGTAAAAAGAGAAAGTGATTTATATGTCCGGAACAATTTTACTTTCAGTCCTGTTTTTCCTGCAAATGATCAGGGACAGCTGTTTTTCAGCTCAACACGTACCAAGCCTCAGAAAGGAGTCGTTGCAAACGCTGTTACAAACCTGCAGAACAGCAATGTTTTTATTATAAAAAAAGATGCTGCAGGTAAGTGGAGTAAGCCTGAACCGGTTCTTCCTGATGCAGTAACAACAAACGCCGATATAGGTGCCTGTGCTTTTTCTCCTGATGGAAAAAAAATGTTTTTTACCAGGGCGATGCAGAAAAATGAGAGTGATGCCAGTGCTGAAATATTCGTTGTAGCCAGAGCAGGAGGGGAGTGGACTGAACCGCAAAAAATAAACTTTTTTAAAGATAGTACTATCAGTGTTGCTCATCCGGCGATTGCTCCTGATGGTGAAACTATCTACTTTGTTTCCGATGCTCCTAATGGAGAGGGCGGAAAAGATATATGGAAAGGAACATTATCGGGTTCGGAATGTAAATATATTGAGAATCTTGGTCCCCAAATTAATACACCCGGAGATGAAATGTTTCCGGTAGTTCGGAGTGACGGAACTCTGTATTTTTCTTCCAACGGACACCCCGGACTTGGAGGTCTCGATATTTTCAAAGCAACAAAAATTTCTGAACAAAACTGGTCAGTACAACACATGGGTATTCCTCTCAATTCGAATTATGATGATTTTGGAATGACTTTCGAGGGAGGCAAGGAAAAAGGATTCTTCACTTCTAACAGAGGACAGACAAGAGGCTTTGATGCTATATGGAACTTTGAATTGCCTGAGATGGAAGTACTTGTCCTGGGGAAAGTGCTGGATGATAAATTAAATCCAATTCCAGATGCGATGGTGAGGCTGGTTAGTAATACAGGCCAGAATACTAAAGTAATCACTAAAAAAGACGGATCTTATCGTATCAAAATTGATAAGAATATGGATTGTGTGATGTTGGGAACTGCCCGGGGTTTTTTGAATAAAACAGAGAAACTTTCTTCAAGAGGAGTCAAAGACAGCAAGATATTTACTGTTGATCTGATATTGCCGGCAGCATTCAGGCCGGTACAGTTAGAAAATATCTTTTTTGAATTTGCTAAATGGGATCTGACACCTTCATCTGAAAAAGGTTTACAGGATTTGCTTGCAATGCTTAACGATAATCCGAATATTATTATTGAAATAAGTGCCCATACCGATTATGTGGGAAACAATGCGGCTAATCTCATTTTGTCGCAAAAAAGAGCACAATCGGTGGTGGATTATCTAATCAAAGCCGGAATTTCAGAGAAGAGGCTTGTTTCTGTTGGACATGGTGAAGAAAAACCATACAAGGTGGATGAAGGTTTAGCATTAAAATATGCTTTTTTGCCCCTTGATACATTGCTTACTGAAGAGTTTATTCAAAATTTGAACCCTGAAGAGCAACAAATTGCCAATCAGATTAATCGCAGAACAGAGTTTAAAGTGTTAAGAATGAATATCTGGTGATAAACAGAAGATTTATTAGCTTTCAATCTCTATTTTTAATAAGTTGTAAATTATAATTGAATACATATCATGAAACAATATCTAGATCTCTTGAACAGGGTGTTAAAAGAAGGGGTAAAAAAAGAAGATCGCACAGGAACCGGTACCATTTCAATTTTCGGTCATCAGATGCGTTTTAATCTTTCAGAGGGATTTCCCTGCCTGACTACAAAAAAACTGCATCTTAAATCCATTATATATGAACTGTTGTGGTTTTTGAATGGAGATACCAATGCAAAATATCTTCAGGACAACGGAGTGAGAATTTGGAATGAGTGGGCAGATGAAAACGGAGATTTGGGTCATATATATGGCTACCAATGGCGCTCATGGCCTGATTATAAAGGTGGTTCAATCGATCAGATTACTGAGGCTGTCAATACAATTAAAAACAATCCTGACTCTCGCAGAATCATTGTAAGTGCATGGAATGTGGCCGATCTTCCAAATATGAACCTGCCTCCATGCCATGCTTTTTTTCAGTTTTATGTAGCAGACGGAAAGTTAAGTCTGCAATTGTATCAACGTAGTGCTGATATTTTTCTTGGTGTTCCATTTAATATAGCATCATATGCATTATTGCTTTTGATGATGGCTCAGGTGACAGGACTACAACCAGGAGATTTTGTTCATACGCTGGGCGATGCCCATATTTATACAAATCATTTAGAACAAGTCAAGCTGCAACTTAGCAGAGAGCCTCGTTCACTCCCTTTTATGAAGATCAATCCTGAGGTAAAGAGTATTTTTGACTTCAAGTTCGGCGATTTTGAACTTACTGATTATGATCCCCATCCCCACATCAAAGGAGAAGTTGCTGTTTAAAAAAAATAATAATCTGGAGGAATTTCTTTTATAAACACGAAAGAAAAGCAAAGTGTTGTTGTTATCAAACTAAAAATAGCACAACTTATTTTTATTTGTGCAAATAATTGCTAAATTTGCAGGTTGAAGGAATAAACCCAAAGGGGTTTTATTGATTAAGTTCAAAAAAACTAACTCACACATAAAAAGAAAATGCCAAAAATTTCAATTGTTGCCGCTGTTGCAGATGATTATGCAATCGGCTATAAGAAAAAACTTCCCTGGAATTTACCGGCTGATATGAAGCATTTCAAAGCATTGACGACGGGACATACAGTTGTGATGGGTAAACGTACTTTCGAAAGTTTGCCTAATGGTCCTCTCCCTAATCGTAAGAATATTGTGTTAACAACGATTTTCACTGAGGCAGTTCGTGAAAATTATTTTGAAGCAGAATCTTTAGAAGATGCTTTGGATTTATGTTCCAATGCAGATCAGGTCTTTATTATAGGTGGTTCGGCTGTTTATAAACAATGCATGAATATAGTTGATTTCATGTATATTACATGGGTTCATGGAGAATTTACGGCAGATACCTATTTTCCGGAGATTGATTTCTCAAAATGGAAAGAGATTTCCAGAGAAGATCATCCTGCTGATGCTGTAAATTTATATCCTTATAGTTTCTCAGTTTATGAGAGAATATAAGTAAAAACTATTTTACCCAAATAATTAAAAACACCTTTTTCAGTATTGAAAAAGGTGTTTTTAATTAAATTGTGAGTTGTTGTGAAGAAATATTGTTGCTTTTGTGCTTTTTATGCTTTTAATTCTTACAGAATGTTTATCTTTGCGACAATTTTCAATCATTAAGTAATATATTTATATGAGCTATTTAATTAAGCCAGCTAACTATAAGCCTTTACTGAATCTCCAGCAAACAGAACTGGGGATTGCTAAAATAAAGGATTTTCTTCAGGTAAACCTGTCTGCAGAGTTGAGATTGCGGAGAGTGACGGCTCCTTTGTTTGTGTTGAGAGGTACAGGTTTGAATGATGATCTGAATGGTGTAGAGAGAGCCGTGAATTTTCCTATTAAGGATATGTCCGACCAAATAGCGGAAGTGGTACACTCATTGGCAAAATGGAAAAGAGTGACGCTCGCGGATTATGAAATTGAAAATGGATATGGTATTTATACTGATATGAATGCTATCCGTGCGGATGAAGAGTTGGGTAATATACATTCGTTATATGTTGATCAGTGGGATTGGGAACGTATTATGTCGGAAGAAGAACGTAATGTTGGCTTTCTGAAAACGATTGTTAGTCGCATCTATGCCACACTGCTTAGGACAGAATATCTGGTCTCTGAGAGTTTCCCTCAGATAAAACCTGTGCTTCCTGATACCATTCAGTTTATTCATGCCGAAGAGCTCAGGCAGCTTTATCCTGATAAAACTCCAAAAGAACGTGAATATGAAATTGCAAAAAAATATGGAGCAGTTTTCATAATTGGCATAGGAGGAAAACTGGGTGATGGTGAAAAACATGATGGAAGAGCTCCCGATTATGATGACTGGACCACAATAGGTGAGAATGGAATGCCCGGACTGAATGGGGATATTTTACTTTGGAATCCTGTTCTGGAAATACCCTTCGAGGTTTCTTCCATGGGAATTCGTGTTGATAAGGCTGCATTGGTTCGTCAACTGGAAATGGAAGGAAAAACAGACCGGCTCAATTTGTATTTTCATAAACGTTTGATGGAAGGCAGTTTGCCGCTATCAATTGGAGGCGGAATTGGTCAGTCACGTCTTTGTATGTTCTTCCTAAGGAAGGCGCATATTGGTGAAATTCAGGCAAGCATTTGGCCGGAGGATATGCGTAAGGCCTGTGAAGAGTTGAATATCAATTTGATTTGATATATATTATCACATTAGTCACAAAGAAAACATTAGTCTTAAGCTTCATAATATGACTAGTCCTAAATAACCGTTACAGGTTTTTATTCGACAAAAATAGACAATTTATTCAACCGTATCAAGGCTAGCCTTGATACGGTTGTTTTTTTTATAAGTTTTTATTTTCACTTCACGTTGTAGATGCATTTGG
>JAYFQH010000027.1:0-72394 GCA_034927265.1 Paludibacter sp.
CCTTCATCTGAGCATCAGACAAAACGGGAGTTAAAATGAAAACGGTTTCATAATGATTTAACATACTGTTTACTAACTTTTTAAATTTATAACTTTATTTTATGTTTAAAAGCGGGTGCAAAGATAGAAATAAATATTTGATTCACAAAGCCATCATAAAAAAAGCCGTAAGATATTGACAAAAATGACAATAAATATAAATGTACTCTTCTGAATTAGAAATAAACCATTTGAACCTCTACAACCATTTTTTGACCTGAGACAAACTCAAAACTAAAATACTTAAATTTGGGTTTACGAATGCCTTTATGGACATAATTTGATAAACCAAATCCTTCCAAAGGCAAGCCGATCAAATTGTAATTCATTTTTCCATCCATATTTTCATCGTCCAACACCGACACTCCATACTTGCCTGGCATCACAGGTATAATGATTTTATACCATTTTTCATTAATGGTCGACTTGCAATACTTATTTTCCCATAAGGGTACTTCTTTATTAAAATCATCTTCACACTTAAAAAGAGCTACACATAGTTGTCCCTTGTTATTACGAATATTTTTCACACACACTTCCAGAGTTTGAGATGAAACCCAACTACAATAAACAAACCCGGCTACCAGACACAACAAATACCTTGCAACAGAAAGCCCTCCTTCACCACGTATTGAATATTTGAAATGCATAGCGACATTATTTATCGAGAACATTAGGTGAGAAAACATTTTCAGAAAGTTTTGACCCGTTTTGAAATTTATCCACTTTCATTTCCGACTTTCTTCCATTTTGCATATTTTCCATGACCATATGGAAGGCAAAATAACTGCTACCTGATAATTTTTTATAAGCTGAATTTAATAGCACACGTTGTAATTGCCCTGATAAATCATAATATTCAACTTTATGTGTCAAATAGTTATTTTGATCAATGTACATGACTTTACGGCTAAAACCATTTTCCTGTTGGATAATCTCATTTTTACATTTTGCTTCGATCTTCCAGCATCTTTTCCCTTCTAACTCTGTGGAACCCAGACTGACATATACATAATCCTGAAGATTAGGTTTTCCCATATCAGCATTTGTAAATTCTGATCCCATAAAATTCTTTCCTTTTTCTGCGCTTAATATCCTTCTGACTTTTCGTAGTGCCGGCATATAGATCCATTGATTATCACTCTGATTATCATAATCATAAACCAATAGAGAGGTCCCTTTTACATCTGCCGGAGCCAGGAATCGTATCAGCATTTTGTTACAATCAGCAAACTTCTTTGAAGCAGTACTGATCTGACGTGTCCGAAGATTACCTTTCGCGTCATAAATAAAAATCCCCGAAGTCATTTCCATGTCACCCACATCCACTGCATCATTTGATTTTTTCACTATCTCCTGTGCTGTCTGGGCATAAGTACCGAGTACGAAAAACGTACAAATTGCTAAAATGATTGCTTTCATATTTTTTAATATTTATTGAATCGTTAAATCAAGTAATTATGTAAATCAATTTCTGTATTTAATGTGCTATAAGTCATCAAAAATTATGATATCTTATTCTTGAAAGTTCTTAATCCTCACGTCTTTTTTCTGCAAAAATTTCGGTTTAAAAATTACACATAGCGTAGGGATAAGTACCAGCGCACAAATCAGGCAAAATAAAAGAGAAATAATTATAAGAAAACCGAATGATTGAATTAGAGGGAAAGCAGATAAAAATAACACTGAAAAACCAACCATAACTGAAAATGCATTGATGGAAATTCCTCTTCCTATACCGATTTCAGTTGATTTCACAGCCGACATCCAATCTTTGCCTTTATTCAGTTCGTACTTCATCCGCCAAAATATGTGAATGGTAAAGTCGACCCCCAAACCAATAGAAATTGAAGATAGTAAGGCAGTAACAATATTTAATTCAATACCTAACCATCCCATTAGCCCGAAAGTACAAAAAACAGCAAAAACTAAAGGTAAGCTACCCATGAATCCCGCTACTAAACTTCTGAAGATGATACTCAGCAAAATTAATATGGCTACAAATGCTACGATCAGCGAATAATACTGGCCGATTTTAACCGATTCACTCAGTTCTTTATCAATGAGACTAGATCCTCCTACTACAACAGGAGTCGGCTCTTTTTTTAATAAATCATCCATACTGGAAAGCAGTTTGTCAACTTCATTTAAGTTGGTTGCATGATATTGTACTGTCATAAGGGTTTTAGTATAATCAAAATTAACAAAACGCTCAAAATCTGCCGCATCAGCATTCATCGAATACAACTCAAGATATTGAGCAACAGCATCCCGACTTTCCGGTATTGCATTGTATCCCGTCTCTGAAGAATCATTTAATGCTGTACTCATCTTCTTTATCAACGTCGCAAGTGATGCAGTTCTTCCTACCTGAGGCATCTTTTTTAATTCGGATTCGTAATAGTCGATTCTTTTCAACAAACCGGGATCTATAGCATCTCCACTAAACATGACATTAATCACTTTACTTCCACCAAAATATTTGTCTGCTATATCTATGGCTATATTGAAATCATGTTTGGCCGGTAATACCTTGTTAGAATCCGGAGCAATACGCATTTGAAATACACCAAGTGTGCAAACTGTAAAAAATAAAGCAAAACAAGCAACGATGAGCTTAGGATGAGCTGTGATAATATTTCCGGTTTTAGTCAACATGTTATGAAAAAAACCTCTGGCATTTTCGCCAAGTCCTTTATGTGGTTTACTTTTTTTCATGAAAGACATCAATGCCGGAATATACATCAGACTAAGCAACAAAGCAAAACCTATTCCTATGGCAGCAACCACCCCCATTTGACTTGCCGGCAAAAGAAGATGTACCACTAAACCCAGAATTCCCACAATGGTGGTTAATCCACATAAAATAATGGGTGTTTTAAAATAAACCACAGTTTCCTGAATAATTTTGTACATACTCCTCCCTGGATGTTTTGCATTGATTTCCTGATACTTTGAAACAACGTATACTCCATAGTTATTTGTAATTGCAATCATCATGATGGGTATCAAAACTCCTATCAAGCTTAATTCCCAGTCAAACGCAGGTATTAGAGCCATAGAAATAAGAATTGAAATAATCACAACAGAGAAAGGAAGTAGTACTGCCTTGATTTCACGAAATGAAAACCACAAAAAAACGACCATAATTAATAGCCCTATAGGCAACAAAACCATGATATCATGACCAATTTTATCATTTGCCTCCGCTCTCAGATAGGGTTGTCCGGAAATATAAACTTTCTCATCACCGGGAAATTTTTCAAGCATCTGCCGCACCTGATCAATAATATTTTTATCCCTTACCGACCTGTTTGTTGTAAGCATTATCAGTGCATATCTAAAATCGGAAGACACGACTAATCCATATGCCAGATCATTTGCCATTATATTCTTTCTTAATCTCTCCATCGATGCTTCGTTTTCAGGGATACTACCAATAACAGGATCAACCACCATCATCCCTTCTTCTGAACGGATATTTTTAGTTTGAAATAATGAAAATACCTGTTCAAAGGCACTCATATTTGAGAAAGCATTACTCAAATCACGTATTCTTTCCAACGTAGATATTCTGAGAACATCCTGACTCTCGAGAATAATCAACAGACTTTCCTCATTTCCAAACACATCTCCAATTTGTTTATTATTGACTTTTGATTTCATAGAATCAGGCATATAACTCTCAAGATCAGCATTAATCTTAATATTGAAAAGGGGGATGACCGATCCTGCTATAATGAGCACAGTAATGATAACGATCCACCACCGATGCCGTATAATAAACATTGAATTCTTCATTTTACTTAATATTTTTTTCTTACATTTTATACAATCTCCAACCACTACGTATCACTCACCACTTATCACTCCTCTCAAAACCCCACCTTCATCTGAACAAAAGCTCCATTAAGAATCCTGGATGCATATCCAAAAAGTGTCTTATTAGCCCCTGTCATATAATTCCCCCCGAGAGAAACAGTGAGTGCATCATTAATTTTCCAGTTAATTTTTGGACGTATCATCCATTCTTCTGAAGTAAGATTAAAATAACCTGTCATCTCAACTTCCCAGGCTTCATATCCGAACGTTTTAGTAACCGTCAGAGCAAGAGCATGATTTACTTGCTCCTGTTGATAAAAAATTCTACGATTGAACAAGCGGTTTTCATAATCAATCATATCGTTTGCATACTGCATTTGCGCCAATGGGTTCAATGGGTCGTTGAGTACAGGCACAATCAACGATTTGAAATCAGGAGTAAATCTGCCAACATATTGTCCAATTACTGTATAACCGGAAAAGCCTGCTTCAACTCCAGCAACATAGCTAAAATCTGTATTGGGAATATACATTTCATTACCTGGCCGATCAGTCATATTATAAGCAGCTTCAGCTCTGATAATAACTGGTCCTAATGGAATTGCCATATCCGCTCCCAAAGAGGTCTTCAGATATGGTTTTGAAGCATTCGTTATTTGAGGTTGTCCTGATGACCAATCAACAGAGCTAACATCAAAACCGTGAAACGGATCATATCCGTGAAAATATGAGAAGGACCATCCTGCGACAGGAAAATCAAAATTCAGTCTGGCTGCTACACCAGCATTTTTTATAGCATTCGACGGTAATATATCTTTTGCAAAGCTCACCTGACTGCCCATATCAAATAAATCGTAGCGATAGTCAGATGCAACAAAAAAAGGCACTCCAATTACATCAAGTTCAATTTCAGGAATAATCCGGTACTTTAAACGAAGTAAAAAATTAGGAATTTTCTGATCATCAGGGTCGGCAGTAAGAAAAAAATAGTCACGAGGGGTAATATTATCAGTCGGATTAAATCCATCAGTCCTTCCCCACGTAATAATTTGATTCCCAAGAAAAACATCAAAACGATCACCCCGGTAACCAGCATAGAGTTCTTTCAGAACAAGCAAAGGCATTTTTCCATCAAAAGCAACACCTTTGCGAAAACGAAGATCTGCATTCAGAAAGGCTTTCTCAAATGCAAATTTTCCCTGTAGCGACAATTCTGCAAACCCAGTAGCAATGTCGTAGGTTTCACCTCCTCCAAATACTGAACCACGCACAAATCCTTCCAACAAAATCCCATTTTGTTTTTCAGCATCATTTCCCGATGAGCCGGCGACATCTTCAAACAAACTCTGGGCTGGAACCGGGCTGTTGCCCATCAGGCACATACCCGCAAGTAAAAATAACATAAAGCGTTTCATAGCACAATTTCTTTTATGGATTGATTGTGCAATCTTCGCTTTTAAATTTTAAATAAAAGTCCGTATTTTAAAAGATGGACAAACAAATGTCGTCCGATTTTTAAAATCTGAACCTAAACAGTTCACATTAACGGGGAGATTTTTTTTTGAATTCGACAGGTGTAGAGCCCGTCATACTTTTAAAAACCGTATAGAAAGAAGATTTGCTTGAGAATCCGCATTCGTAACCTATGGCTTCAATCGAAAATTTGTTCTTCGGGTCAAGCAACATTTTTTTTACGGCATCAACCCTGTAACCATTAACAAACTGGAAAAAATTTCTTCCAATTTCAGTATTTAACACCTCGGTCAGTTGATGTTTAGGCACTTTCAATTCCTGTGCAAGTACCTCCATGCTTAAGTCTGGATTAAGATATACTTTCTCGCTCTCAAAATACTCCAATATTTTTTTTTGTATATCTTTTTTCTGATCAATCCCCAATGTTGAGTTTTTATAGGGAAGTTGCGCTTTTTCAATGAGTAATTTTTCAGGAAGCACCTGCTGACGTAAACCATAAAAACTAAGGACAAAAACAATAAACAGTAACACTGAATAATTGTACACATGCGGTAATACCGGATTTGAACCCGAAAAATAAACGATTACAGCAATGATGAACGCAATGATGCAATATATTACATAAAAAATGCCTACTGTAAGCACCCAACCTAGACTCTCATTTTTATTAATATTCGATTGTTCATTTTGCAAATGCATCCGGTATTTATGAACCAGTATCAGACTTGTTGGATTATAGAATGCCCAGGAGATAAGATTAGCAGTCATGAAACTCATTCTGAAAACATAATTATCGTCTTTTACAAAATAAGCATCCATCATAAAAGGCTCTTTCACAATGTAGGCATATAATTCAAATAAAATAAAAGGCAGAAAATGAAGAAGTTGCACCCACCTGAGCCGAAATGCCGGACGTGTAAGTGAACTAATGTATAAAAACATTGCCGGATTGAATAATAAAAAAGAACTGGAAAGCAGTGGCTGCCTGAAGATCTCATAGTCCAAGCCACAAGTCAGAAATTCTATAGATAGTAAAGTCAGCCAACCAGACAATATTTTATCAGAAAGTGTACTTTCTTTCTTGGTAAACATTAGTATGGCGGCAAACAAACTCTGACAAAAACCAATCCATGCAATCGTATTCATAGATTAATATTAAAAGTAATTAAACTGCAGAACTTAACAGTATATCTTTCAGCCTTAGCTGGGTTTGATCTGACATAGACATTTGCTGTACACAGGCATGGATGCGTTTTCTAAACTTCCAACAGGTCATCTGATTGATCCCTAACCGTTCAGAATAATTATATGATGATATATCGTCACCTTTTATGCAAACCTGATAAGCAATATAAAATGCTTTGTTCAAAGGGAATTTTACATTATGAAACATGGTGTGCGCTGATGCTGATTCTTCTTTCTTGCAACGTGTACATCTACGCGAGAAACGGCTCTTTCCCTCACAGTAATTGTCATGCCCGCATTTACGGCAGGTAAAACCATTAGCCCATTTTATGGAGGCGATAAACTCCATCACCTTTATATCCGATGACATGAGTTCGTCTGCCAGTTCAGGCGTAATATTCTCTTTTAACAACATAATCTGACATTTACAGAAAAAAGTTTTTCACAGAGAAAGTTCTTAATTTATTTACAAACACAAAGATATAAAATATTCTTCAGTGAAATATAACAAATCACATTAGTGATATTATTCTAATATAAAATCTTTTTATATCTTTGCAGCGTCAATCATTTATTTACAATATTTTTTTGAAGAATGGAAATAAAAAATGCTATTAATGAGCGATATACAAGTCTAAGTGAGACATCCTGCTGCTTATCCTGCGGTGGAGCGATTAATCACGCCAAAGCAAAACCCGGAGAAATTTGTGTTGATTTAGGGAGTGGCAGGGGGAATGATGTTATTAAACTTGCTGATGAAGTTGGAGAATCGGGATACGTTTACGGTATTGATATTTCAGAAGGAATGATTGCAAAAGCCAATGCTAACATTCAGAAGTTTGAAGTCAAAAATGCTAAAATAATCAAAGCGGAACTGGAACGTCTTCCTCTGGAAGACAATCAGGTCAATTTAGTCATTTCGAACTGCACGATCAATCACGCCAGCGATAAAATTGCAGTCTGGCAGGAAGTACATCGCATACTAAAGCCGGATGGACGTTTTGTTGTGAGCGATATTTATGCGACCTCAGCCATTGCAGAGGAATACCGGAATGATCCGGAAGCCATTGCAGAATGCTGGGCAGGAGCCGTTACCAGAGCAGAGTATTTAAGTATGCTAGAAATTGCAGGATTTAAAAATATCTGTATCTTTGAAGAATCGAAACCTTATCCGAAGGGAAAAGCAGAGGTAGCTAGTTTCACTATTTCCGGAACAAAATAATTTGATATGTTTCGGCTGTATCGATCTGTCGTCACATTGCTTGATACTTCCGAAAAACACCCAAAGAACCATTTCAAAATCAATTATATATGAGAAGTGTAGTTAAAGAAAGTTGCGGATGCAGCAGCTCGAAACAGGAAGCACAATGCTGTGCCAAAGTTTCAACAGTTGTGGCTGGTTGCCATGATTGATTTCACACCAAAACACTGTCAGGGAAATTTTCTCTGACAGTGTTAATTTTTACCGCTCAATTTACCTTTTGCGTATGTCATTATCCAAAAACAATATCATTGTTCCAATAGCAGACTCTGAGGAGTTTTTCATTGTAAATCCACTTTATAAGACAGCCGACATAATTTCGGAAGAGGAACTTCACCAACTTAAACAACTAAACGATCACACAGGTGAATTTGCCAGACATGCTTATCTGGTGGATGAAGAAAAAGAAAAGAAGGCTTTCAAATATGCCTACCTTGATTTTATTGAAAAACGGGAAGAAGATGAAATACAACTTTTTTTTGTCCCGAACTATTCCTGCAATTTTGCCTGTTCCTATTGCTATCAGGAAGGATATGATCCTGCAAAACAAGTTCTGACTACTGAAATAATCGATGCATTTTTCAACTACATTCAACAGGAATTTGCAGGCAGAAAGAAATACATAACCGTCTTTGGCGGGGAACCGCTGATGCCCGGCGTTAAACAGCGCGAATTAATTACTCATCTTATTAAAAGGGCTAATGAATCCAAACTTGATCTCGCATTTGTAACTAATGGCTATACGCTGTTAGAATATCTTGATTTACTTAAAACTGCCAGCATTCGTGAAATTCAGGTTACACTCGACGGTACTATGGAGATACATGATCAAAGAAGATACAGGCATGGAAAGCTACCCACTTTCACCAGGATAATTGATGGAATTGATGCCTGCCTTTCAGCCGGAATAAAAATTAATCTTCGCATGGTCATTGATAAAGATAACATTGATAACTTACCTGCTTTATCGCAGTTTGCCATTGATAAAGGTTGGACCGACTCCCCAAATTTCAAAACACAAATCGGAAGAAATTACGAGCTGCATGTATGCAACAGTTCACCTGAGAAACTTTTTGAAAGAGCAGAGCTATATCAATACATTTACAAGCTGTTGAAAGTTCACCCACATATTGCACAATTCTATAAACCCGGATTTTCTATCACCAAACATATTTCAGAAAACGGACAGTTGCCTACTCCGCTGTTCGACTCCTGTCCGGCCTGCAAAACCGAATGGGCATTCGACTATACCGGAACCATCTATTCATGTACCGCAACTGTAGGTAAAAAAGGTGAGGAATTGGGTACTTTTTATCCTGAAATCACAAAAAATGAGGAAGTAATTGAACAATGGCAAAACCGGGACATTACCACCATCGAAAATTGTAAAAATTGTGATGTTGCACTTGCTTGCGGTGGAGGTTGTGCCTCGGTTGCCAAAAACAAAAACGGCCATGTCAACACACCCGATTGCCGACCAATAAAACAACTTCTATCATTAGGGGCCGCTTATTACTTTTAAAGCATTAGCTCAATATGTAATGTTTAAGCTTTCTTTGAGCAGTTGCCAGACTTTATGATTGGTGGACCTCATGATTCATCAGTTAAACACCTTGTTTATGCAGATACCTGTGAGGTTAAAAAAAATCAAAAAAAATAATTACTTTCTCTTTCTAACCTAAAACTTTTATCTTTGCATATACAAATCTTCAGAGTTATAGACTATGTCACTGCCAAAACAAATTATACTATTAACAACCATTTTCTTTTTGACTTTTCAGCTTAGTGCACAAACGTCTGTACCATATGTAGCTCAAACAGATTCAGTTCTGCCCAATCATTCGCTATCTCAGTTATCATTAGCCGACTCAATCATCAATTTCGGAAAAAAATACCTGAAGAAACCCTATAATTACCGGCCCAACAGTCAAACCAGATTCGATTGCTCAGGTTTTGCATCATTTGTTTACAGCAACTTCGGATATCAACTTAAAAGATCTTCAGCAGAACAGGCACAACAATTTGGAAAAATTGACCGCAACAAACTAAAAAAAGGAGATTTGGTATTTTTTTCAGGACACAGAAAAAGTAGTAGGGTCGGACACGTTGGCATTGTTGTGAATGCCACTGAAGATGGAAAGTTTGAGTTTATTCATTCGTCTAACCAAAGCGGAATTGTTATTTCAAAATCCGATGAGGATTATTATGCCCGAAGATACATCTCAGCAGGAAGAGTGATTCATGACAGTTTATTTTTGGCAACCATCCCCGCGCCTACCCTACATGAACAGGAAGGTTTAGTTGCCGACAACCTCCCTGGCAACAAAATAGAAGAAGTAAAACCAAGTGCTCCGACACAATATCATATTGTAAAAAAAGGGGATACGCTTTATTCCATCTCACGCAAATATGGTTTAACAGTTGCTCAACTAAAGAAAAACAACCAGCTTAACAGTGACAAAATTATGCCAAGCCAACAATTGAAAGTCATTGACTGATATATAATTCAAGTATTTTTACATCAAATAAGGACTACTTTTTTTCACGTTAATATTATTTAACATATGAATATATGTACATATATTGTATTATCTAAAATAATCTAGTAATTTTGCATCGTCAATTAGAAACAAACACATTAAATAATTATAGGATTATGAAAGAAATTAATGCATCAGAATTCGAAAAAGAAGTACTTGGAGGAGGTAAAGTTGTTGTTGATTTTTATTCCACCGAATGTCCACCCTGTGAAGCATTAGCACCAAAATTTGAAGCTATGGCGGAGCTATATGGTAATAAAATCAAATTTTTAAAGATATTCAGACAGGGTAACCGTGAACTGGCAACAGCATTAGGAGTAAGTTCCTCTCCCACTTTATTGTTTTTTGAAAATGGAAAACAGATCCTGGACACCATCAGCGGAGGAATAAAAAAATCAGAAATTATTGAAAGGTTAAATAAAATGTTGCCTGAAGAAGACATCAGGGATATTAAAGCCAAACTAAAACCAAGTCTATCAGAGTATGATGTTGCCATTTTGGGTGGCGGTCCGGCGGGTTTGACTGCAGGTATATATTTAGGACAGGCTAAAATTAAAACTGTATTAATTGATCCGGCTTTACCAGGAGGATATATGGGAATTACCCATCAGGTTTCCAATTATCCGGGTTATGAACAACCTCAGCCTGGATTTATGCTGGCACATTATATGAGTGAACAGGCCAAGCATACAGGTATTGATTTCAAAGTAGCAGTAGACATTACTTCAGTGGATTTGGTAAAGAAAGAAATTGTCATTGATACTTACGAAACTATTAAAGCAAAAAAAATAATTATCGGAACCGGAACTTCACCTAACACAATGAATGCGCCTGGTGAAAATGAATTCAAGGGAAAAGGTATTTCTTACTGTGCTACATGCGATGCCAAATACTTTGTCGACAAAGATGTTACTGTCATCGGAGGCGGTAATTCTGCCGTAGAGGAAGCTTTATTCATCACTAAGTTCGCAAAAAAAGTGACCATGGTACATCAGTTTGATAAGCTTACAGCCAACCAAACGGCCATAGAACATTTACAGGCAAATGACAAGATTTCTGTAATGTACGAACATGAGCCAAGGAAATTCGAAAAACGTAATGGCAAAATGATTGCTACACTCGAAAATCTCAAAACCAAAGAATTGGTTGAATTAGAAGGAGATGGCGTTTTTGTATTCATCGGCTTCAAAGCAAATGTCAGTGTATTAGGCAATATAATTCCAGAACTTGACAACTGGGGCTACATTAAAACTGACGAAGATCGTAAAACCTCGTTACCAGACATCTTTGCCGTTGGAGACATCATCAGTAAAAAATACCGTCAAATTACCACAGCAGTGGCAGATGGAACGATTGCCGCCATGACAATTTCAAAAGAGTTATAAAATAATGAAAAAGATAATCATTCTCGGGGGCGGGTTTGCCGGCGTTGAAGCGGCTATTAAACTTCAAAAAAGCAAATTATTTGAAGTAACGCTGGTTTCAGAAAAAGATTACTTGTATCTGTATCCTGTTTCAATATGGATACCCACCGAAGAAATTGAGTTTAGGAACACAAAATTGCCTTTAAAAGATATTCAGAAGAAATATCCGTTCAGACTGATTACCGAAAAAGTACTCGCTATCTCCCCTGACGAAAACAATGTTGTTTTTCAGAATCAATCGTTAAACTACGATTATTTAATCATCGCCACAGGATCAGACAAACTGAAACCTGCGGGTGCAGAACATACATTTACGATTTGCGGTGCCCCGGAATCTAATCTGGCTTTCAAAGATGAGTTTCTTAAACTGGTAAAAAAAGGTCATGGCGATATTGCTATCGGTTTTGGGGGAAATCCGAAAGATAAGTCAGCCGTAAGAGGTGGCCCGGCCTTTGAATTGATTTTTAACATCGATCACTATCTCAGAAAAAAGAAGATAAGGGATAATTTTCAACTTACTTTCTTTGCCCCAATGGAAGAACCGGGAGCAAAAATGGGCAAAACAGCCATGCAAATGGTACATTCTTTGTTTAAAAAACAAAATCTCAAGCAAAGATTTGGGTTAAAAATCAAGGAATTTGAATCAAACGGAATTGTATTTGAAAACGGCTCAAAACTGAATGCTGATCTAACGATGTTTATTGCCGCCGGTACCGGTTCATCATTCCTCAGAAACTCAGGCTTACCTTTATCTGAATCAGGCTTTATTCAAATTGATGATTTCTGCAAAGTGAAATCTGGTCATAACATCTATGCTATAGGTGATGCAGCCGCATTAGAGGGACCCGAATTCACATCAAAACAAGGTCATCTGGCAGAAATCATGGGCAGAATAGCCGCTCACAATATTATTGAAACAGAAAAAGGTAGTTGCAACTATCAGGGTTACAAAAAGCATATAAGCATTTTGTGCGTTATGGATACCGGCAATGGTGCAGCCTACATTTACCGCGACAGTAAAAAAGCTTTTGTTATTCCTATGCCGGTTGTAGGACACTGGCTGAAAAAAGCGTGGAGATATTATGTAAAATGGAGCAAAACAGGCAAAATTCCAAGATTACCGGGAATGTAATATTGAGCGTTTTCCAATAAGTCAAACTGTAGAACGACAAAACCAACAACCAATACAATTCAACATTTCAACAATTCAACAACAAATATGAACATCGATAATTTCTTTCAGTATACCGACAAATTAGCTGCAGGAGCACAACCATCCATCGACGACATTATTGATCTGAAAAATGAGGGTTATGAAGTAATCATCAACATATCGCCATCAAGCACCCGTAATGCGTTGAGAAATGAGGCTGAGATCACAGAAAAAACCGGCTTATATTATGTACATTTCCCGATTGACTGTTCAAATCTTAAAATTCTTCATTATAAAACCTTCGAAGGAATATTGAATGGATTTAACGGTAAAAAGATGTTCATTCATTGCGGAGCCAACATCAAATCATCCAACCTCATACACATGTATCGTGTACTTGTGGAAAAAGTTGACGAAAAAGTATCACTGAAGACACTCTACCAAATTCAACATCCTGAGGATAAATGGTTTGACTACTTCAGATTATTCGGATTGAATATGAAATAACCTAATTTCAGATATTATTGTCTGAGATTTTTTCCCAATCTTTTTTCCATATCAGAAAAGGCCGGATCAATCATTGACAAATGAGTGCTCCGAATCGGATTAATATCGATACCGCCGCGACGGGTGTACATTGCCGCTATCATCAGAGATTCAGGTTCAAAAGCATCCATAAAACGCTTGAATATCATTTCAGCCACTTCCTCATGAAAGTGGTTTTCACGTCGAAATGAAACAAGATAAGCAATTATTGATGTCAGGTCAATTTTGTATGGAGTGGTCATACGTACAAACAAATCGCCCCAATCAGGCTGATTGGTAACGGGACAATTGGATCTCAGCAGATCAGAACGGAAATTATATGAGTGAATATCATTGGTTCTTATACCTATCAGCAATTCAGGAGACTCAGTAAAATGATCAAAAGTAATGCTTTCAAGTTGTGTTTCAGGAACCATATCTGTTAACTTTGAGTCATTCAGATCGGAGAAAGCAGTCATTTTGCGATCAACATCAGAGAAAAAGTTAACTTCAACCTCCGTTTCCAGTAATTCACTCATATCTCTGATGATAATATTTTTGATCTTTTCTTCCGCCTCTGCGACTGATTTACCCAATTTCTCCATATTGAATGAATTGAGATAAAGCTTCAGGGATTTTGATTCTACAAGATACTTACTTTTAGCATCATACATCATCTTCATCACCCGTGACACAGGCAACCCGTTATCTGTAAGGAAAGAAATCTCATAAGCATTCCAGACATCCATACCTATAAACGGTAGTTTATCTGCATAAATTCCATATAGTTCCCGGTTATCTGCTCTGGGAATACGAAATAAAACCGATTTATCATATTTTTCGGGATAAACGGTTTCTTTTCCAAGTCGGGATTCATTTAACAGAGCCATTCTCAAATAAATTTTGTTTTATTCTTCAACCATTTACTTTCTTCCTCAGTCAGATAAGGCGACAATTTATCAAAAACCTGCTGATGGTATGCATTCAGCCAGTCAATTTCATTCTCTGTCATCATTTTCTTATCAATAAGACTCAGGTCAATCGGGAAGAATGTCAGGGTCTCGAATTTGAGAAATTGTCCAAAATCTGATTTCTCAGCCTCAACCACATGAATGAGATTTTCCGTACGAATGCCATATTCGCCTGTACGATATAAACCCGGCTCATTGGAAAGTAACATACCTGGCTGTAAAACAGTAGGGTTTTCATCCATACGAATATTCTGAGGACCTTCATGTACATTCAGAAAAAGGCCAACACCATGACCCGTTCCATGACCATAATTCATATACCTGTCCCACATCGCTTTACGGGCAAGTATATCCAGCTGTGAACCTCTTGTCCCAAAAGGAAAAACTGCCGTTGCGATACCAATATGACCCTTTAAAACTAGTGTAAAGTCAATTTTCTGTTTTTGTGTGGGCACACCAAGAGCAATAGTTCTGGTAATATCAGTCGTTCCATCCAGGTACTGAGCGCCTGAATCTAATAACAACAAATTATCGGTTTTTATAACAACATCACTTTTCTCATCCGCTTTATAGTGCACAATAGCACCATGAGCAGCATAACCTGCAATGGTTCCGAAACTTTCTCCAAAAAAATTATCCTGTTCTGCTCTGAAATGATAAAGTTTTTCAGCAATCGACACTTCAGTCAGTTTTCCAGAATCAACATGCTTTTCAAACCACATGAAAAAACGGATCAGGGCCACTCCATCCCTTACCATTGCACTACGCAAGCCCGCCAATTCCACTTCATTTTTTACACTTTTCAGTCGGAATACCGGTGACATTTGATTGATTTTCTCAGAATCAAAAGGAATAGCTTCGTAAAGCGATTGATTCAGTTTAGCACCATCAATAAAAATTTTCTGCGAAAGAGGTATCCTTTTCAAATCATCATAAATCTGAAGGTAATCCCTGACACTTACATGTTCATTCTCAAGATACGATCGGGTATCATCATTAAGTTTTTCACCGGACAAATATAAAACCGCCGAATCAAGCGACACTAGAGCATAAGCAATGACTACAGGATTATAGTCAACATCCCTTCCTCTCAGATTAAACAGCCAGGCAATATCGTCCAACGCCGAGATGACAAAAACATCCGCACCAAGTTTTTGCAGTTCCTTTCGCAATAATAACAATTTCTCCCGACATGATTTTCCTGCGTGCTCAACCGGATAAACAAAACAAGTTTCGCGGGGAATATCCGGCCTGTCCAACCATATATCAGCAACAAGATCAACAGACACAAGTTCTAAACCTTTAACCGACAGCTCATTTTTCATTGCATTATAGGTATTTACCGAGAACATTTGAGGGTTAACTCCTACCTTCTCTCCTTTTTTCAGCTGGCTAATTAGCCATGGAATAATTTCAGGCGTTTCGGCGAGACCAATTTTCATTGAATCAAAACCCGTACCTGCCAACTGTTCATCTGCTTGTAGAAAATATCTCGAATCGATCCACATTCCGGCCTTACTATGTGTTATTGCTGCCGTACCCACAGATCCGTCAAAGCCACTGATCCACTCTCTTTCTTTCCAGTGATCAGCAATATATTCACCAGCATGCGGATCTGTACCCGGTACAATATAGGCTGCAATACCATTCATTGACATGGCATTACGTAAGCTTTCAAGTTTATGTTTTACTGAAATCATTTTATATAATATAAATTAGTGCAAACTTAATAAAAAACGACGAAAGACTAAAATTTCACAAATTCCGAAACGAGAATGAATTTAATCATGTGAATTTTATATCTTTAACATATGACGTACAACACAAAATTTAGAGCATTATGCTAAAAAATTAAAATATATTTCGTATATTTGCGCGCTCAAAAGTGCAGAAGAAATTCAGTAATCACAATTTTTAATTTTAGGAGGAAACAAGCAATAGCTAAACAATTGATTATCAGACAAAGGAAAGCACCGGAAAAAGAACTGCCCAATCGTATCAACGAAAAAATAAAAGGCGTTAATGAAGTTCGTCTGGTGGGTGACAATATCGAAACGGGTATTTACTCTTTCGATGAAGCCATGAAAATTGCAGATAAACTGGAATTGGATTTGGTTGAGATTTCACCTAATGCAGCACCACCAGTTTGCAAAATTATTGATTATCAAAAATTCCTTTATCATCAAAAAAAGCGTGAAAAGGAGAAAAAAGCCAATTCTGCTAAAGTTGTTGTAAAAGAAATTCGTTTCGGGCCGCAAACCGACGATCATGATTTCAATTTCAAGTTGAAGCATGCACAGGAGTTTCTGAAAGAAGGATATAAAGTTAAGGCTTACGTATTCTTTAAAGGTCGATCCATATTATTTAAAAATCATGGAGAAACTTTACTGGCAAGATTTGCACAGGAACTTGAAGATCTTGGAAAGCCGGATCAACTTCCTCAACTGGAAGGAAAGCGTATGATTATTACACTTTCACCAAAAAAGGTGAAATAAAGATCTGTTAGAATTTTTCAAAACAAAATAAATATATCAAAAAATGCCAAAAATGAAAACTAACTCCGGTGCCAAAAAAAGGTTTACCCTTACCGGAACAGGAAAAATTAAAAGAAAACATGCATTTAAAAGTCACATTCTGACAAAAAAAACCACAAAGCAAAAACGTAATCTGACACATGCAGGTCTCGTATCTAATGAAGATGTAAAGAACGTAAAACACATGCTTTGTTTGTAATTTTTCAGAATTATTTTTTTATTACATTTTTTCTTAGTAAAAATCAGGGTGTTTAGCTCCAAGTTTCCTGAAAAAGGAACGCTAACATTCACAATTCATTTTAATTATGCCAAGATCAGTAAACCACGTTGCTTCACGTAAAAGAAGAAAAAGAATTTTAAGTCTCACCAGAGGCTATTTCGGTGGTCGCCGCAATGTGTGGACCGTAGCTAAAAACACATGGGAAAAAGGGTTGCAATATGCTTACCGTGACCGCAAAAACAACAAACGTAATTTCCGGGCTTTATGGATTCAGCGTATCAATGCCGCTGCCCGTTTGGAAGGTTACTCTTATTCAAAACTGATGGGAGCTCTTCACAAATCCGGAATCGAAATGAACCGTAAGGTTTTGGCCGATTTAGCCATGAACCATCCGGAAGCATTCAGCGCCATCGTTCAAAAAGCAAAAAACGCTTAGTCGTTTTATACATTACATAACTAAAAGGGTGTTGAGTTTTCAACCCCTTTTTTTAATCAAATTATTATGGGAAGAGCGTTTGAATATAGAAAAGCTACCAAATTAAAACGATGGGGAAACATGGCCCGCGTTTTCACTAAGTTAGGAAAGCAAATTACCATTGCAGTAAAAGAAGGTGGTCCTGACCCCGAAACCAACCCCCGTTTGCGTGTATTAGTACAGCAATCGAAGAAAGAAAACATGCCCAAAGAAAATGTTGAGCGTGCCATCAAAAAGGCTACTTCAAAAGATGAAGCCGACTACAAGGAAATGGTGTATGAAGGTTACGGCCCGAACGGCATCGCAATTGTTGTTGAAACTGCAACAGACAATCCAACAAGGACTGTAGCAAATATCAGGAGTTACTTTAATCGTTATGGAGGTTCATTAGGGACAACCGGATCACTTCAGTTTTTATTCGACCACAAGTGTGTGTTTAAAATCAGCACAAAGGATGGCGTTTCGTTAGAAGATCTGGAATTGGAACTAATTGATTACGGGGTTGATGAACTGGTGGAAGATGAAGACAACACCATCATTCTTTATGGAGAATTCCAGTCTTATTCTTCCATTCAGAAATATCTCGAAGAAAACAACTTTGAAATTCATTCTGCTGAGTTTGAACGGATCCCGAACGACATGAAAGAACTCAACGAAGAACAGAAAGCACAGGTACAGAAGTTACTCGATAAAATTGAGGACGATGAAGATGTGCAAAATGTTTTTCACAATATGATAGAGTAGTGGAAAGTTGAAAGTTGAGAAATAATTTTCAACTCTCAACTTTCAACTCTCAATTATTTACTGGTGTTCCTTCCGCAAGAGGTCATTTACTGTTTTTACCGGATTGAATGTGCTGATGGGTACTTCTACGAAAACAGTGTTCCAGTCTGACATGGCGCCATTCCATAAGCCGGGCAACTCCAGAGCTTTTAGTGCTTTTCCATTCTTTGATTTTAAAGAAATAAAGCCAGTGTTTTTATCCACATATTTCAATAAATCAAACTTCTCTCCCTTATAATTCTTTACCCCACACACCAGATCAACCGGATTAAAGTGGGTGGATTGCATCATCTTTTCTTTTTCCACAGAATCACTCAGGTTGATTTGGGAGCTTTCAAGTATTTGGGTCGATATAGTTCCATCCTGATTTACTGTCAGAAAAGGACCACCACCAGGTTCTCCCGTGTTTTTCACCATACCACAAATACGAATCGGGCGATTAAGTTTATTATACAAATAATCTTGCAACTCTTCTCCACTCAATTCAGCAATACCCGGATGAATGTTATTCAACTCATGTTCACAAAAGTTAGCGATTTGCCACAATGTTTCATCTGAGAGTCGTCCTTCATCCATGTCTCTCAAGTAATCAAATGCTTTGCCTTGCAATTTCACCAGTAAACCGGCAATAACCTTTTTATAGAGGATAGTATCATCCTTGAGTGAATCCGGAACCACATTATCTATATTTTTTATAAAAATAACATCAGCATCCAGGTCATTCAGATTTTCAATCAAAGCGCCATGACCTCCAGGTCTGAATAGCAATTCACCTTTATCACGAAAAGGTTCATTATTTTCTTCAGCTGCGATAGTATCAGTGGAGGGCTTTTGTTCAGAAAAGGTCAGTTGAAAAGTTGCATCATATTTTTTCGAACAGGCAGAAACAATCTGTTCAACATGTTTCTCAAATAATGATTTATGTTCAGAAGATACCGTAAAGTGGATGTTCACCGCTTTTTGCTTATTCATTGCGTATAAGGCACCTTCAGTCAAATGTTCCTGTACCGGTGTTCTTTTCTCATTTTTATAGGTATGAAAGAGCAGTAAGCCCTTAGGTAATGATCCATAATTCAGCCCATTATGCTTAAGTAGCAACTCCACAATAACTTTATATTGCTTATCTTTCAAAAGCTGTGGGATATCTTTACCTGCGTTGGAGATGCACATTTCATTCAAAACATCATAAAAGGCAAAGTCAGTCAATCTGTCAAAGAACTCAACCTCTGCCTTTTTAACAGGCACATCAGAGTCACCATCAAGAAATTCAAATAAATCCTTAAACATGCGGCTGGCCGCACCCGAGGCAGGAACAAATTTGAGGATACTCTTGTCACTCATCAGGTAATCATCCCACAAGTTGAGATATAAAGAAATACTTTCAGGTGGACATTGAAATATGCCAAGTGCAGGAGTTGCCGGGCCAATAATTTTAAGAAAAGGGAAACCCGTTGTAAAAGTGTGTAACTGATCCAATACCTGAATTTCGGAAATACCCTTTTGTTTTAATAATTTGTAGTCGGAAGGTTGTAACATTTTAAGTAAGTTGTAAATAATTATTTTATTCTCCGAGTTGTTTTTTTAATATTTTTTGATCAGCCAGTCGAAGTTTTAGCATATTATTATGTTCCACAACAAACATAAAGTGCTGATAATCTATAATAATAGAATTCATAAAAAACTCAAGAGCCTTATTTGAATATTCATATGCTTTTTCGATATCTTCCTTGATCTCATATGCAACTGCCAGATCATGAGCTATTTTAGCTTTATAAGTTTCACTCTTTGCATTTGGCAACAACTTTTCCCAACAGGAGATAGCTCCATCCCAGTCTTTTTTATAAACGGCATCCATGCCCGGTTTAAACGTTTTGTTTTTAAAATTGAAAAAATACCTGTCGACCTTCTCCCAATAAGGAATAAATTTATTTACATCTCTTGATCCGGTAATCAGAGCCCCATCGATTAATGCATCTCTCCTTACCGGCAGGCCATTCATGGCACGCTGTCGGTAGTAGGATTCCGATTCCCAATAGACAGTATCTTTGGTAACAAGATTAAGCACCTGATGCTTTTCAGGAAAGTGAATAGTCCAATGCTTTTCATATCTGGCTTCCATGTAAGCAAGAAAGGTATTTTCTTCCTGATTGAACAATTCAGAGACATTATCATTCACAAGTATTCTATCAAGTGAAATAACTGCGTTGGCCTGACTCTTCTCTGCCAATTCTGCTATTTCAGATTGAGGTGGTGGTGTTGTTGATAAAAAATCACCGGCATTTTTAATTGAATTATATGTTACATCTACCGAAGAAAAGAATTCTTTTTCCTGAACAGATTCTGCAAAAGAAGCTATTGAATAGATCGCCAAGCTATCTGTATCGATATTTAACTTGCGTTTTTTCTCATTGAATAATTCAGTGACATGACCATAGTCATGTGCCTGCGGTTTTGAATTATTAATAATCAAAACACGATCAATATCAGCAGGAAAAGTAATTTTTGCCGGGCGCAATACTTCAATATTGGTATAAAGCATCTCAGAACAAGATGCAAGAAACAGACCCAATAGAACCAGCAATATATTTTTTAAAATGAATCTCATCACAAATGGATATCAGGTTGTAATTATTTTCTATATGTCACCAGTGAGTTCACACTGCAAAGTTAAAGAAACTTTTTCATCTATAGATGCATTCGTATGCGCCAATGTTGCGGATATAAATTATTACATCTGTTACCCAGATTCTTCACCCAACCAAGAGGCTGGTGCTGGTAAGTAATAAGCAAATATCCTTTGGGAGCATCAGACAAAAAGACATTTTCTTTCCGAAGAAAAGATATCGCAGTTGACAAATCCACATCGACCTTGTTGAATGCCAACGGGTTGATTATTTTTGACAAAGCAAATTGAGGATGAGGTACGATATCCTTACCTTTAATGTCAAATAAGGTCACACCGTTTACCAGACAATTTAATTCTTTACTAATGAAAAAAGATTTTGCGATGTGCTTCTTTGCATATGCAGTCAGCTGTTGATTGGTTTCTATAATCTCATATGCTTCAGGATGCATCACCTTAGCACAATAATCAACTGATTTATTTACTTTCAGAAGTTTTTTATCCTCTTTAATCCTTATCTGCGAAGTATTTTCATCTGTTTTTTTTAATACAGAAATAAAGAAACCTTCCCCTTCAATTCTGTGGGGATAAAAACGCAAGCCATAGTCAGACTGCACAATTCCCTCAAAAGCATCAATTTCAGGTCGGAGAAGTTCTGCCCCAAGATGGTCGCAGGCCCATTGTATATTTTCTTCATTTTCCTCCCGGTTATAAGTACAGGTACTATATACTAAAATTCCTTCGGGTTTCAGACTGTCCCACGCCTCTTCCAGTATATTTTTTTGACGAATTACACATTGCTGTACATTTTGAATACTCCATTCTTCAATGGACCCCGGATCCTTGCGAAACATCCCTTCGCCAGAACAGGGAGCATCAACTATTATAGCATCAAAGAATCCAGGCAATTTTTTAAATGATGCAGGACTTTCATTGGTTACTATCACATTTGGATTTCCCCATTTGATAACGTTCTCAGCCAGAATCATGGCTCTTGAACGGTTGATTTCATTACTAACCAACAAAGAACCTTCAGGTAGATTTTGAGCTAATAGCGTTGTCTTACCCCCCGGAGCTGCACAGAGGTCCAACACAGTTTCAGCCCGCGAAAAAAACATCTGAACGATTTGTTGCAAAAACATGGAACTGGCTTCCTGAACGTAATAAACCCCGGCATGAAATAAGGGGTCGGCTGTAAAGAGGGGTCTTTCATCTAAATAATATCCATCGTCACACCATAAAACTTTTCTATCTGAAGGACAATAGTTTGCCTTTTTATTATTAACGCGAACGCTCACGGGAGACGGATCTTCTAAAGCTTTTTCAAGATCCAGATACGACGTTTCTAAAAGACTCCGGGTACGTTGTATAAATAAATCGGGAAGTTTCATCTGGATGAAGATTGTTTATAAAACCAACATTACAAATTTGCTTTAATTTTTGAGATTACTTCGGCATATGCATCTTCACTCAGAAATATTTTTTGAGGATTCATTTCGAAAACTCCTCCAAATTCAAATTCATTTTTATATTTGGGCACAATATGAAAATGTAAATGTGCTAATTTATCAGAATAAGCACCGTAATTGATTTTAGTAGCACCAAATGCTTTTTTAATTGCAGAAGCCACCTGACAGACATCAGACATAAAAGCATTCCTGTCTTCGACCGACAATTCAAACAACTCGTTAACATGATCTTTGTAGGCCACAACACATCTGCCGGGGTGACTTTGTTCTTTAAATAAAAACAAAGCAGAAGCACTTAAATCACACACTTCAATCATCAGGCTCTTTTGCAGCTCATTTCTCTGACAATAAAGACAGTCATTATCTTTCTCCATATATTTTAATTCATTATTTTTTGAGAACAACAAAAAAGCAGTGATTTATTAATACTCACTGCTCTCATATGTAATTTTTTTTAATTTAGTTAAGAACCTTGTTCATCAAGAATCCTCAGGGCAACATCAAGAATCTTTGTATCATCCAACATCACCAATCCTCCGTCAGGACCCGGTTCAATATGAACACCCACACTTTTACCATCTTTATAATTATGTCCACCAAAATAATTTTTCACCGATTCTTTTTCCAGACCAAGTTCTTCAGCGATCTTGGTCATACTACCACTTGGGAGTGCATCCTTGATTTTGCGCAGTTCATTGAATGTTATCGTTTTTGTCATGATACTAAGTATTAGAATTGTTAGTATTAATGTATTTCTTTATGTGCTATAAACGTAATACATTATTTTTAATCAACCAAATTTTTTAATGATTTTTTGTCAAAAAAAACCTTGCAAAAAATTAAGAGAATAATATTCAAATCCTTATCATTTTTTATTTAGATTTTTGTTGAAGTTCACTGCCTCATGAGACTACCATAATTACCATAAAATTCAACAATCGTTTCAATGCCTTTTCTGAACATTTCCAGCGGGAAATTCTCATCAGGAGAATGAATTGCATCAGATTCCAAGCCGAATCCCATCAATATAGGTTTTACCTTTAATATTTTTTCAAAAATTGGGATAACGCCTATACTGCCACCTCTTCTCACCGGAAGGGGACGCACCCCGAAAACTTTGTGATAAGCCTTTTCAGCAGCACGGTAAGCAGGTGTATCAATAGGACAAACATAACTTTCTGCACCGTGTAACGGAGTTATTTTAAGATCGATATATTCCGGAGCAATGGCATTAAGATAGTCAGTTACCAATTCAAGTATTTCATGGTAATTCTGATCTGGCACCAATCGGGTTGAAAGTTTGGCAAAAGCTTTTGACGGAAGTACTGTTTTTGAACCTTCACCTGTGTAGCCACCCCAAATACCACAAACATCCAATGCAGGTCTGATTCCTGTACGTTCGAGAGTTGAATAGCCCTTTTCTCCATGCAGAAACCGTATTCCAAGATTTCTTTTATACTTTTTTTCATCAAATGGAATTTGGTCAATCAGCGCTTTCTCCTGCTCAGAAACAGTAGCCACCTTATCATAAAAATGCGGAACTGTAATTTTTCCTTTCTCATCGGTCAGAGCAGCCAATAGTTTGCACATTTCATTGATTGGATTTACCACTGCGCCACCAAAAATACCCGAATGCAAATCTCTGTTGGCTCCCGTCATCTCCAGTTGCCAGTATGCAAGTCCACGCAATCCGGTAGTAATACTCGGCGTATCTGCCGCAAGCATACTGGTATCAGAAACAAGTATCGTATCACATTTGAGCAAATCCTTATTTTCCTGACAGAAGGCCTCTAATGCCGTTGAACCTATCTCCTCCTCACCCTCAATCAGAAACTTAACATTACAATTCAAACTGTTATTTTGAACCAAATATTCAAACGCCTTTGCATGCATAAACGACTGACCTTTATCATCATCAGCACCTCTTCCGTATATTTTTCCATCTCTGATTTCAGGCTCAAAAGGCGGCGAACTCCATAAGTTGAATGGTTCAGCAGGCATTACATCATAATGACCATACACCAACACTGTAGGTTTCTCAGAGCTTACATTTTTTTCCGCATAGACTACCGGATTACCGTTTGTCGAAATTACACGGGCACTATCCACTCCCGACTTCAGCAACAACTCTACCCATTGTGCAGCACACAAATAAATAGCATCCTCCGCATGTTTATGCGCACTGACACTTGGAATCCGGAGTAAACTAAATAATTCTTCTATGATTCTGTTCTGATTTTGATCAATAAATTCTTTCGTTGATAACATATACTTCATTCTATCCGTTATGAGTTTCTATATGATATTTTTTATAACAATTTTACTTCAGCAAAGTTAAATATATATTCCTTATTATTCTGGTATTGTATTAAGTTCATGTACGTTCATCGGGAAAAATCCGTCATTCGTCAGATTTTCATACTTATTTAACGATAATCACTATATATAAAAATGCTATTGAACTATTTTTGCGATGTAATTTGAAAACAGAATTTTCAGGTATCAACCTTGAATTTTATTATCAAAAAGTCATAAATCGCACACACGGAAACTTTTAAATTATCAAAGTTTCTTTGTTTATATTTTTATACATCTATATATCAAACACTTAGTTCGTATTAATATTTTTTAATAATGCAAATTAAAATTATTACATTACATTTGCACCCATTATGGAAAATATTAAAATAAATATCATTCAGACTGCTGCCCAACAATTTAATCAAATGGGCATAAGAAATGTTTCTATTGATGATGTTTGTTCTGAATTACGGATATCAAAAAAGACTTTTTATCAGTATTTTAAAAAGAAGGAAGATTTAATTGATGCTGTAATTGCGTACGGACAGCAAACACACATGGAAAAGGTGAACAAAAGCATAAAAGACAAAAATGCTATTGAGGTGTTTATATTCATGATCAAAGAAATCAAGAAATCGGCAGAATGTGCCCCTTTTATGTTATGGCATGATTTAAGAAAATATTATCCGGCATTATACAACAAGTATGATGAACACAAGAAAGAACAAATAAAATGTGCTTTTGAAGAAAACATTCTTCAGGGAATCAAAGAAGGCTACTATCGTGACAATCTGGATGTTGAGTTGGTATCCTACTTTCATTCCATTCAGATAAAAAATACCTTTGAGACGATGATGCAATCTCAAAAGAAATTCACACAGAAGCGATTAACAGATTTTTTCATTGACATGATTATTCACCTGATTGTCAACGAAAAGGGTTTAAAATATGTAGAAGAAAATCTTACAGAAAAAAAATAAACAATATCAATTGAATATATATGACAAATTTTATTAGAAACAAAGGTGTTTGGGTGATCATAATCTCCCTTATGTTTACGAGCTATTCCCAGGCGCAGGATACGCTTTCACTATCACTTGAACAATGTCTTAAAATTGCTTTGGATGAAAGTCCTACAATAAAAATCGCCAATAAAGAAATTCAACGTGTTAATTATGTACGTCAGGAACGGGTTGGAGGTTTACTACCGAATGTATCACTGTCCGGAGCATACCAGAGAGCTATTAAAAAACAAGTAATGTATATGGATGGAGCATTTGATGTCAGTTCCATGTTTTCTGAAGCTTTTACACCTATCATTAAAGGTACCGAACAAACTTTTGCGGGAGTTTCCAGCAGTTATGTACCCGGAACTTTATCACAAAACATAGCCAACAACACACCAACCCCTACTCAATCGAGTGGAGATGAAGGTATTATCATAGGACGTGACAACACATTTACCGGAGGTATTTCGGCAAGTTTACCTATTATTGCCCCTGCGCTTTGGGCAATGCTGAACCTGAGCGAAATGGAATTGGAAGCGGCAAAAGAATCAGCCCGTTCATCTAAATTATCACTTGTGAACCAGGTAACAAAGGCATACTACAGCGTCTTGCTTGCTCAGGATTCCTACAATGTTATCAAACGAAGCTACAACAACACACAAGTAAACGCAAAAATTGCTGAAAGCAAATTCAAACAAGGTACCTTATCGGAATTTGAGTGGATACGGGCCGATGTGCAGGCGCGCAATGCGAGAACTAATCTCGTTTCAGCAGAAAGTGCCGTGAATTTATCTGTCCTTCAGTTAAAAATGCTTATGGGCATCGACATGCAGACTGAGATAGGCATAAATGGCAAATTAAGTGATTATCATCAAAGTCGTTATGCTGATATAATGACAGTAGACACAACTAATTTGGGTGCTAATTCAGACTTAAAACAACTCAATATTCAAATGAAACAGTTGGAACAATCCAGAAAAATAAATCTTTCGAGCGCATTACCAACTTTGGCTGCAAGTATCAACTATCAATACATGTCTATGGTAAACGACAACAAAACATTTACTGAAAATCATTATTGGTTTCCTACATCCTCACTTGGCGTTTCACTTTCTATTCCGCTTTTTCAAGGTGGAATAAAGAGTTCGAAGAACAAACAAATAAAAATACAACAAGAAGAGTTAGCTTATCAACGTGAAAACATATACAGAGGTTTAGAACTACAAATTACTTCTTATCTGGATAATATGAAAAAAGCGATTGAAAAGAGTGAGTCTAATAAAGAAGGGCTTCGACAAGCCGAAAAAGCATTAACTATTTCGCAAAAAATGTATGAAGTAGGGATGGCCACTTTTTTAGATGTAAGCAATGCTGAATTACTTTATATTCAAGCTGGCTTAGCATACAATCAATCCATTTATGAATATCTGTCGACAAAATCCGACCTTGAGAAAGTTCTCGGGAAAGAGTATAATTAATTTTTTTGATAAACAAATAATAATAAAATAACTATAAAAAAATATGAAACAATTTAAATTATTTGGAATAGCAATCGTTGCTTTGGCATTAAGTTTCAGTTCTTGTAAAAAACAGGATAGTGCCTCAGCAGGCCAAAATGCCGGAACTCCGGCCGTGCGCATCGAACCGGCTGTTGAAAAAGAAGTAGAGCAGATTTATGAAGTAACTGCAACCATTCAGCCGGAAGTAAAAAACAGCATTGCACCTACAATGCCCGGAAGAATAAGAAACATCTTTGTTGAAGTTGGTCAGCATGTAAGCAAAGGTCAGAAATTAGTGCAAATGGACAATATTAACCTGTCAAATCTTGAAACTCAATTGGTGAATATCAGAGAAACTTACCGCCGTGTATCGGAATTGTTTGCCGTTGGAGGATCATCACAACAAGAATTGGATAATGCCAGGATGCAATTGAATGTTGCAGAAACAAACTTAAAAAATCTTCAGGAAAACACTTATCTGTTAAGTCCTATTAATGGGGTGGTTACAGCCAGGGGTTACGACAACGGTGATTTATTTAACGGACAAATTCCGGTACTCACAGTTATGACCATTAATCCGGTAAAAGTAGTTGTGAATATATCAGAATCATATTATTCACAGGTAAAAACAGGCATGCCGGCAGAAATAAAATTCGATGTTCTGGAAGGACAAACGTTTACAGGGCGTGTTAATCTGATCTACCCTACCATTGACGAACGCAGTCGTACTTTTGCAGTAGAAATCAAGCTGGCAAACAACAGCAATAAAATCCGTCCCGGCATGTTTGCCCGTGTAACCATGGAATTTGGCAAAGCCAAACATGTATTGGTTCCCGATAAAGCCATTGTAAAACAAATTGGTGCAGGAACAAGATATGTATACGTCTATAGTGATGGAAAAGTACAATACAAGGAAGTAGAAGTAGGTCGCCGCATTGACACTTCATACGAAATACTTTCGGGACTTAGTGCAGGCGAACAGGTTGTTGTTGCCGGACAAATAAAATTAGCAGATGGCGTATCAGTAAACGTCATTAAATAAAATATGATTCCAAGAAACGGTAAATAATTAAATATTAAATTATGAGTTTATACGAAAGTTCTGTAAAAAGGCCTATCATGACTGCCATTATATTTATCGCGGTCGTGCTCCTGGGTGTTTTTTCGTTCAGTAAATTACCTATTGATTTGTTACCTAAAATCGAAACCAACACCATTATGGTACTCACTACCTACAATGGCGCCAGCGCTTCGGATGTGGAAACAAACGTAACACGTCCTTTGGAAAGTTCGCTCAATACGGTTTCAAATCTGAAAAATATAAAATCCACTTCAAAGGAAAACAGTTCCATCATTACTCTGGAGTTCGATTACGGAATCGACCTCAACGTTGTGAGCAACGACATCAACAACAAGCTCGACATGGTGAAATCCTATATGCCTGAAGGTGCCAGCGAACCTATTATTTTCAAGCTCAGCACTGACATGATTCCGGTAATTATGATTTCAGCTACTGCCGACCAGAGTTTGCCGGCACTCTACAAAATTCTCGACACCAATGTAGCCAATCCTTTGGCGCGTATCAACGGAGTAGGTTCTGTATCAATCAGCGGTGCACCTCAACGTGAAATTCAGGTTTATGTCGATCCAGTAAAACTCGAGGCCTACCATATGACTGTCGAAGCACTTGCTCAGGCCATCCGTATGGAAAACCTGAATACGCCCGCAGGTTCAATGGACGTGGGAACTGACACTTACGCTTTGCGCGTGCAAGGTGAATTTAAAGACCCACAGGAACTGAACAGTATTATCGTAGGCAATTACGGGGGAAAAACTGTACGCCTGTCTGATGTGGCTACCGTGAACGATAAACTCGAAGAGCGTGCTCAGGAAACCTACACCAACGGTGTTCAGGGTGCAACCATTGTCGTACAAAAACAATCTGGTTCCAACACAGTGGATATTGCCACTGAAGTAAAGAAAATGTTGCCCGACATTCAAAAGAAACTACCTTCAGATATTAAACTTAGCATTATCAACGACACATCCGATAACATTGTCCGCACCATCGACTCTTTGGCCGAAACGGTAATTTTCGCGCTTATCTTCGTTATGATTGTGGTATTATTCTTCCTCGGACGCTGGCGTGCCACCGTTATCATTATTCTGACAATTCCTATTTCGCTTATTGCAGCCTTTATTTATCTTAGTCTCACCGGAGGGTCGCTAAATATCATTTCACTCAGTTCACTTTCGCTGGCCATAGGGTTGGTGGTGGACGATGCCATTGTGGTGCTTGAGAATATTACTACGCACATTGAGCGTGGAAGCCGCCCGAAAACAGCTGCTGTGAACGGAACAAACGAAGTAGGGCTTTCTATTATTGCTTCTACACTGACCATTATCGCAGTGTTCCTGCCTTTGACTATGGTTACGGGCATGGCAGGCGTTATGTTTGCACAATTGGGCTGGATGGTAACGATTATCATCACAGTATCCATGATTTGTGCCCTGACATTGACACCCATGATGGCTTCGCAAATGATGCGTCTTGACCCGAAGCAGAGCAAAACTTTCAAGAAGATTTACGGTCCTATCGAACGTTTCCTCGACAAATTGGACGAAAAATATGCAAAAATTATCAACTGGGCTGTGCGTCATAAAAAATCAGTATTGGCCTATGCTACAATATTCTTTGTATTAAGTGTTATTCCTCTTTTTGTTGGATGGGTAGGAACTGAAAATTTTCCGGCACAGGACAGCGGAGCCATTACGGCAACAATAGAATTGCCTGTAGGAACACGCATGGAAATAACCAAGGAAATATGTGAACGGCTTTACAACAAATGGACGAAAAAATATCCTGAAATAGATATGGTGAATTATAGTCTCGGACAGGCGAGCAGTAAGAATATTTTCGGTTCTATTTTCGGGAAAAATCAGAGTAACGTTGCTTCCATCACCATGCGTCTGGTAAACCTCACAGACCGTGATCGTTCTTCGTTTACCATAACTGACAGTATCCGCAACGATATTGCACTTATTCCAGAAATTCGTAAATCAACTGTAATTGCAGGTGGAGGGATGAATATGATGGGTGGACAATCGACGCTTGACGTTGAAATTTACGGTTACGACTTCGATCAAACCGATAAAGTGGCGGCGGAACTAGCTACGCGCATCAAGAACATAAAAGGATTGGTGAACACGACCATCAGTCGCGAAGAATATACGCCTGAATATCAAGTGGATTTCGATCGTGAAAAGCTGGCTTTGAACGGATTGAATGTAGCCACAGTTTCGAGCTTCCTGCGTAACCGTATCAACGGACTTACCGCTTCTCTTTTCAGGGAAGATGGAGAAGAATATTCCATTGTTGTGGCTTATGCACCTGAATATCGCCAGTCGATTGAAGCGATAGAAAACATTATCATTTATAACCAACAGGGACAATCCGTGCGTTTAAAAGACCTCGGTAAAGTGGTTGAACGTTTCACACCGCCAACCATTGAGCGTAAAAATCGTCAGCGTATTATTACTGTAGCCTCAACTGTTTCTGGAACTACACTCGACAAAGCTGTTAAAGACATCAATACTGAACTTGGGAAAATGTCTGTTCCTTCTGAAGTACAAACGGTTATTGCCGGTTCATTCAAGGACCAGCAGGAATCGTTTAGCGACCTCGGTGCATTATTGCTTATTATTATCATGCTTGTATTTGTGGTGATGGCTTCGCAGTTCGAGTCGGTGACCTATCCGTTTATCATCATGTTCTCCGTTCCTTTCGGAATTTCGGGAGTGGTTCTGGCGTTATGGCTCACAGGTACAACTTTCAACGTTATGACTTTCGTGGGTGTAATTATGCTTGTGGGTATAGTGGTGAAAAACGGTATCGTAATGGTGGACTACATCAACCTGAACCGTGAGCGTGGTAACGGGATTATCCGTGCAGTAGTAACGGGAGGTAAATCTCGTTTGCGTCCAGTGTTGATGACCAGTTTGACGGCTATTCTGGGGATGGTTCCTTTAGCCATCAGCCACGGACAGGGAGCTGAAATGTGGCGTCCTATGGCTGTTACGGTTATCGGTGGTCTGACAGTATCTACGATGTTAACCTTAATTGTTGTACCGGTTATTTATACTCTTTTTGCAGCCGGCGGAGTAAAACGTCGTCACAAGAAAAACAAAAGACTGGCTTTGCATAAGCAATCTCTGATTAGTCATCAGGATTAAATCTATTTATCGTCAACAAATTACAAAAATAGAAACAAATGAAAGC
Source organism: Paludibacter sp. (assembly GCA_034927265.1). Classification (GTDB taxonomy): domain Bacteria; phylum Bacteroidota; class Bacteroidia; order Bacteroidales; family Paludibacteraceae; genus Paludibacter. The sequence goes on from JAYFQH010000027.1 coordinate 31,584, forward strand.
AATATTTATATCATTCGACCAGGCATATTATGAACAGATACAAACCATCCTGACGGTAAACCATGTACGTGGGTTTACCGGCTGGGAATCGGTTATCGGAAGAGGTAGTCAGACAGGTGAACCACACTACGGAACACACGCATGGCCATCAATGAACACAGCTATAATGACGGTGGTATCTGATGAAAAGATACCACCACTCCTTGAACAGCTCCGAGAACTTGATGGAACTTCCGAACGCATGGGTATCCGTGCGTTCGTATGGAACATTGAGGACGGAATGTAGTAAATGAAAAAGGATCTGAGGAATTTGTTTGAAATATTGAAAAATGATCTGATCAGCTTTCAATAACTCTTATTTCTGAAGTAAGTTCCATACCTTTTGCATAGGCAGCACGTACTCCGCAATAGGTATCTTCCGACATTTTAACGGCCTTCTCCAGTTTATCAAGGGGGAGGCCTTTTCCATGTATATGATATATCACATGCATTTTATGATAGCGTTTCGGATGTTCATCGGTAACATCTCCCTGCACTTCAATCTCAAGCTTATCTATTTCTACGCGCATTTTTTTCAGGAGTGAGACAACATCCATTCCGGTACAACCACTCAATGCAACCAACATCAGTTTTTTTGGCCCCGGGCCACTGTTTTCTCCACCAAATTCGGGCATGGCATCCATTCTCACGGAATGTCCGTTTACATCAGCTTCAAAAGCCATTCCGCCTTTCCAGCTTGTTGTGATAATATGTTTATCTGACATAACAATTGAATTTTAATTGATTATTTATAACCACACATAATAGTTGAAAGTTGAGAGTTGAGAATTCATTTAGTTGATACAACATTCTCAACTTTCAACTCTCAACTCTCAACTATTATGTGTAAAGGTATTTTCCTTAAAACACCTTAGTCAGAAAAATGTTCAAGGGATTAATGGGCGTGTTGGGCAACGGAGATGAATATTATTGCCACACCCGTCAAAATAAGCAGAAACTGAATGATTGATTCTTTGGGTTTTGTCTCCTTGTGCATTTCAGGGATTAAATCGGCCAGAGAAACATAGAGGAAGCTTGCAGCTGCGATTGCCAGTGCATAGGGAACAAAACCCTGCACCAGATCCAGCAGGAAATAGGCAGCAATACCTGCAACTAATGAACTGCTTCCGGAGAGTAAATTATAGAAAAGCGCCTTTTTTTTGGAATAGCCACTTTTGATAAGAATACCAAAATCGCCCAACTCTTGTGGAATTTCATGCAAAACTACCGACACGGTGACAAATATTCCTAATTCTGTAGAAGTAAGAAATGAAGCGGCAATCACCACTCCATCAATAGCATTATGAACCGCGTCGCCAATGATGATCATAGGACCGGCAGCATGTACCTGACGTTCGCAGTTTTCATCATGACACATACGCCACAAAATAAATTTTTCGAGTAAAAAGAAAAACAATATCCCGATCAGCACCCAGATCAGCACATCTTCCAAATGCATTGATTCTACGGCTTCCGGAATTAACCCAAGTAATGCAGCGCCCAACAGTGTACCACCTGCCAGATACAACAAATAGCCGGAAATTTTTTCCAGCCATTTGTTGCTTAACAACAATAAACTGCCGCTCAACATCACACTACCAACACTGGCAGCGATAAGGGCAATAATCGTATATAACAGTTGATCCATTATTTTTTCTGAACAAGCACCCACGCATCCGGATAGGTACCTTTGATTTGATCTATCTTGGCACGGGCTTCACTATATTCATTATATGATGCAATGATTACCCTTAGCATACCATTTTCATTTTCAACAACAAGTGCGTTATTTCCTTCATTAACAAGCTTTGCTCTCAGATTGATTGCATTTGTATGGTTACTGAATGCTCCAACCTGTACATGATATTTCTTTGCCATTGCTGCAGTATTAGTTTCTCCGGCGGCCAGTTTGAAGGACTCAGAACGGGTAACTTCTGGTTGTGCTGAAGTGTTTACCTGTGGAGCAGAAACAGGTGCAGGTTGACTTGCGACTTCAGTGGTTGCAGGAACATTAGCTCCTTTAATTTCTGAAACCAGTTGTTTTGATTTGCATGAAAATAATGACAAACTGATAAAGGCCACTAATAATAATCGAATAGTTGTGTTCATAATAAAAAACATTAATTGATTTTAATTTTTACGCAAAGATGGGAATAAAAATAGGTGTAGGCAATATTACTGATTGTTTTTTTAGAATTTTAAACGTAATTTTGTGCCAGATATAAACAAAAATAAAACAGGAACTGTTACAAAAATACAAAACACGGACTATAATACATAAAATAATTTTAAAAAACAACGATCATGAAATTTTCATTGCCAGAGTTGCCTTATGCTCATGATGCATTAGCACCAGTTATCAGCGCAGAAACCATCAGTTTCCACTATGGTAAGCATCACCAAACCTACGTAAATAACCTGAATGGTTTGGTTCCCGGAACTGAATTTGAAAATGCAGATTTGGATACCATCGTAAAAAAGTCTGAAGGTCCGATTTTTAACAATGCGGCTCAGATATGGAACCACAATTTTTATTTTCTTTCCTTAACTCCCAACAAAGGTTCAAAACCAGGAGCTGCACTTGCCAAAGCAATTGACGAAGCTTTCGGATCATTTGACAACTTTAAGGCTGAATTCGGAAAGGCAGCTGTAAGTGTCTTCGGCTCCGGATGGGCATGGTTGGTGAAAGATGCTGAAGGTAAACTTTCCATCAGCAAAGAAAGTAATGCCGGAAATCCTATTACACGTGGTCTTACCCCACTGTTAACATTTGATGTATGGGAACATGCTTATTACATCGATTATCAAAACCGTCGTCCTGACTATGTAGCAGCTCTTTGGGACCTGGTCGACTGGAATGCTGTGTCAGCGAGGTATTAATCTACTCTGAATCAGCATTTATAAAAAAAACTCCATCGTATTTTCAACGGTGGAGTTTTTTTATAAATTATTAATTTGAATTACTTTTTGATCAATTTTCCTTTCAGTGTTTCAGACGCAGTCATTATCTGATAAAAATACATTCCATTGACTAAACCTGATAAATCGACGAGCGTTCCATCAGTGATGTTTTTCTCAGTCACTACCCTTCCCTGAACATCAAATATTTTAAATTGAGCCTGAGAAGCATCTACAGGTAGTTTTACCGACACATAATCTGAAACCGGATTCGGGTAAACGGCCCATTTATCAGCATTGATATTATCGGTGGAAGAGAATTCACTGAGTGCATAATAAACAACTGTCTTTTCACTCAAATCCCAGGTTGAAGTTGCAGCATTCCACTCTGATCCCGTAAATTCAAGCGGCATAAAGTTAAAATACATCCTGACTTCCCTCGAGGATTCTTCTTCCTCGCCAAACGGTAACAATATCTCTGATTTTGGAACTTCAAAATTATAGGTCAATTCACCTCTGGTATTCAAATCCCAAACATTATTAGTTGCATTCCATTTATAAGATGTTTCGGTTGACATCGCTTCAGGATGATTCGAATCATATGAATAAATATATTTTTCACTACCAACAAACTGATCATTAGTATAATCATACCAGATTTGTGAAGTCAGCCGGTTATTGGCATCAAACACATATTCCTGTTTATCTCCGTACACAGTAAGATAATACTGAGTTCCGTCAAAATACACATTGCTGTTTATAGTAAGTTCCATGACAAGATTACCATGGTTATCATATACTTTTTGTTTCTTGTGATCTATTACTTCTTTATTCAGGAAGTCATTCCAACTGGTATATGCATCCAGAATCACTTCTCCGTTTTCATTCTCGTCATATTCATTTTTTGTTCCCAGTCTCCACGAATTTGTGTCGCTCATCCAGTTATAAAAAGCGTATGATACCTGATTATCTTCTTCATCGTAAGTATATTCAAATTTACGCAATGCAACCCATGTCTGGGTTTCGGGAATATAATTTTCGTACCAGGTTTCTACAAGTATATTCCCTTTAATGTCATAGGCATAAGTATATTTACCTGCATTTTTCCAACTTTCGGCTGTGAAATCCCAGCTCTGCGTCAGTTTTTCGGTCACATTATTGTTAGTATCATACGTAAATGACTGTTTATCTTTACTTGTCAGCGTATTTGTACCTGAGAACATATCATATTCCCAATCACTCATTACTGTTTCAGTTATCAGGCCCGCAGTATTAACGGTACTTTCAGTCTTATGATCAATCATCCATTCATTTTTTGAGAAAGCCCATACAGAATCAACTGCAAGTACCAGATTTCCAAAATCATCAAAGGTATTCTTTGTCCTTGTGTCATTTACCCATACACCGTCAACCGTGTTCCAACTATATCCTGTAATCGTTCTGAAACTTTGCTGCAAATTATGTCCGGCGGCTACCGGTTCTGAATAGACCGTTTTGACTGTTGGGGATAATGCTTTTGTTTCATAGTCAGACTGATAATATGTGGATGTAATTACAACGCCGGACTCATTCTGACCAACTTCATATTCTTCTTTCGAGTTGACGTACCATTGATTGGTTGTTTCGTCCCACCAATAGAAAACCGAGCCCATCATGTTATATCCCGGCACAGGGAAGTGTTCGAATTTCCAGTGGCCCACCCATATTTTAAGTTCAGGATTCCACATATAGGCAGCAAGCATGACTTCAATTCCATTCTGTATGGATACTTCATGCTTTGATTCGGGCACCCATTCACCGGCCTCGGTATCCCATGTATAAAAAATACTTCCGGTTTCTTCATTGTCCTGACTATAGGTGTATTCGCTCTTATAATCACCAGTCAACACATATTTTCCCGAAAGTTCGTCAAAAGATTCATTGTATCTTTCATCCAGTATTTTATTTCCATTATTATCATACTGAATGTTCATGCTATCATTAATCACCCAGTGTGGATTTGCGCTTTCGCTATCCCAGGTCTTATTCACATAACCGGTCAATCTTCCTTTATCGTCATAGCTGATTTTGCTTTCATCATCATTCATCCAGAGATTTCCTATTGATGAATAATCGAAATTCGCATTTTTTGTTAATTTGCCATTATAATTATATTCAAATGCCTGTTTAGATTCTTTTATCCATGACGATTGATTATAAATAAGATTGACAATACTGTCAAGACGATGTTTCATCACGCCCGACAGTGGCACCTTATTTTTAAGCGCTGACTGATAGATACTTCTATCAATTTTCTGTTTCAGATTTCTTCCTGTGACACCGGCATTAACCTTAGCATTAGCTTGTAATGATAACTTTTGCTTAGTAGTCGCTTCTTTATTTGCGACTGATGCAGGTCCAAGTATCTGTTCCATATCCTTCGACATTTGTTTAAATAACCTTGCCTTAGCTGAAGGATCTTTACTTTGCATGTACAATGCACGCAAAGCTTCAAAGTTTTTCAATGCTGTCATTTCATCGCTGTTAAATCTGGCTGTTACATCAACCTGACCACTTGCCGCTTTGAGTAATTCAGCCTTCCTGATTTTCGCAGTAGTGCCTTGTCCGGCAACATATAAAACTGACAAAAAAAACAGAGACATAAAAAGGAGAGTAGTTTTTCTCATAAGATTTGGATTTGATGATTTGTAAAAATATTTATTTAAAAATTAAACAATTAGAATTGCTTTTTTGTTTCATGAAAGTATTATCTTTGCATTCGAAAATTATCGTGGAGGGATTTGAACCGCTTGCAACCACTGAAAAAAATGCTAAAACAGTAATTACCAGCCTATTTTTTCCGTTAAAGGTTCAACCATCATTCTTCTTCTTTCGATAATTTTTGTATTTGGGTAAACATATACCAAAACAAAATTAGATATTTTTTTTATAAATCAAAATCAGAATCAAAAAATGGGTTATTTATTTACGTCAGAATCTGTTTCAGAAGGACATCCTGACAAACTTGCAGATCAGATCTCGGATGCTGTGTTGGATAATATCCTGGCACAGGACAAAGATTCAAAAGTTGCCTGCGAAACGCTTGTTACAACAGGACAGGTAGTTATTGCCGGCGAAGTTAAAACCGAAGCTTATGTAGATTTCCAAACCGTTGTACGTGAGGTAATCAATGAAATAGGCTACACAAAAAGTGAATATAAATTTGATGGAGATGCCTGTGGTATCCTTTCGGCTATCCATGAACAATCAGGTGATATCAACCGTGGTGTGGAACGCGAAAACCCTGAAGATCAGGGAGCAGGAGATCAGGGAATGATGTTTGGATACGCCACCAACGAAACTAAAAATCTTATGCCTGTAGCCATCGACCTGTCGCATGCACTGGTGGAAGAACTGGCACGCATCAGAAAGGAAGGTAAACTAATGACTTACCTGCGTCCGGATTCCAAGTCACAAGTGACCATTGAGTATGACGACAACAACAAACCGGTAAAAGTTAACACAATTGTTGTTTCTACTCAGCACGACGAGTTTGTAAAAGCTGATGGAAAAATCAGTCAAGACGAAGCCGATGTGGCGATGCTCGCAAAAATACGTGAAGATGTTAAAGATATTCTCATCCCGAGAGTAAAAGCACTGGATCCTCAGTTCGAGTCACTTATTCAGGACGATTATATTCTTCATGTCAATCCAACCGGTAAGTTTGTGATTGGCGGACCTCATGGTGATACCGGATTAACAGGAAGAAAAATCATTGTGGATACTTATGGTGGAAAAGGCGCTCACGGTGGTGGAGCTTTCTCGGGAAAAGATCCTTCGAAGGTTGACCGTTCAGCGGCTTATGCAGCCCGTCATATTGCCAAAAATATGGTGGCAGCTGGTATTGCCGACGAAGTCCTCGTACAGGTTGCCTATGCCATCGGTGTTGCTAAGCCAATGAACTTGTATGTAAACACCTACGGAACTTCAAAAGTAAATCTAACGGATGGAGTGATTGCTGATAAGATCAGTGAGATTTTCGACATGCGTCCGAAAGCCATTGAAAACAGGCTGAAACTGCGTAATCCTATTTACAGGGAAACCGCAGCCTACGGACATGTGGGAAGAACTCCGGTAACAGTCACCAAAAAATTCAAAGGCAGCGACAGAAAAACCATTGAATGTGAAGTAGAATTGTTTACCTGGGAAAAAACCGATATGGTGGATGCTATTAAATCAGCATTCAATCTGTAATTATTTTTCCCTGCTATTCAGAAGATCTTCAAGCTTGATCATTTCGTCGCGCAAGCGTGCGGCTTCGAGAAAATCAAGATTCTTAGCCGCATCGAGCATGGCTTTTCTGGTTTTCTGAATGGTTTTTTCCAATGCAGGTTTTGTCATGTACTGTACCACAGGGTCAGCGGCAATAGCTGCAGTCAATTCAGGTTCAATATAGGCATTTGGTTCTGCTTTACTGAAAGCAGAACGATCGCCTTTAATAATAGCAGTTGGCGTAATACCGTGTTCGGCGTTATACGCCAACTGTTTTTCTCTGCGGCGGTTGGTCTCCGCAATGGTTTTAGCCATGCTATCAGTGATTTTATCGGCATACATAATTACCCGTCCGTTCAGATTACGGGCAGCCCTACCGGCAGTTTGCGTAAGCGACCTGTGCGAACGCAGGAAACCTTCTTTGTCGGCATCCAGAATGGCAACCAACGAAACCTCAGGTAAATCAAGTCCTTCGCGCAGCAGGTTTACTCCCACCAACACATCATACATTCCCCGTCGCAGGTCTTCCATGATCTGTACCCGGTCTAAAGTATCCACATCCGAATGGATATAATTACAACGAACGCCCATTTTAGCCAGATAATCAGTCAGCTCTTCCGCCATACGTTTGGTCAGCGTAGTCACCAGTACCCGCTCATCCCGTTCAGTTCTCTGAGTAATTTCTTCGAGCAAATCATCAATCTGATTCAAACTCGGGCGCACATCAATGATTGGGTCCAGCAAGCCTGTGGGACGAATCAGCTGATCAACAATAATTCCCTGCGAATTTTCAAGTTCGTAATCGGCGGGTGTTGCTGAAACATAAATGGTTTGAGGGGTCAGTCCTTCAAATTCCTCGAAGCGCAGCGGACGGTTGTCCTTCGCCGCCGGCAAACGGAAACCATATTCCACCAGATTGACTTTTCTGGCAGCATCACCTCCGTACATTGCTCTTATCTGCGGAATTGTCACATGACTTTCATCAATCACCATCAAATAGTCTTTTGGAAAATAATCGAGCAGACAATAAGGACGGCTCCCGGGCAAACGCCCGTCGAAATACCGGGAATAATTTTCTATTCCTGAACAATAGCCTAGTTCTTTTATCATTTCCAGGTCGTAATTCACCCTTTCGTAAATACGCTTTGCTTCATAGTTTTTGCCTACGGAGTTAAAGTATTCCACCTGCAGATTCAGATCATTTTCAATGACCTGTATGGCCTGATTGATACGTTCTTTGGTAGTAACAAAAATACTGGCGGGGAAAATACGATAAGCATCAAACTCTTCCAGTACATGTAAGTTTACCGGATCAACTGTAAGTATTTCGTCAATTTCATCTCCCCAGAAAACAACCCGGAGAATAAAATCAGAATAGGCCAGAAAAATATCCACTGTATCACCTTTCACCCTGAAGTTACCTCGATTGAGTTCAATTTCATTGCGGGTATAGAGGCTATCTACCAGATTTCTGAGGAAAGCATTCCGCACCAGTTTTTGTCCTTTTTTTATTTCGATGAGGTTCGATTCAAAGTCCTCGGGATTACCAATACCATAGAGACAAGAAACCGACGAAACCACCAGCACATCTCTCCTGCCCGAAAGCAGCGCCGATGTAGCTGATAAGCGCAGTTTTTCAATTTCGGCATTGATGGAAAGATCTTTTTCAATATAGGTATCCGAAACCGGAAGATATGCCTCCGGTTGATAATAATCATAATAGGAAACGAAATATTCTACTGCATTGTCGGGGAAAAACGATTTAAATTCGCTATACAACTGGGCGGCCAGAGTTTTGTTATGACTCAGCACCAGGGTTGGACGGTTGACTTCGGCAATAACATTGGCTATTGTAAACGTTTTTCCCGAACCTGTTACCCCTAATAAAGTCTGAAATGGAATACCGGTATTGAGCCCATCCACCAGTTGCCTGATGGCCTCCGGCTGATCACCTGTAGGTTTGTATTCTGATGTGAGATTAAATGCCATTTATTAAAAATCAATAGCCCCCGGTTTTAACCGGGGGGTTATATGTGTAACAATTATCAATAGCCCCCGGTTTTAACCAGGGGATAATAATGAAATTAAAAAAATAATCCGGTTTTTAATTTTGATTTTCCCGTGGCATTATCATCCAGAGAATGATATACAATAAAGTACCGGGGAATCCGGCAGAAAGAACAGACAATATTACGTAAGCAACACGTACCAGTGTGGCATCCAGACCAAGATATTCTGCGATACCGGCACATACACCGGCAATCATCTGATCATTCGAGCGGCGGAGTTTCTTTTCCATTGGATTTAGTTTTTGTTGGCACAAAGAAACAAAAATTTCCTGAATAATCAACGCCCTGCTTGCCGTATATAATTCCTTAATTCATCATTAAACGCATCGTTTTCCAGCAAATCCTCGAGATTGATGTGCAGGCGGTATCTCCAGCTGAATTTGGAATTGGAGGGAACATTGATTCGTTCATCATGCGGATTGCTCCGACGAATTTTCTCTGAGATGCCCAGAAGATCCTGCATCTGGAAAATTGCCCACATAGCGGGAGAATAAAGATGTTGCAACAATATATCGCGGCAAACCCACCATTCGCAGAAATAAGGTGCTTCGCCCCAGTGCCCCAGCTGCTGGTTGTAGAATCGTTGTGTCACTCCCCTGTCCTCTTCCCACCATCCTCTGACGGTGCTCATATCGTGGGTCGAAGGAGTCACTACCGACAAATAAGGGGCATCGGCAGGATGAAAAAATTCTGTTTTATTGGATTTTGGGGCTCTCTGTACCTCCAGACTCAGGATGCCCAATTCTTTCATCACATCTGTCACACATTGCGTCATCATTCCGAGGTCTTCGCCGCAGATCAGCATATTGGTAGCTTTCTTCAGTGCGGGCAGTTTTTCCATGCCCGAATTGTACCAATGGCCATCCTGTCGGCGGAAGAAATAATCTACATAAATTTCTTCGAGTTTTTGTTTGGTATAATCGTCCAGATCACGAAAAGTTCGCAGCGACTGCATTCCGAATCGTGGATAAAATTGTGTGCCATTACTACCCGGCACTTCAAAAAACAGCACATTGGATATGAGATCAAACAGGCCCCACTTCACTTTTTCGGAGATTGTTCCTTCCTGAAACATTTTTTCGACTTCTTTCTGACCGGTAAACTGGGGCTTTAGCCGCAACACCCAACCATCTTCTATTTGCAGGCAATTGGCTTTCACCCAAATCATCTCTTCTCCGAAAATTTCCCAAAGGATATTGTCGTTGATATAAGGTTTGCAATAACGGTTATAATCGAACCACAATCCTTTTTCCTGAAATTCATTGATATGCACCGGAACGGATGGATAGAGGTGCCCCATTATACCTTCTTCCTGATTTTCAGGAATCTGCCAGATACGGAAGAAACCGAGTATGTGATCAATGCGGAAGGTATCGAAATAGTTGGACATCTGTGCAAATCGTTTTTTCCACCAGTCGTAGCCATTGCGTTTCATTGCTTCCCAGTTGTAGGTAGGAAGTTCCCAGTTTTGTCCTTTTACGGCAAACATATCGGGCGGAGCACCGGCTTGTTTATTCAGATGAAACAGCTCTGGATTTGTCCAGGTATCCACCGAATTGCGGTTGACGCCTATGGGAATATCGCCCTTCAGCACCACACCGTGTTCGTGGGCATATTCATGCGCTCCCGATAATTGCAGATGTAAATGATACTGAATAAAGTAATTCACTGCAACTTCATCGAAGTGAGCCTGATCAGTAGAAATAAAGCTCATGATTTTTTCGGGGTCATACTCAGCGTATTCTTTCCATTGGCGATAATCGGAACTTCCGTATTTATCGCGCAATACGCAAAATGCCGCATAAGGTTCCAGCCAAAACTTATTTTCTTCAAAAAATCTGAGAAATGCTTTCTGTTGCAGAAACTTTTCTTTTTGCTCTAAAAATACGGTTTTTGCATAAAGTAGTTTGAAATTCACTACTTCAAGAAATTCAACCAGTTCTTTTGCATTCAATTCGGCCTGCTTTTGTTTATACTCTTTTTGCAATGGATGTGTTGCGGGTAATTTACCCATGGCAGGTAGATTCAGGAACAGCGGGTTCAGGGCAAAGGCTGTAATTGCCGCATAGGGTAAAACATCCGCATCTGTATGTGTCCCGATGGTATCATTGAGGGGCAGCACCTGTATAAGTTTGAGTCCGACTTTTTCTGCCCAGTCGATGAGCAATTTCATATCGCCAAAATCGCCTACGCCAAAACTTTTCTTCGTACGGATACTGAATACAGGCAAGCCCACGCCGGCACCCCGCCAGCTATTGGCATTCATCCTGACAAATCCGTCGTTTTGGAATACCCTGGCTTTTTTATCATTCGCCACATAAGTCGTACGATCCGGTCCCTCTTCGAAGCCACAGAACTGATGATCTTCCAGATCATAGAATCCGTATTTATAATGTACTTCGCCGGGGCAATCCGACAAATTCACCATCAACTGCCATTCTGTTGAAGTTTTATGCAACAAGAGAGGTTTCTGCGTCGACCAGTTACCAAATGTTTTACAATCGCCAATAATACACAGCACCTGATTTTTACTGAGCAAAGGTGCTTTTACATGAAAAGTATGGGTATATTTTATAGGATGTTGTGGTATGACTGCAATATGTTCATCTTTCAACAGTACCTCCTGAAAAGGCGCAGTCATAAAGGTATTTTCCAGCGCATTCGGGGCGTTCCACTGATCATAGAAAAAAAGATATTCGGGAACAGGCAACCCCGTGTCGACAGTTCTGTCAGCCCCCCATTCCTCCTGATACCTACCGGTATGTTCATTCAACAGCAGGTACTTATATTTCAATCCCTCAAGTTCGTCAGCTGCTATATCCACTGCACCCGACCATTGTTCAGGGTATGCAAAACCCAGACTCAAGGCTTTAGAGTAATCCCCATTCCCTAATGCCGGGATATTCCCCGTCACCAGTATTCTTTGTCCCCAGAAAGTTTTGTATTGAATTTTAAAATGTGCCTTCATGTTTTGTTCTGACTTATGTAGTTCAAAAATATATTGAAAAGCACAATGGAATAAGATAAATGATAAAAAAGTGATAAAAATACATTTCAAACGTTTGCAGAGATATGTAATGAAAAGGGGCATAATTTAACGGTGGGCTTCGTCGCTTCGCTTTGTGAACTCCTACCAATGACTGAATTGAGCAACATGCTCAATAATTATAAGAAAGCCACAAGTATTATTTTACAACACAAATGTATTGCATGCTCTTACAGCCACGAAGTGGCTGAATATCATTAGCCCGGGGTAACACCCCGGGTGTAGATGGGGATAGGAAATAATATACACCTTGAAAAGACAATATTTATATTTTGCCCTTACAGGGCAATGTTATGATTATTGATATCATTCCCGGGGCGCTGCCCCGGGGCTGATGGTATATCTGGCTTTCAGCCAGGACTGATGCTGCGGTATTGATGCCATTTATGCGAAAAGAAATGCTTCAGTTGCACATTCTTGCTTCCTACGGAACCTTCTGATTACATGACATTAGTAGGAATTTCAACATTAAATTTAATAATAATTTAAAATTCATTGCAATCATAAAAGATAAAATTGTACTTTTGCAATCTATAATCAACAACTACTTTTCAAAAATTTCATGACTGCACAAACGTCACAATTCAAGGTATTTTCTGGCACTAACAGTAGATACCTGGCAGAAAAAATCTGTAAAAGTTTAGGCTCTCCACTCGGGAATATGATCGTAGAACATTTCGCTGACGGAGAGTTTGCTGTTTCTTATGAGGAGTCGATCCGCGGACAGTACATTTATCTCATTCAGTCAACTTTCCCCAATTCAGACAATCTGATGGAGTTGTTACTGATGATCGATGCCGCAAAAAGAGCTTCAGCCTACAAAATTATTGCCGTTATCCCCTATTTCGGATGGGCACGTCAGGACCGTAAAGATAAAGCCCGTGTTTCGATCGGAGCGAAATTAATTGCCGATTTACTCAGCGTGGCCGGTGTTGACAGAATAATTACGATGGATTTACATGCCGATCAGATACAGGGTTTCTTCGATGTACCTGTGGATCATTTGTATGGATCGCGGATTTTTGTTCCTTATATTCAATCGCTGAATCTTGAGAATCTGGTAATTGCCTCTCCTGATGTGGGCGGTTCGAAACGCGCCGGCACTTACTCCCGTCATTTGGATGTACCAATGGTGTTGTGCCACAAAACCCGTGAAAAAGCAAATGTGGTGGGCGAAATGCGTATCATCGGTGAAGTGGAGGGCAAAGATGTTATCATTGTGGACGATATGGTTGATACGGCAGGAACTTTGTGCAAGGCTGCCGATCTGATGATTGAAAACGGAGCCAACTCTGTACGTGCCATCGTCACACACGGGGTGATGTCGGGTGCTGCCTCCGAAAGAATTATGAATTCAGCTTTAACTGAAATTGCTTTCACCGATTCTATTCCTTTTGATTGTCAGAAATGTGAAAAGGTAAAAATTCTTTCGTGTGCCGATATGTTTGCCGATACGATTGAAAGGGTACAGACACACCGTTCGATTTCGGAGCAATATATTATTAAATAAAGCAAAAAGGTAATAGCGAATAGCGAAAAACGTAGAGACGTGGCCTGCCACGTCTCGTTTGGTTTATATGAGATGAGTTATAAAAAAGTGCCCTGAAAGACACTATTTTTATAGCAGAAAATCTTCAGGATTGTCTTTGTGTATTATTTTAAAGCCAGCATCGGGATATGTTTCTTTAAATAATTTTGGCTGTCGATATTTTGCGGTTTGATTCCATTTGAATTCATAAGCAGAAAGTAAACCGTCTTTTTCCTCAAGATAATCTATTTCTTTCTGTTGTTTTGTTCTCCAAAACCAACTATTGACCCATTGTCCGGAATACTGCAAGTACTTCCTTCTTTCTGAGACCAGAAAATTCTCCCATAGTGCTCCGATATCTGCTCGGTTCTCTACTTGCGAAAAATTCGAAATCAACGCATTTCGAACTCCATTATCATTAAAATAAATTTTTCTTGAAAACTTAATTTCATTCCTTAGATTACGACTAAATGAACCCAATCTAAAAATGATATATGATTGCTCAAGTACCTGTATATATTTCTCTACAGTCTTCGCATCCAGCCCACTAATTTGTCCTAATTCAGCATATGACACCTGACTCCCTATCTGATATGCAATAGCTTGTAAAAGCCTCACAAGATTATCCGGCTTCTTAATTTGTTCAAGCATAAGAATATCTTTGTACAAATAACTATCGCATAGTTGTTTTAGTAAGTCTTTTTCTATCCCCTGCTTAGTTACCACTTCAGGATAATATCCGTAAACGAGACGATGAGGTATCATTCTTTTTTCTTCGAGTAATCCATGGTGATTCACCATTTCATTAAAAGACAGAGGAAACATTTGATATTCCCATTTACGGCCCGTAAGTGGTTCGTTAAGTTTATTGGAGAGCTCAAAAGACGAACTTCCCGTCACTACCAGCTGATACTCTGGCAATATATCAGTAACCAGTTTTAGACGTAAACCAATATCTTTAATTCGCTGTGCTTCATCAATGACAATATTTTTTTTATTACCAAAGATTGCCTTAAAACGAGTGGAAGATATTTCCTCAAAAATTCGCTGAACATCAATTTCATCACCATTGAGCCACAAAACTTCATTCTTGTCACTGAATAGTTGTTTCATTAAAGTTGTTTTACCAACTTGTCTGGCACCTAAGATTATTATAGCCTTTCCAGTATTAAATTTCTCTGATAACTTTTCTTGTAGGATTCTTTTTATCATATAAATCTTTTATTTGACTACAAATGTAAAACAAATTTTCAAGTTAAGAAAAAATAAATGATACTTTTCAGGATCATAATCCCGATAAGTCATAAAATATCAGGATTCAAATCCTGAAAAGTCATAAATTATCGGGATTATCACATAAACACAACAAAAAGAAAAGCTAAAAAAGGCCGGTCTGAAAATCTCGTACCGGCCTATTAAATTGACGTAGCTATGTTTTATTTCTTCACCAAATAAATATAGGTTGGAAAGTGGTCGCTGAAACCATTTTGAAAATGGCCACCGCTAAACGTACGGAAAGGATATCCCTTGTATTTACCCGTTTTCTGGATCAGGAAATCGCGGTTAAAAACCTCCGCTTTATAGAATTTCAGGGTTGAATAATCATTTCCAAGAAGATTAGAGTTGATAATGATTTGATCGAACAAGTTCCATTTGCCCTGATAGCAAAGGGAGCCGATGCCTTTGGCATATTTTTCCCACATCGGGTTGAACAATCCTCCCGGGGCAACTTCATTAGCATGTCTCTTTGCATTAAGGATTACCGCACAACTCGGATCAACAGGGTCGTCGTTTAAGTCGCCCATGATAACCACATGGATGGTGGGATCAACACGCATCAGGGAATCGTAGATATGTTTCACCACAGAAGCAGCGAGTTCTCTCGATACGACAGACTTATCGCCACGGCGTGATGGCCAGTGATTCACCATGATCGATACCCTTTCGCCGGCAATTTTACCATTTACCAGTAACACATCCCTTGTTCTGAAAGTAGAATCGGTAACCCCCTGTTCAATACCTTCGGTATAAGGAAAAGCATGCGCACTGCTCGAAATAAATTCGAAGCGGGCAGGATCGTAAAGTAATCCAACATCCACTCCGCGCCAGTCGGGCGAATCGTGGTGCACGATTTTCATTCCTCTGCCTTTCAATGGTTTTGTTGCGACAAGATCCTCCAGTACCTTTCGGTTACCGATTTCCGAAACCCCTACAGCCGCCAGACCACCGAATTCCTTAGCAATTTCGTTCAGGGTAAACGACATGTTCGACAACTTCTTCTCATACTTGTCCATTGTCCAGGCATATGAGCCAGTCGGAGAAAACTCTTTATCCCTCAAAGAGTCTGTGCTTAAAGGGTAATAGAGATTTTCAAGGTTGTAGAATCCAACCGGAAAAACTCTGTATTTCTGAGCAGAAAGACCTACCCAAACAAAAAACAGTAGAAAGAATAAGAATATTTTTTTCATTATGATATTTATTATGAAAAACAGGAAATATATGTTTTGTATAGTGGGTCCGAAATAAAATAATCATTAACGGGACGATCATTTAAACCATAATTAATCAAACCCTATACAGCATGGTAAAGGGTACCAACTGACAGCAGGTTATTCCCTTATATATACGATTCAGAAAGATATTAATTACACCTTTTTGCAATATTCTTTTTTGATGCAAATATTTCCTCTCATAGGCTGTCAAAAAAATATTTTCGACAGCCTGTATGTTGGAGAAATACAATGAGAAATTTTATTTCACATCATTAAGATTCCTTATTATCAATTGATTTGTCGTATTATATTTTTGCACAATACCTGTTACATTAACAGTCCCACTCGGTAAGGACTCACTCACAAACGTAGAGTATTTAGCTACAAACACGTCTATTTTATTTGTTCCGTTTGTCAAAACATTGGTTTGGTGGGCAGAAGATGATCCATATGTAGTTGCTCCATTGGGTCCTGTTAATACCCCTGGTACAGTAACGACACAAAACTCAAAGCTTGGCAAATTAGCATTGACAGCTTCAATTGTGGTGGTACGAGGGGCAATATTTGCAGTTCCTATTTTTGAAGTATTCACCAATGCAACACTTAACTGTAGGGCTTCTGCATACTTTGTAAGCTTTCCACTTAACAATACTTCAATTTTATCTCCCATCGAGTATGTGTTATCTTTATCAGAAAAACGGATAGCAATTCCTGAAAGATTATTTTCGGAAGTTACTACTAAATTTTTCTTGGAAGTAGAATTACCTCCAACCAAATCAGAAGTAACAACTCCAACTATTTTCTTTTCGCCTGATAAAGTTACATCAGAACCAGTGTACAACGCCAAGAGTTCAGAAATTGACATAACAGGAACATTGAAATTTCCTGGTTCAGGAGGATTAATCCCAGTATTACTTTCAATAAGCCAATATCCATCTGTATTTTTCACACCAGGCAGGGTGTTATAGGTGGTAATATCACCATGAACAATTACTTCTTTACCTAATAAAGTTGCATTGTTCATAAGAGCTAATCCATTTCTAATGTCACCTGCAGGAACTTGAACACAAACCATTTTACTTTTATCGGTTTGAGAAGCAGATGAAGCTATCATAATATTGTAGCCATCAGCATCAGCAGTTTCCACTTGTTTAGTATTACTATTATAGTGTCCTACGATAAAACCCTTTACCCAAACTCCTGCTTCGTCAATTTTATCTTTGTCGCCTGAACTTTTGGAAATTGCATCTTCAACAGCATAGGGATTTTCTTTGCTTCCAACTCCGGTTGGAGCAACATTTACAGTAACTGAACATTCAGTAGTAAAAATATCAGCTGTTGCACTAATTTTAGCAGTTCCGTTACCTACTGCTGTGATAATGGCATTCATACCATCGCCTTCAACAGTTACTACGGCAGTGTTAGAACTTGTCCACACTACATCAGCTTTGGCATCAGCAGGCGCAAGGGTTGCAGTAAGCGTGTCTTTCTGACCGATTTCATTAAATGTTACTGCGGTCGGATCGATTGATATTCCGGTAACGGCAACTTCCTTATCGCAAGCTGTCAACAAGGCAACTGATGCCACCGCGAAAAATAAATTTTTAAGTTTCATAATTTAATACATTAAGATTTGAATTGATTTATATTAAGTTTACTTTTTAGTTTCCAAACATTAAATCCCCCCTGCTTCTAACAGTTAACTGGATGGTATTGTTGTATTTTCCAAGAATACAGATCACCGAACCGGTTCCAGTTGGAATAAGATCAGCAGCAAAATTGGCATATTCACTGGTACGTACCAGTATCTTTTGAGCTCCGACAATCAGGTTAACACTACCGTAACTTGAACCTTTTTGTGCAAAAACACCATTACCTGCATTTTCGAAACTAACATTATCAAACTTTACAAGTGTGCTTCTGTTTGACTCAGTAATTGTTGGAGCCGTGGTAATCACAGTAGGAACAACAGTCCCCGGCTGCGGCTTTCCATTTCTGAACACATGGGTTTCGAACTCCCGGGGGTTCATTCGACCGATACTTGCATTTTTTACAGAGCCATCCTCATTATAGGAAACGTATGGAGTTCTGCCACCAATCTGGAACGATCCACCATATTTACCGATACACAAGCCATCGAGCTCAACAATAACTTCCTGACCTACGCGGAATAATGCAAACACACCTGTTAAATTTGTTCCGATGGTGATAGCACCCGTAGCATCCTGAATGTAAAATTGTTTGTAGATATTACCGCTTTCATCATTGGCAGTAACCACTCCTTTGATGGCTTTGTTGGTATTATCAATGGTTCTTACTTCAAAATTACCTGCCTGATTGGTATAACCATCCACCAACACCGGAAGGGGGAAAGTTGAGCTCATGGTTTTCAGAGCATCAATAGTGATCACCTGACTTTGTGTTTCATATTTGGGAATCACCGTTTCAGGCACTTCAGAATTTCTCATATCACAGGCACTAAAGACTGTGGCGAATAATACACTAGTTAAATAAATATATTTCTTCATAACTTTTCGATTCCTGAGTTAAAACTTATATCCAACATTTAAAAACACATTAAAGCCTTGCATATAATAGAATTTTGGCGGGAATTTATTCAGATTGGCCAAATCGATGACATTGTTATACAAAGGAATTCGTCCCTGCTCATACCCTCCGGTTCTCACTCCGGTGTTGTTCAACACATTTGCAGCACTTAAATTGATACTCAACTGCCTTCCACCATCAAAATAAATCAGTTTGCTCACAGAGATATCCATGGTAAGGGCGTTATCCAACTGCGTTTGTGCAATCCAGTCGGCCACAACTGCTTCACGTTTCTGAGGAGTATATCCGGCTGCATTGACAGCTTGCCATACGCTGGTGATTACTGAAGGAGTACGTTGAATGTAAGAAGGATCAAGGTAGTTGTTGGCAACACCGTTCAGGTTGATTTCGAACCACCAGTAGTCCCAGAAATATTGAACCCCGAAAGTTCCTGCAATTTCAGGTGAACCTCCGACATGATAATCTTTAATAGCCACTCCTTCGTTGATATCGTTGCCTGATCCGTTTTCATAGCGAACCGTTCCCATTGGGTTTTTGGTATAGGTAAACTGCGACCAGGTACCCGCAAGCGAAAGACTGACGTTTTTCACCACATCATATTTAACTGCCATTTCGGCTCCGTAATTACGTTTGCTCACGTCCGAAATACTGTGATGTACAAAGGTTCCATAGGAATCGTTATAGTAAGATATTTTCTGGATGCCGTTTTGGTAGTCGGTATAAAATCCGGAAATACGACCATTAATTTTGGGATAAGAGAATACGTAGTTGACATCCGCCGAACTGATAAGTTCCGATTCGAGACTTGGCACTGCTTCATCCGAAATTCTCGGGGTGGTATAAGCATCGTAAGGCAGCGGAGCCTGAGTTTTGAACATCCCATTCAAAGAGAACAGGTTACGTCCATCCAGCTTATAAACCACTCCCGCTTTAACAGCAGGATCAATAAAATTATGTACTTCCCCTTTTCCGTAAGAATTGGTCGGATAGCGTCCGTTTTTCATTTTTCCATCCCTAAAGAACGAAGTAGTCGATAATTTAGCAGCATAGAAAAATTCCAGATGCTCATAATTATGGTGCATCTGCACCCATACATTGCCGGCAGTAACATTCGTATTATAGTTATAACCGAAAATATCGCCTTCTCTCACTTTTCTGTTCGGGTTGAGTAAGTCATTTTGTTTTACATTAAGATCTCCTGGAAAATCGCGTTCGCCATATTTATCAATATCAAGCAGGTAATTAGCACCTAATAAATCGGCTACCACATCAAAAGTCTTTCCAAGAGTATGACGGGCATTCACTCCGGCTACTAAAGTAATTTCTTCATTAAGTTTCTTTTCAAAAGTAGAATTAAAGCTGGTTTCAAGCGCATCGTTGCGTCGTTCTTCAATAATAAATAAGGCTGATTTATTTTCACCATAGAGATTATTGTTATGATTCGCTTCGTAAATATCGCCCCACATAATCTGACTACGTCCTCTGTCCTGTCCTTTACCACTTCCTGCCCAGAATGCAGCATCTTTTAAATAATTAGAGTTAAGTGTATTGTAAGTTGAAGCAGTATAAGAAGGCAGATAGCGATAATAATCAGGGCGCGGATCGGCAGCATTATTGAACCAGTTCAAAGCCGTTGAACCATAACGGTTATAGTTGAATGCAAGACCCGAGGTCAATTTGGTAACCCTGTTTATTTTCCAGATATGCGAAAGAATTACCGTTGGATCGTAACTTGTGACTACTCTTTGATTACGTTTGCTTCCGTCGGGCATAAAACCCCAATAGGAATTATAGAGATTATTGCCGGTAATATCGTAGGCTTCCTGTACCGAAGCCGATTGCTGAGCACGTTGTACTGGTGAACCGAACGTAGTTAGAGACAAACTCTGCCTTCCGTTATCCCACTGTTTTTCAACACCCAGAAAATAGGCAAGGTTGTGATAGAAAGTACCTTCCACATTGCCTTCATAGGCATATCTACCGCCCAGAAGTGCCGAAAAAGCCCAACCATCACGGCTTAGCCCGGTGTGATGAGATACCATTGCACGTTGCTGATAGTTACGGTTGGTGTAGGTCAGCGTCACTTTAGTTCCCCTAGCATAGCTACCGGCACGCAAATCGTAGTTCTGAGCACCTGCCAGATCACCGAACGAAAACAAGCTTGGCTGAAGATAGTCCTGCGTAGTGGCATTACGGGTTGCATCATTCATTCCACCTATCATGGAATAATTGAAATTCCCGCGCATTTGAGAGTTGAACTCAATACCGTTAAGATAAGTCTGTTCGAACTTTGTTTTATAGCCACGGGGACTAAAACGAAAGCCCGAAAGATTGTAGCCAACTTCCGAGAGGAAAGGATCGTTTGAGAAAGTTGCCAGTGTACTGAAATTCTGACCTGCAAGATCAGCGTTCTCGTCCTGTGTAGACTCATCGATGGCACTTAATTCAAAACTGTTATCCTTCTGAAAATCCTTTCGAAGATTCTCAAGACTGTCCTTTTGAGCAAAACCTGTATTCAATGCACAGGTCATTACAATAACTGAGAGTAATCGATATTGCATTTTATATTAATTAATTATTAATTTTCAAATTCATCATTATTCATTATTCATTATTCGCTATTCAAATTTCATTAAATTCCTCCGGTTAAAACCGAAATATCCCTCCGGTTAAAACCGGAGGCTAGTCATAGCCCCCATTGTGCAGGATTATTCTGTTGTTTCACAATATCGGAGACCTGCGGAAAAAACTCAAATCCTGTTTTCGCTTCAATATCAGCCACCGACGTACATATTGTGCGTGGTGGATCGATATTACCATAAGATTTATGTTCCACCCAGAAACCGATTGTTTTAAGTTCCTTATCACTACATTCAGCGATGGCTTTTCCCGTTGAACCACTTACCGTACGGAGCAATACTTTAAAATAATGCGTAGGCAAAGGCACTCTGTTTCCTAAACCATCTGTAGTAGTCAATGATGTATTTTCAAAAAAAGCTCCCGTTACAACATATAGCGTATCAGAACAATTATATGAACGTACTTTACTTTCCAGCCTCGCCCACATATCCTGATTTAAACGATTTAATTGAGGAGTCATGTTCGACATATAAAAAGTCTGGACATTCATTTCTCTGTTTGCAAGCCGGTCGGCAGATGGCACCTGGTGTCCTCTATCGTAAGGTCCTCCATAGGAACTCGTAACACAATCAGCCTGAAAATAATTGTCAATCACAGGATCAAATCCCCACTCATCAGTACGGTTTGTTGAACCAAAATATGAAGCATGTATAGGATAGGCCACCCACAAAGCTGCTCTCTTCGTAATATCAAAACAAAGCGAATAATTGCGCACTGTTTTATTATTTAACGTCGTATAATGCGTTACATACTGATAATTATCATTCTCTTTTAACAACGGCGTTTCTGCATATTGAGAAAATGAAGGAGTCTGGGTCAGGGTCAGGGTTTGAACATCTTCACCATCAAATTTCAGTGCAATTCTTGCCTGTCGGCTACCTGCAGCAACATTCCCCTTACAATATATATTTATCGCATTATCTCCATCGCTAATAAAACCACTTATGCTCTTCAACTTGTAATCAATATTATTGAAAGAACACCACTCATCACCCTGTATTATTTCAGCACTCCAGGTTACACCCGGTTTCCCGCTGATGACAATGGAAACGGTGCCTCCTCCTGCACTTACATTGGACGATTTCTCCCAATATGCACTGTTGAGTACAGAAATATCATCGCCACATGCGGTCAGGCAAGTCAACAAAATTATGTACAGCAGAATTCTTACTTTGCTGTTGTGCGCTTTTTGTGCCAATATCATTTAGATCTATCTGATTAGACAGTTATTAGTTGAACAAATTATTGAAACACAAACAGTAAAATTGCAAGTCGAATGGGATAAATGAAAAAATGTGAAATATCATCCATAGTACGCCTACGCCGGATCGAACAACTTTATGATTAAAAGCGAATAGTAGGACATTCATCCTGAAAGCCCTCCAAACTCTTCAAACAAAGAAAACAAAATACTTAATATCAACAACTTATAGTCTTAAAACGTATTGGTTATTTTGTTTAGAAAAAAGGACTGCAAGATACGATATTTTTTTTGGATAAAACAAACCTGTTGTATAAATTGTTTATGAATATTTAATTTTGCCTTTTCCCTTTTTCAATATAATAAACATTACATCAATTTAAATAATAAAGAACTAATACATAAGGTACAGGAGTCCACAGAAGCTGTTTTTCTGAAAGAAAAACGTTTATGTAACCTACATATAGACTAATATCTTCATAATAGTAGTACTGATGGATCGCGGTTTTCTTATGTTAACTATTGTGAATTCTATGTGGTTAAAAAATTAATCGATATAAACTCTATTATATCATCAATATAGTATTATTTTATTCTATACCTTATTTGTATTCAAAAATAAAATAACTAACTTTGCGCTATACAAACAACTATAGAACATGGACTATCCAACATTACAGGGAAAACTGATTATGCCCGAATACGGGCGCAACATACAACAAATGGTCAGGCATGCCATGACCATTGAGGATCGTGAAGAACGTACCCGTTGCGTGCAGACTATTATAAACATCATGGGAAGCCTTTTTCCTTATTTGCGCGATGTAAATGATTTCAAACACAAGCTATGGGACCACCTGGCCATCATGTCCGATTTCAAGCTCGATATTGATTTCCCATATGATATTGTAACAGCGGAAACTTTATACACCCGTCCGGAAACCATTCCTTATCAGAATTACAGGATACATTATCAGCATTACGGAAAAACGCTTGAAAGAATGATAGAAAGAGTTGCTGATTATGAAGAAGGAGAAGAGCGAACAGAATTAATCCGGTTAATTGCCAACCAAATGAAAAAGTGCTTTCTGGCCTGGAACAAGGAAGTTGTGGACAACCGCAAAATATTTGAAGATTTAAGAGAATTATCGAATGGAAAACTGGATTTTACGGATGATTCTTTCAGACTTGTTGAGACAAAAGATGTTCTGCATAATAAGAAAAATAAAATCAGAAAAAAATAGATGGCATCATTCAGCATTGTAGGAAAACGTAAACTTTCAGGGGAAATCACACCTCAGGG
The DNA here is from genome assembly GCA_034927265.1 of Paludibacter sp. Taxonomy (GTDB): domain Bacteria; phylum Bacteroidota; class Bacteroidia; order Bacteroidales; family Paludibacteraceae; genus Paludibacter. The sequence goes on from JAYFQH010000027.1 coordinate 55,619, forward strand.
AGCTAAAAACGAGGCATTACAGGTAATTTGCGCTGTACTTCTGACAGATGGAGAAGTCATCATCAACAACATACCCGACATACTTGATGTCAATAACCTCATACATTTGCTTTCCGAAATGGGTGTTGAAGTAAAGCGGATTGATCGTCACAGTTATGCTTTCAAAGCTCAGAAGGTAAATTTTGACTATTTGCTCACTCCTGAGTTTTACAAAAAGAGCGCTTCCCTGCGAGGATCTGTCATGATAGTTGGACCGTTGATGGGCAGATATAAAGAAGCTGTCATCCCAAAACCGGGTGGTGACAAAATCGGAAGAAGAAGATTAGATACCCATTTTATTGGCATTCAGAAACTGGGAGCCGATTTCAGATATGATCCTGATAAAAAGTTATATGAGATCAAAGCTGATAAACTTACGGGATGTTATATGTTGCTCGATGAAGCTTCGGTAACAGGAACAGCAAACATCCTCATGACAGCGGTACTTGCCGAAGGTACTACTACTATCTATAATGCCGCTTGCGAACCCTATGTACAACAACTTTGCCGTATGTTGAACAGGATGGGAGCTAAAATTTCCGGTATAGGATCCAACTTTTTAACCATCGAAGGTGTTAATAAACTGAATGGATGTACCCATCAGATTTTGCCTGATATGATTGAAGTCGGTAGCTTTATCGGACTGGCAGCTATGACTGGTTCATCAATACGAATAAAAAATGTAGCCTACGATGAACTCGGAATTATTCCGGATAGCTTCAGAAAATTAGGCATACAACTGGAACGCGACGGCGACGATATCGTTGTTCCCGAACATAAAGAATATACCATCGAATCATTTATTGATGGCTCTATCATGACCCTGGCTGATGCGCCATGGCCCGGACTAACACCCGACCTGTTAAGCGTATTTCTCGTTATTGCAGCAAAAGCCAAAGGTAGTGTACTGATCCATCAGAAAATGTTCGAAAGCAGACTCTTCTTTGTAGACAAGCTGATTGACATGGGTGCACAGATTATTTTATGCGATCCTCACAGGGCAACTGTTATTGGTCAGGGAGAAAACCTGCATCTGAGAGCAGCCAGAATGAGTTCTCCTGACATCCGCGCAGGAATCGCCCTGCTGATTGCCGCCATGTCGGCCGAAGGAACCAGTATTATCGAGAATATCGACCAGATTGACCGGGGGTATCAGGACATTGACATACGACTGAATGCGCTGGGAGCTAAAATTGAGCGAATTGAGAGTTGAGAGTTGAGAGTTGAAAATTAAACAACCAAATATAAACGTTTAAAATTTAGGATTATGTTAGACAAAAAGATTGTGGAATTGATCAATAGTCAGATCAATAAAGAGTTTTACTCTTCGTTTTTTTATTTGGATATGGCGAATTATTATACCGATCAAAGTCTGAATGGCTTTGCCAATTGGTTTAACATCCAGACACAGGAAGAATATGCGCACGCCATGTTGTTCCTTAAATATTTACAATTGAATGGCGAAACAGTCGTTCTGGAGGCCATTGAAAAACCGGCGATTAAATTCACCAACCATAAACATCCGCTTACAGCAGCTTATGATCATGAATTGCTGGTTTCAAAATGGATCAATGAGATTTATGCTGCCGCGTTTGAATTAAAGGACTTTAAAACAATGCAGTTTCTCGACTGGTTTGTGAAAGAACAGGCAGAAGAAGAACAAAATGTAGATGAACTCTGCAAACGCTTTGACCTGTTCGGAGGAGATGCCCGCGGACTTTATATGCTGGATCAGGAACTGGGTACCAGAACCTTTATTCCGCCTTCACTGGTTATTTAAATTAGTGATAAGTGATAAGTGACAATAACTTCACTTATCACTTATCACTAACAAAAGTTTTTCTATCGAATCCACCTGCTGGTTTCCAATTTTCCAACAATCACTTTCGACCACAATTTTTTTATCAGCTTTACTTACTGCTGCATAGCCGGCACGTGCAAGAGCACGAAGGGTCCAGTACATTCTCGTTTTGTCGCCACTGACTTCCACTTCTTTTGTGAGCCGGTAATTCATGGAGAAATTACCGTTTGAGGGATTGAAAATGAAGTTATTGTTCATAAAAGCCTCGCTAAAATTACCATTCAACACCAAATCTTCAGGAACTCCAACTTCTACACCCTTTCCTGTTGTCATTAACCATATCCGGTCTGCTGCCTGCAAAGCAATATCAAGTTCATGTGTTGAGATCACGATACATTTACCGGTTTCGTGAGCAAGTTTGTGCAGTAATAACATTATCTCAACCCGGTTGGGCAAATCAAGATGAGCAGTTGGTTCATCAAGAATAATTATCGGAGTGTCCTGAACAAAGGCTTTGGCAATCATCACCCGCTGTCGTTCGCCATCTGACAATTCGGTCAGCAGGCTTTCCGATTTCTCTTCCAGATGCACCAACCTGATGGCTGCATCTACTTTCACATCATCTTCATCAGAAACATTGCCCCACCAGTTGCTGTGCGGATGTCTTCCCATGGCGACAATTGCTTTCACTGTTGCATGTTCAACTTCGATCCTGTCGGTCAATACCAGTGAAATCAACAATGCTCTTTCGTGATTCGAAATTTTCTGAATATCCACACCCTGAACAAAAGATTGGCCGGCAATAGCCGGCTGCAATCCACACAAAGTCCTTAGCAAAGTGCTTTTTCCACTACCATTAGGACCGATCAGGCATACCATTTCGCCGGACCCGGCAGCCAGATTCAAACACGACTGCACAAGCACAGACCTTTTACCTTGAATATAACCTATTGTAAGAGAGGAAGTCTGAAGAATGTACATAATAAAATACCCTAAATTGGCTAAAGTGAATAATTTTCCGTAAATTTAAAGCAAATAAAACAAATTTCACTAAGTTTTTTTGTTATTTTTGCAAATTATAAAATTGAAGAAACAACTTATTTTACTATGCCACCCAGAAAACCTGTCAGATCTTATATTGCGCCAAAAGAAGAATCGAAAACCATTCCTTTGAATGTCGACGGCAAAAAAAAGAAAGAAACTACCAGGACAAAGTCTCAGTCTGCCGGAAGTTTTAAACAACTGACAAATTTCTTTCGTGACGAACGTCTTCATTTTATCATTGGCCTCGCTATTTTTCTCCTACTGATCTATATTTTCATCGGTATGATCTCTTATTTCTTTACAGGTGCCGAAGATCAGAGCAAGATGGAATTAAGCCTTCGTGAACTGCATGAAACAAGAAACGAAATTCAAAACGTCACCTCTGTGGGAGGTGCACTCATTTCTCACCTCATTATTCACAAAGGTTTTGGCATAGGGGCTTTTTCCATACTTATTTTTGGAGGAATTGTAGCTTTCCGGTTGATGAAAAAGAAAATATGTTCTTTATGGAAAGCCTTTTTTCATTGCGGATTCTGGCTCGTATGGCTATCTATAACGCTTGGTTTTGCCGACATGTGGTTTCGACCTTATCTTTTCTTCCTGTTGGGGGGCGAGCATGGAGTCTACGTAAGCGAATGGATCATTTCATATATCGGTGAATTAGGATTAATCCTTGTCTTAGGAGGTTCCGTATTGATATATAGCATCATCACATCTGTCAAAACAATTCCTTTTCTGAGAAACCTGTTTTCAAAGAATAAAAACACAGCAAGTGAAGTAGTCACAGAGGATCTGGAAGATAATGAAGAAATCGATCAGGAGCCAAGTGTCGCTGTAGGTACTGAAATCGTTCCTGAAGAATGGATCGTGGGGAGTAATGACAAAGTCGTTGAAGAAGAAACTGACACTGACCTACAGGAAAATCCTGAAGATGACGTAACTTTCGAAATCGAGAAACCTCTGGATGATGAAGAAAACAAACCGGTGGATATTGCCGACATTCAGAACAACAGCGAAGAAAACGACGATCCGTTTTATAATATCGAGAAACTGGGACTGTATGATCCAACGCTTGACTTGTCAAGGTATGTGTATCCAACGCTAAGTTTGCTTAAGGTGTACGGCACTGATAATGAAACCCAGATCGACATGAAGGAGCAGAATGCCAATAAAGAACGTATTACCTCCACCTTGCAAAATTACGGTATTGAAATCAAAACAATTAAGGCAACGGTAGGTCCTACCATCACTTTGTATGAAATAGTTCCGAAAGAAGGCGTCAGAATTTCGAAAATCCGTAACCTTGAGTACGACATCATGTTGAGTCTTGCGGCTACCGGCATCCGTATTATCGCACCTATACCCGGAAAAGGAACCATCGGTATTGAGGTCCCCAATGCCGACCCGCAGGTTGTTTCCATGCACTCCATCATAGCATCTAAAAAATTCCAGGAATCTAAATTCGAGCTTCCCATTGCTTTCGGACGTACCATTACCAACGAAATCTTTATGGTGGATTTGACCAAACTGCCTCACTTGCTTGTTGCGGGTGCTACCGGTCAGGGTAAATCAGTAGGTCTGAATGCCATCATCACTTCCCTGCTTTATAAAAAACATCCGGCAGTACTGAAGTTTGTACTCATTGATCCTAAAAAGGTAGAATTCAATATTTATGGTGATATCGAAAAGCATTTCTTAGCTAAATTGCCTGATGGAGAAGATGCTATTATCACCGATACTACCAAAGTGGTAGAGACCCTGAACTCGCTTTGTAAAGAAATGGATGAACGCTACGACCTGTTGAAGAAAGCGCACGTAAGAAATATCAAGGAATACAACGAAAAGTTCATCAACCGTCAGCTCAATCCCGAAAAAGGACATAAGTTCCTGCCATATATAGTAGTGATTGTCGACGAGTTCGGCGATCTCATCATGACTGCCGGAAAAGAAATTGAACTTCCGATTGCCCGTATCGCTCAATTGGCCCGGGCTATTGGTATTCACATGATTATTGCCACACAACGGCCATCTGTGAACATCATTACAGGTGTTATCAAGGCCAACTTCCCGGCGCGCGTTGCTTTCCGTGTGTCGTCCATGATCGACTCGCGCACCATCATCGACAGTCCGGGAGCCAATCAGTTGGTAGGACGTGGCGACATGCTCTTCACTTCCGGCAATGAACTGATTCGTGTACAATGTGCCTTTGTTGACACTCCTGAAGTGGAAAACATCGTTCATCATGTTGGTCAGCAACAGGGCTACCCTACCGCCTTCTATCTGCCTGAATATGTAGGTGCCGAGGGTGAAGGACTGGATATGAGTTCTGTCGATATGAGTAAAAGAGATCCGCTGTTCGAGGAAGCAGCCCGTCTCATCGTTTCATCGCAGCAAGGCTCTACTTCCAATATACAACGTAAGTTTTCAATAGGCTACAACCGTGCAGGCCGTATTGTCGATCAGCTGGAGGTTGCCGGTATTATCGGACCGAACGAAGGAAGTAAAGCCCGTCAGGTACTGGTGATGGATGAATATCATCTGGAACAGATTTTGAAACAGATGCGCTGATCTTTGAATCACATCAGTCACATTAGTGCACATAAGTAAGCATCGAATAATGTTGGATAGATTATCATCAAATATTGCATTCAGGCAATCTCAGGCAATCATTATATTTTTGATTTTCAATATTCTATCAATTAAAGCACAGACAAATCAGCTCAAAACAGACCCTGACCTTGTTCTGTATTATGATTTTGAAGAAATTGTCGATTCAGTGATACATGATCTGTCACCAAACGCCCTCAACGGAATCAGATACAACACTACGATAACAACCGGTAAAGAAGGAGATGCGCTGGCTTATAACGATTCTACCTCCTATATTTATGTAGGGAAAGATGCCCGGCTGAATATGCAGCAATTCACGCTCATGGCATGGATAAAACCCTATTCACTTGGTTCAGACAAACAACGCATGGAGATACTCGAAAAAACCGATTCGTACTGGTTTAACCTTCGTAACGGCAATACTCCCAAATTACTTGCCGAAAGAGGAAAGATGCGTGTCGGCGGTTTCTTTAAAGCCACCGGAACCTCTGAGAAAGAATGGATATATTTAGACACGAAAAGCACTATAAAGCCTCAAATATGGACACATACAATTTTCACTTACGACAATTTTAAAATAAGGGCGTATTTGAATGGTATTCAGGATGCTTCCATAGATGTTCCGCCAATCCTCCATGTTTCACTTTATCCTGCGAGTATTGGCTGTAAAATCAGTAAGGACAGCTTGTTCGAAGCACGCTTTCACGGCATTATCGACGAATTTTTCATACTGTCGAGAGCGCTGACTCAGCAGGAAATTGACAGTTATCTCGGCATCATGTCGGATGTTGATGGTGTTCGTTCGCCGATAGCAGGACGCATCTACCCTAACCCTGCCACTGATTATATCGTCTTCGAATCTTCAACTACAGGAGAAAATACCGAAGTAATGATTTTCGATTTACAGGGAAAAACACATTACCGTCAACATTTTCAAAACTTATCATCAATATGCATAAATCTGACGGATTTTCCTTCCAGTGTGTATATTTTAAAAACTATTGATGCAAAAGGAGTTCATACACAGCTATTTGAAATTAAAAATAAACAATAACAGAATAATTCCCGTTAATACAACATTCGTATTAAAATATACCGTTCTTAATAAAATAGTTAACATGCATAAATTCATAATCTCTATCATCCTATTCATAAATTCGATTTTCATTATTAAAGCTCAGAATAACACTGATGCTGAACGACTTATAAACAATTTTATGAATTCAATAAAGACTGAAGCCATTCGCACGGGCTTTAGCCTTAAAATTTCAGAAAAAAATGGTGTAAATTCGCAGCAGGTTTCAGGTACATTCATTCTGAAAAATAATCAGTTTTACCTTGAAATGGAAGAAGCCCGGGTGTGGTTCGACGGAAAAACACAGTGGGCATTCATGAAAGAAAGCAATGAAGTGAGCATTACCGAGCCGACCGAACAAGAGTTGGCCGAAACAAATCCTGCCAGTATTCTTTCCGCTTTTAAGAAAGTGAGTAGGATACAATTCGGCAAGGTTAAGAGTGACAAAAATCACATTGTCGTGATGACTCCGAAAACAAAGAATGCAACTTTCACAAAGGTGGAAGTTCAGTTTTCGAAAGCAACAGGGAATCTTTCATCCATTTTCATTCAGCAAAAAAACGGCATGACCAACCAACTGTCTTTATTCAATTATCAAAAGAAAGTGTCGGTCAGCCAAAACACCTTTGTATTTGATAAAACAAAATTCAAAGGGGTAATGGTAAATGACCTGAGGTAATGAATAGCCCCGGTTTTAACCGGGGGATGAGGATGATTGGGTTTGAATAGATTTGAATTATATACAGAGGATATGAATAGCCTCCGGTTTTAACCGGAGGAATAAAATGAATCAGATTTTAACCATTGGAATTATAAAATTGTAAAAAACGAAATATTATGACAGAAAAAGTTAGATGTCTGATCATAGGATCAGGACCAGCCGGCTACACAGCCGCAATTTATGCATCGCGAGCGAATTTGTCACCCGTATTGTATGAAGGTATGCAGCCGGGCGGACAATTAACCACTACCACCGAAGTCGAAAACTTCCCTGGTTATCCCACCGGAACTACAGGTCCGGAATTGATGGAGGATTTAAAGAAACAAGCCGAACGTTTCGGAGCAGATATCCGTTACGGACATGCCACAGCTACCGATTTGTCGGCCGCTCCCTACAAGGTAACGATTGATGGCGACAAGGTTATTGAAACCGATACTCTCATTATTTCAACCGGAGCTACTGCCAAATACTTAGGTTTGCCCGACGAAACTAAATATGCAGGTTCGGGAGTATCAGCCTGTGCTACCTGCGACGGATTCTTCTACCGTAAGATGAATGTTGCCGTAGTCGGTGGTGGCGATACTGCCTGCGAGGAAGCCATTTATCTTTCGGGATTAGCCAACAAAGTGTACCTTATTGTACGTAAACCTTTCCTCCGTGCTTCTAAAATCATGCAGGATCGTGTACTGAGCAATCCAAAAATAGAAGTATTGTTCGAACACGAAACGCTGGGACTGACCGGCGACAAGGTAGTACAGGGTGCCAATCTGGTAAAACGCCGTGGACAGGCTGGTGAAGAACAGATACATATCGACATTGATGGATTCTTCCTGGCCATAGGTCACAAACCTAACTCCGATATTTTCAAACCATGGATTGAAACCGACGAGGTGGGTTATATCAAAACCATTCCAGGTACACCACGGACTAATGTACCCGGAGTATTTGCCGCAGGCGACGTAGCCGACCCGCATTACCGTCAGGCCATTACCGCAGCGGGAAGCGGATGTCAGGCAGCCATCGAAGCAGAAAGATATTTATCTGAAAAAGGACTTTGATAATTCAATACTTTTTCCTATTTTTGCACTCGCATTAAAACAGCGGGATGTAGCTCAGCCCGGTTTAGAGTACTCGTCTGGGGGGCGAGTGGTCGCAAGTTCGAATCTTGTCATCCCGACTGCTGAAACAAAAAAGACTTACACGATGGTGTAGGTCTTTTTTTTGTTTATAATCAATTAATAACAGGCCTCAAGAATAAGGATAATCACAGATTTAGACCCAACTAAATATTTAACACAAGAAACATCTATCATTATGCTAATATTTATAAAATAATATATTAATTTTACATTTTTTATAGATTTATTATAATGCATACTTGTTTACTACTTATTCCATTATGATTTACACATCTGTTCTATAAGTCATCAATTGCCCGGAAGAAATCAACCAGACAATAAAGTATATCGAAATTTAATTCAGAATAAAAGTGTTTATTCTGATAATCCGTACATTAATCAAATAAAGTCGTTTCCAGATTTGAGATTAAATTCAAATTTCTAATATATTCTTATTTATTAACTATTAAACAATTTATTTTATGAAAAAAACACTTTTTTTGATGGTACTAACTGCAGTTGCTTTGGTATCATTTACTGGATGTGAAGAGATGGTTGTTTCGAGTGATCAAACAATTGATTTAGTTCCTAAAGCTACGATTTCAGGAGTCGTTACAGCCGAACTAAATCTGCAAAGCAGTGGTTTGGAATTTGTTCCGGCAGGCACTCAATTACTCATTGAGGTAAATTATTCTGACATTAACCCTGCTTCTACCGGAAAATGGCAGGATACAATTACAGTTGCAGCCGATGGTAAGTTTAATGCATTGATACCCACTGATGCCAACGGTGTAAATGTATCAATTCTTCCATTTACATTTGAGTTCGATCAAATCCAGCCTTATGGGTCACTAAATACAAATGTTAGAAAAACATATTCCGTAACAGCAGCCACGAACAAAGCCATCAGTTCCGGACAGTCGATAACTCTCGATATTCAGTATGATAAAATCACTGCAGCTCCTTCGTACATCGATAAGGTTAAAATTACAGGTAAATTTACAGCCAATTTGAATCAGGAAACAGGTGGTAATGAAAATGTTCCTAACGGAACTGTAATTAATTTTTTCAACGGCACCTGGAAGGATTCTACAGTTGTAACAAATGGAACCTATACAATATCAGTTCCCAAAGGTATAGCTTTAACTGTTAAATCAAAATTTACCTACTCAAAAAAAGTCTGGAATCTTACCACAAGCACTTATACCAATGTTAATTATGAGTATAAATACGATGCAGTGAGAACTTTTAACACTATGGACGAAGTGGTGGATATTGTTGCAGCCAATTCAGGAGAAGGTACAGATTTAACTGTTTACCCTATAATATCGCAGGTAACAGGTACAGCACTGGCTGATCTGGACGAAAGCACTGCTGGTTTGGAAAATATGCCTAATGGTTCTGTCATTAAATTCTGGACAACAACTACCCCAATCTGGGGAATAACTACCACAGTCAATAATGGAACATATTCTATAAATGCTCCTAAAGATCAAACTGTTTATTGGTCAACTAAATTTACTTACTCAAAAAAGGTTTCCATGATTGATCCCCAGTCGTCAGGGACTGTCTATGTAAATGAAGATTTCGAATACAACATGAATGGTTCTGGTTCATTTGCCAATAATGTATCAACACTCAATATCTCTGCAGCAGGTGGAACAAGTATTAATCCAACAGTTACTATAAGCGGAAATGCAAAAGTGGAACTGGATGACACTTCTTCCGGGCTTGAAAATATTCCGAACGGCACACTCATAAGATTTTACTATCCGAATAGCACAGGAGCAATTAAAAATGTGACTGTTTCAAACGGAACTTATACAATCGACATTCCTAAAGGCCGTTCTGTAACTTTCACAGGGACCTTTAATGCTACTAAAAAAGCCGGAGGTGTCTCTAGTACAAAAACATTTACCATTGCCGGATCATTTATTGCAGACGGGACTAAAACAGTAGAAATTATTGCGACAACAAATTAATTGATGGAAATATGAAAACAATAAATAAAATAGCATTACTGTTGTTTGCAATAATCGTAGGGCAAATATCCTATGCACAAAATGAAACTAAGCAAATGAGAGGTACCAGCTACCTGCCTGAAGCCGGAAGTTACGCTATCGGTGCTGATGCAACTCCTGTTTTTAATTTTATAGGCAATATGTTCAATGGAACAACAAACAACCAGTTTGATTTGTCCAGTCCTCTTATTTATGCGAAATACTACCTGTCGGATATAACGGCATTAAGGACTGTATTGGGAGTAAATTCGATATCCGATCATCAGTTATTCTATGTAAACGATGATGCAGCACATTTGGCAAACCCATTGAGCAATGCACAGGTTACCGATATGCGTGTGGATAAAATTAACGGGTATTATTTATCATTAGGTCTGCAAAAGTTTATCGGACAAAAACGTTTGCGTGGATTTTACGGTGGCCAGCTATTTACACAATACAGTAAAAATAAAACGGATTATACTTATGGCAATCCGATGACAGAATTAAATCCAACTCCAACCAGTAACTTTGCATATAATCAGGGAGAACGTACACTTAGCGAAGTATCGTTAAATGACTTTATGTTCGGTGCTGGTGGTATTGCCGGTTTTGAATATTACATTATACCCCGGTTATGTATTGGTGGTGAAGTTAGTTTGAATATCGTATATAGTCAGGAAATGCAACGTTACATAAAAACGGAAAAGATGATGAACGACAAACATATTTTCGTAGATAAGGCTATTTCGCCCGGTGGACATGAATTAAACTTCAAAAGTTCAAGCTTCACACCCAATTCTTTTCAGCATGTCGGATTATATGTTATGTTACATTTTTAACCATTAATCATTTACATCTACTTTGGATGAGCTTGTCGTAATACTACGGCAAGCTCATTTGCATATATATTGTCAACATTTATGAATCTTAACAATCAATCCACCCCTTGTATGTACTTTTGAATAAACAATTTAACACCAAACAAGAAAATGAAAAAATCAACATTATTATTACTTTTGTTTACGGCAATGACACTTACCACCGCCGCAAACCAACCTTCCAAAAACGGTAGCATTCAGGAAAAATTACTGACCTTACAGTCGCGGGTCAGTGCAACTCAATCCATTAGTGCCGTAAAACCAACAATACAAAAGGTTGGTATTCCTGACAATGAACCCGATGCATTGCTCGACAGCATTATTACCAGAAATGGTAGAGGCACCTTACTGAAAAAAAGGCTCTTTGCCTTTAACCAGGCAGGTAAGCCAACTACCGAGACCGAATTAAAATGGGATAGCATTAAAAGCATCTGGATTAACTCTGTTAAATATGAATACGAGCACGACAGCTATGGAAATATGAGTTTGAGCAAAACCTATTACTGGGATGTATCCAAACTCGACTGGTATTGTAGCGAGATGTATGAAAGAACCTATAACTCTGATGGCAAACTGCTGATGGGAGCTGATTATGCCATTGGCTGGATGGATTTTATCCTTGCGGGAAAATCAAAATATGAATACACCTATGATGAACATGGTGCATATGCTTCTGTGCTTTCGTATTACTGGGACAGAACCACCAACAGCTGGATCACTTCTAATAAATCGGAAACCACCCGTAACAGTCAGAGAGATGAAACCCTGGTATTGTATTATACCTGGGATAAAACCAACTCAGTATGGGTGAATACTGACAAAACCGAAATTACTTACGACAGTAAACGGAATATACTCACCCGCCAAACCTTTATTCGCAGTTCCAATACCGCCGAGTGGACAATGACAAATAAAATCAATAACACCTATAATGCTCATGGTGATTTATTACTGTCGCTTTCCTCAAGATGGGACAGCGAATCCGCCAAATGGATTGACGAGATGAAACAGGTAAAGGAATACGACGCCAACGGTAACAATACCTCAAGTGTGAACTACAATTGGGATGCTGTAAATTCTGTATGGGTAGGCAGCACAAAATGGGAAGCCACGTACGATAATGAAGGACTTCAAACTTCAACTGCCGACTACATGTGGGACAGTTCATCTTCCTCCTGGATGGGAAACTCCAAAATGGAAAGCCGTTTGCAAAAGGTTGCAGATGGTTTTGTAATGTTGATGACCAGCTATATGTGGGATTACAACAATCAGACATGGATCGGTTCAAGCAAAACCGAAAATAAACTGAATAACGATACAATTCTGGCCTACACCATTACTCAAAGCTGGAACAATGAAACCAAACAATGGGACAATACCGGCAAAATGGAATACACCTACAATCAGGCAAAGAAAATGACCGCCATGCTCAACTATCTATGGGATCAGGCAAATACCAAATGGACTGCTTCGTCAAAGTCGGAATTTTTATATGACAACAAGGGAAATCCTAATGGAACTGTCAGCTTTTCGTGGGATGCCACCGGACTGACATGGATGAATGTTTACAAACAGGATATCAGATTCGACGAATATGGCAATAAGGTGCTCGAAGCAACCTACATGTGGGATAGTACAAGCAGCACCTGGATAGGCAATTCAAAAATTGAAACGGTTTATGATCAAAAGGGAAATGTCCTTTTGTATGCACAATATAACCAGTGGGACAGAACAAAAAACGAATGGATCGGACTACTCAAACAAGTAAGAAAACTTAATGCCGAAGGAAAAGCCAGCCGTGACACCACTTTTGTATGGAACAAAAGCGCTTCCGACTGGACGGTGAAGGAAAGTAAAGCTTATTACTATTCAAACGAAGATTATTCAGGTGTTGATGAAAATATTTTTACCGGAGTCGATATCTACCCCATCCCTGCAAAAGCCTATCTGATCGTTGACGGCTTAACGGAAAGAACTCAATTTGAAATCAGCGATCTTGCAGGAAAAGCTCTACTGAAAGGTGAAGCGGTGAAAGAACAGAAAATTCAGTTAGATGGATTGACAAGTGGTGTTTATTTGCTGAAACTGAATGGTAAAGTGGGGCAACTGACAAAAAAGATTATTGTGCGTTAATATCGGTCAATCACATAGCAACATAAACAAATCATCTCAATAGTGGAAACAAGCAATCCGGTAATGAACCATGTCATTACCGGTAAAAGAGCCATAGCTTTTTATGTAAATTGCGCCCTGGATTTTAGCCTGAATGCTTACTGATTATCGTCGAAATGCGCACTGCATTTCATTAAAATAAGCACTGGACAGCAGCGCTACGCAAGCCTTGTTTTGATAAAACGCAGTGCGCATTTCGACGTTGGCCAGTAGGCGTTGAGGCAGAAATGCAAGGCTTTTTTTGATTAAAAACAGCCTTGCATTTTCGACAACAATCGGGTAAAGTCGGTCATTAGCAATAGAGTTGCCACCTTTACATATATTGCAATAAACCAATATCACCAATGGAGTGATGACTCTTACCACGATCATCATGATGATATTAATAAATCTTTTCAGCATATTGGTTATGCAATTTGAAGCCGGAGAAAGAAAACCGGCTTGTTCGTTTGTGGATGGATTTGCAATGTAAAGGTACGGCATGTCAATGAGTTTTAAAGGATAAATAATTTGCGTTGTTTGCCACCGGTGATCAGTCGCGTGACAATATCGCTGCAAAAATAAGATGTATATTTTAGAAACAGGCGACATCATTTGTCCAATATGCGACACCATTTGCCCAATTTGGGACATCGTTTGCAGGTAAAGGTGCCATTGGGTTACGTAAGGATGGACGAAAAGAAGTTTTGGGACTTTGGCTTGGCAAAACGGAATCTTCTGCTTTTTGGATATCAGTTCTCACGGACATAAAGGCACGGGGAGTAAAAGATATTCTCATTACTGTTACTGATAATTTGAATGGGTTTTCCGAAACCATTGCCTCAGTATTTCCTACTGCCACAAAACAGATCTGCGTTGTTCACCAAATCAGAAACTCTGCCAAATACGTGGTTTGGAAAGATAAAAAGGAATTTGCTGCCGACATGAAGACAATTTACACTGCGCCAACCAAAGCAGCTGCCGAGGCTGGCTTGGATACATTAGAGCAAAAATGGAACAGCAAATACTCGTATGCCATTAAAAGCTGGCGCAAAAACTGGGATGAATCAACTGCTTTTTTCGATTTTCCGCTGGAAATCAGGATTATTATTTATACAACTAATATCATTGAAAACCTCAATGGGAAAATACGGAAATACACTAAATCAAAGGATTCTTTCCCAACGGATGAAGCGGTTATGAAATCTGTTTTTCTGGCAATGAATGAGATAACCAAAAAAATGGACTATGCCAATCCGTGATTGGGGGATGATTTTAAATCAATTTTTGATTATATTTGACGAGCGTTTAAATTTATATTAGGGACTATCCATAATTTTGTGTAAATGAAAAACTACAGGATTTGACACTGTCCAAACTTTCTATGTTATTCTTGATCCCATATTTTTCTACCTCTTTCAATCCAAGCCCAAACTTTGTTAGATAAAAAACTAGATATAGTCTTTGTTATTAAATAGTTATTTGAATAATTGACTATATCCCATTCACTTGCAAAGTTAATGTTACTCGTGTCGAAACAAATGTTCTCAATATTGTTTATTTTTGCAAAAAGCAAAAATTTTTCATCAATTAATTCTAATTCCATTGGAGGTAGTAGCCTTAATCCTCTATTATTACATAAAATATCTACAGGAATATAATTCTCAAAATAATAATTTACACTATGCGGAAACACTATTTTACTGTAAATATGCAGTTTGTTGTAATCGTAATTATTGGTGCTATAGATACAGTCAATTTTACCTGTCATAACTCTTTTTGAAAGAGCCTTGTTAAATTCTGTAATGTCAATCATTTCTTTGTTTTTGATCTTCAATTTTTTTATTTTGTTTTCCGACTGCATTTACTTCTTTTCGGATAACTTTTTTATTATTCTCTACAACTTTTCTTTGTTTGTCAGACAATTCCGGTTGGCCTTTCAATGGTTTTCCGTTTGGACCGACTCTAACTTCTTTTCCTCCTCCTTTAACGTGAGCATGGGCAGGTTTATGAGCATCATTGGTTCCATAAGATTTTACAGTTACCCCATTTTCTTTTATTATAATCTTGCCTGCCTTTCCTTTTGCAGCATTTTCTATTACGTTACTTGCCTTATTCACGGCGCTACCACTTAACACTGGTAATAGTAAACCATTCTTTGCCGCTTCAATATCTTGTCCACTTGCAGGGCTTCCATCAATATTTTGCGGTTGAATATCAGTAAATGTTGATAATATGGCAGAACCTAATACCCATACATCGTTAAGATCAGTATAAGGTAATATACTTTTCATACCCTCATTTAAAGCAGGCCCTCCCAGTATTACTTGTCTCCCATCCGGATCCACAAACCTCACCGGATTATTCAAACAATACGCATACGGACTAATCCAATAATACTTTTCGCACAGTGGATCCACACTCATAAACTGCGGTCCTATCGCCGGATACATCACCCGTGCTCCGTAATCATAGCTATCCCACCCATGCATCTCCACAAACTCCTTCCCATTATACTTATACGCTTGCGTCCCGGGATTATCTCCTGTATTGGACGCCCATGGCAAACCACTCGGATAATACTGTGTAATTTGGTTGGTTGCTGCCGGACGGGTGGCACTCCCCCATTTGTACGAAGCATTCCATACTTCACGGTTGTTGCCCAGATGGTCTTTCCTGTAATAATTATATACCGGCCCGTATAAGCTGCCAAGGCTAAAGGTACTCACATAACCTTCCGGATTGTGAACACGCCATAGATACTTCAATTCCGCAGGTTCAAATGTTACATCCCAATCGAAATAACGATAAATCTCATACTCAATGTTCCCTACATAATCCGTTCCACCAACAGTGACATTGTCATTCTCGTTCACATCAAGATTTTCAATGATCTGACCGGGATTCAGCGGTTGATATATACCCTCTGCAACGGTGACATAGCGGGAACTTAACTTCTGCCCGTCGGCAGAGTAAGTGTTTTTTATCTGACAGCCGTTTTTAAACTGAATCAGATCAGGCAAATTTAGTAAATTATATTTGATTGTTACGATATCACGATCTAAATCTTTGGTCATATTACCGTTGGCATCATAACTCATCTCGTTGAGACTGTTACCTGCTTTATTCTGATATTCTTTTACCGAATACTGTCCCTGGGTGGTATATGCGTCTGTTACGGATGTTACCTGGTTTCCATTGTAAGTCATTTGCAGAAAATCGATGCCAGAATAATCTTTATCCCGCCAGAGTCTTTTGATATTCCCCTGTTTGTCGTATTCAAACTTTTCCTTGTTGTTGGGGGCGTAAAGCGTATAACCGCTGGTCTGATAAGCC